>CANQTU010000028.1 GCA_947626925.1 uncultured Clostridia bacterium | reverse complement strand
GTATTACCAACTTTTAATTCTGGTATTTTGTTTTTTAATTGTTCATGTTCAATAGATTTTATAATATCCATTTAAATTTACCTCCTTCTTTTCATTCATGAGCGGTGCTTTTAAATTTCAGCACTTCACTTTATTTTTTTAATAAATCTGGTCTTTTATTTTTGGTTATTTCTAAAGATTTTTCTTTGCGCCATTCTTGGATTTTTTCATGATGTCCTGATAATAAAACTTCTGGCACTTTTTCGCCTTTAAAAACTTCTGGTCTTGTATATTGAGGATATTCCAAAAGTCCATTTGAAAAGCTTTCTTCTTGTATTGAATCTGGTTTTAAAACACCTGTTACATATCTGCTTACACTATCTATAAGCACCATTGCTGGAAGTTCGCCACCTGTTAATACATAATCGCCAATTGAAATTTCTTCATCTACAATTTTGTCTAAAACTCTTTGATCAATTCCTTCATAATGACCACAAAGCAAAATTATATGATTTTCTTTACTTAAATTTTCGACCATTTTTTGGTTTAATGTTTTTCCTTGTGGTGACATATAAATAACTTTAGCATCTTTTTCTTTTATAGAATTATAGGCACGGTATACCACATCTGGCATCATAACCATTCCTGCTCCACCACCATATGGAGTATCATCTACTTTTTTATGTTTGTCTTCTGAAAAATCTCTAATATTTATTAAATTAATATTTATTAGTTCTTTTTCAACTGCTTTTCCTAAAATACTTTGCTTTACTGGTTCAAACATTTCAGGGAAAAGAGTTAAAACATCAAATTTCATATTATCCTCCATTATTTTTACATTAAACCTGGAATTAAGTGAACTGTTATTCTTTTTTCTTCCAAGTCAACCTTTTTTAAAACATCTGGTATTCCTGGTAAAAGAATTTGCTTACCTAATTCATTTTTTACAACATATATATCATTGCTTCCTGTATTGAAGATATCATCTACTTTTCCAAGTAAAACCCCTTCATCTGTATAAACTGGCAGTCCAAGTAAATCAACTATATAATAAATTCCTTCTTCTAAAGGTTCTTCCTTTTCTCTATCTACTAATAGATAGCTTTGACGTAATTGTTCTGCTTCTTCTAGTGTATTTATACCTTTTAGTTTCATTAATACCATATTTTTATGATATTTAATTTCTTCAATTTCATATTCTTTTTTGATTTTTTTGCTTTCAATATATATTGTTTTTAATTTGTCAAATCTTTTAATATCATCAGTAAATGGATTTATTTTAACCATTCCTTTAATACCGAAAGTATTAACTATTTGACCAATTTCGAGATATCTTGTCATATTTTAAACTCCATTATCCAATAAATTCAACAGAAACTCTTTTTTGTTCTTTTGAAGCTACTGCTTTCATAACAGTACGAATTGATTTTGCAAGTCTTCCTTGCTTTCCTATTACTTTTCCCATATCGCCATCAGCAACTTTAACTTCAAAAACAATTGATTTTTCCCCTTCTACTTCATTGATTTCAACTGCTTCTTTATTATCTACTAAGTTTAAAATAATTGTTTCTAAAATCTCTTTCATTTCTAGTTCCTCCATTTTGAAAAATGTTTTAATTATTTAGCATTTTCAATTAATGCCTTCACTGTGTCTGTTGGCTTTGCACCATTTTTTATCCATTTTTCTACTTTTTCTTTATCTAGACTAATAGTTGCTGGATCTGTCATTGGGTCATAAGTACCTAATTGCTCAATTATTTTACCATCTCTTGGGCTTCTTGAATCTGCCACTACAATATGATAAAATGGAGCTTTTTTCTTTCCTTGTCTTTGTAATCTAATTTTTACCATTTGCTTCACCTCTTCCTTTTTATTTATTTATAAATATAAAAAATTAATAACATAAATTAAATTTTAAAATTCTTTAAGGAGTTTTCATCAATTCCATTTAAAAGTTTTTTGAAGCCTCCTTTATTACTTTGCATTTTTTTCATCATTTTCTGTGTCATTTCAAATGATTTAATAAATTTATTAATATCTTGTACTGATGTTCCACTACCTTTTGCTATACGTTGTCTACGACTAGCATTTAAAAGTTTTGTATTACGTTTTTCCTGTTTGGTCATAGAACATATAATTGCTTCAATTTTCACAAATTCTTTATCATCAACTTTTAAATCTTTAATTTGATTCATTCCTGGTATCATTTTTAATAAAGAAGAAAAAGAACCCATTTTTTTAACTTGTCTAAGTTGTGCTAAATAATCATCTAAGTCTAATTCTTTTTTCTTTAATTGTTTTTCGAGCTTTTCAGCTTCTTCTATATCAAATGCTTCTTCTGCCTTTTCAATAACAGATAAAATATCTCCCATTCCTAGAATTCTTTGTGCCATTCTGTCAGGGTGGAATGTTTCTATATCACTAAGTTTTTCTCCTGTTGCTGCAAATTTTATTGGCTTACCTGTTACTTTTTTTACTGATAAAGCTGCACCACCTCTAGTATCACCATCTAATTTCGTTAGTACAACACCATCAATTCCAAGGTCATTATTAAATTTTTCAGCTACATTAACTGCATCTTGACCTGTCATACTATCAACAACTAGTAATATTTCATGTGGTTTACTATTTGCCTTTAATTCTTTTAACTCTTGCATTAATGCTTCATCAATATGCAAACGTCCTGCTGTATCTAATATTATTACATCATTTAATTTTGAAATTGCTGTTGAAATAGCCTGTTTTGCTATATGAACTACATCTTTTGAGTTTTCATTTGCAAAAACAGGAATATTTAGCTGTTTGCCAACTACCTGTAATTGTTTAATAGCTGCTGGACGGTAAACATCACATGCTACTAACAATGGTTTTTTTCCTTGCTTTCTTAATAAATTAGCAAGCTTTCCCGCTGTTGTAGTCTTACCTGAGCCTTGCAAACCTACTAACATGATTATTGTTGGTGGATTTGGAGTAAAATTGATTTTGCTTTCTGTTCCCCCTAATAATTCAACAAGTTCATCTTTTACAATTTTTATAACTTGTTGACCTGGTGTTAGCGATTTTAAAACATCTTGACCTAAGGCTTTTTCTCCGAATTACACTAACAAAATCTTTTACAATTTTATAATTAACATCAGCCTCTAAAAGTGCAAGCTTTACCTCTCTTAGCATTTCTTTTAAATCTGATTCGGTTATTCTTGCTTTACCTCTAATTTTTCTTGTTATTTCTTGTAATCTAGAAGATAATCCTTCAAAAGCCATGTTATTCACTCCTTAAACTAAACAATTTAATTCTTTTTTGATGTTTTCTAAGATGCATGCAATTTGTTTGTCTGAATCATTTTGTTGAATTTTTGTTAATTCTGATAAAACTTTTTTGATTTTCTTTTCTTGTTTTAATGTCCTTTTCATAAACTGCAACTTTTCCTCGTACTTGAAAAGCTTATTCTCCCCTTTCTTCAAAATGTCCCTAACTGCTTGTCTTGTAATTTGATTATTTTCTGCAATTTCAGATAGTGACAAGTCTTGATTATAGTAGTCATCTATGATTTCGTACTGCTTTTGTGTTAACAATTTGCCATAAAATTGGTTTAACATACTTATTTGTACATTTTTTTCCATAGAAACTACCTCTTTTCTAATTTTGTAATGCTAATATACTTTACACTATTTTTTTAGATTTGTCAAGTCTTTTTGCAAAATTTCCTAAATGAAAATGTAAACTAGTGCCTGTCCCAGAATGGGCACAAAAAAAACGTCCCAAATGGAACGCTCTTTTATATTTTACTTGATTTAAGCACCTGTAATAATAAAATATAATAGTCTATATACAATAACAGCAAGTGCAGTTGCTCCTAGAGTTAATAAAATAGTAGCTTCCGGAGATAATCTTTTTTTATTTGTGTTTTTTACTTCTTCTTCCATTTTTTGTTTCCTCCTTTGTGGATTAGTTTCTTGATATTTACATCATATTATATTTTTTGTTTTTTGTCTATACTTTTTTATAAATTTTTATAAATATTTATTTTCTAAGTTCTGCTCCTAATGTTTTTTCTAATTCGGAAATTATTTCATCCATAATTGTATTTACTTCTTCATCACTTAGTGTTTTTGATTTATCACGGAAAATTAAAGAATATGCTACACTTTTTTTGTTTTCTCCTATTTTTTCGTTCCTATAAATATCAAATAATTGTAAATTTTCTAGTAATTTTTTAGCTTTTTTCATTATTAGTTTTTCTATTTGTCCAACTTCAACTTTTTCGTCTACTATAATAGCTATGTCTCTTTCTACTGCTGGAAATTTTGGTACTTCAGTGTATTTTTTATTTGCTCTTGCATATTTTACTAATTTTGTTATATTTAATTCTGCAATGTAAGCTCTTTTTTCTATATCATAATTATATAAAACCTCTGGATGTACCTCTCCTAATGTTGCTATACAGTCTTTTCCTATTTTAATATTTGCACATCTTCCTGGGTGATATGAGGCATTTTTTGTTTCTTTTTCAACGTTATAATGGTTGATATTTATAGCTTCTAAGATATTTTCTATGTTTCCTTTTAATGTATAAAAATCTTCATTTTTTCCATACATTCCAATAGTTAAAATCTCTTCTTGTAAAGGAACTTCACCATTTTCTACTTCTTGTTTTTCATTTTTATAACTTCTTGCTATTTCAAATAATTTTACATCTTGATTTTTTTTGTTATTGTTAATTGCTAATGTTTGCATCATACTTGGTATAGTAGATAATCTCATTAATTTGTATTCATCACTTAATGGATTTTGTATTATAATTGCATTTTTTACTTTATCATTACTTATATTTGACAGTTCTAAATCTTTTTTACTAACAAATCCATATGTATAAATTTCTGAGAATCCGCTATTTACTAATGTTTCTTTTACTTTCTTTTCGATATTTTGTTGTTTATTTCTAATTCCTAAAGTTGTATCCGCCTTTATTAGAGTAGATTCTAATTTATCATATCCATAAAAACGACCTATTTCTTCTGCAATATCTGCTACAAATTCTAAGTCTGTTCTAAAATAAGGGCTTATTACAATGTCATTTTCTACTTTAATATCTAATTTTTTTAATATAGATATCATTTCTTGTTTTGTTAGGTTTGTTCCTAATAGATTATTTATTTTTTCAACTTCTAATGGAATTTTATTTATTAATTGTTTAGTTGGATAAACGTCAATTTTTCCATCTACTGCTTTACCAGCTCCTATTAATTCTACTAATTCAACTGCTCTATTGGCTGCTCTTAGTGCATTTTCTTGTGATAAACCTTTTTCAAATCTAGATGAACTTTCTGTTCTTAATCCTACTTTTTTTGCAGTTTTTCTTACACTTGCACCATTAAATACCGCAGATTCAAATACAACTGTTTTTGTATCTGCTTCAATTTCAGAATTTAATCCTCCCATTACCCCTGCTATTGCAACTGCTTTTTTATCATCAGCTATAACTAAATTCTCTTCACTTAATTCTCTTTCTTGTTCATCTAATGTTGTTATTTTTTCTCCTTTTTTTGCTCTTCTTACAGTTATGTGTTTTCCTTCAATTGAATTGATGTCAAAAGCATGCATTGGTTGTCCCATTTCTAACATAACATAGTTAGTAATATCAACAATGTTGTTTATGCTTCTAACTCCACAAGCCCTTAATCTTCTTACTAGCCATTCTGGAGATGGCTCAATTTTTACATCTTTTACAACTCTTGCAACATATCTATAACATAAATCAGGGGCTGTTATATCAACTTTTAGTCCCTCTAATTCTTTTTTATTTTCTATTTCTAATGAATCAAGATTTTTTCTAGGATTTCTAAATGGTTTATTTAAGGAAGCGGCTGTTTCTCTACCTAATCCTTCAATAGATAAGCAATCTGGTCTATTTGATGTAATTTCGAAGTCAATAATATCCTCTTTTAGATTTAAAACATCAACAATATCTTTACCTAAATATTTTTCATAACTTTTGTCTAAAATCATTATGCCATCTTCAACTTGATTAGGGTAATTTGCAATGTCAAGATTTAATTCACCTAGTGAACACATCATTCCACAAGAGTCAATTCCTCTTAATTTTCCTGTTTTAATTTTTACACCATTTGGTAGATCAGATCCATCTTTAGCAATAGGCACAATATCTCCAACTTGAATATTTTTAGCACCAGTAACAATTTGTAGTTTTTCGTTTCCCACATCTACTTTTGTTACTACTAATTTATCTGCATCTGGATGTTTTTCAATTTCTAGAATTTTTCCAACAACAACATTTTTTATATTATTTCCTAATTGCTCAATTGCTTCTACTTTAGAACCTGTCATTGTTAAAATATCACCTAATGTAGTTACATCTACATCTATTTGACTATATTCACTTAACCATTCTACACTTGCTTTCATTATTTTTCTCCTTTAATCTCTATTTTATCTTGCATTAAAATCTCTATAACCTTTTGCTTGTTGATAATCTCCATATTGCTTTTCAGTAACTGGTTTAGCTGTACTAATAAATTTAAGTCTATCTTTCCAATCAGGAATTTTCAAAATAATTGTGTAATTTCCATTTGCATCATATTTTGCCTCTGTTTCTGTTTCAGGTTTTTCCAGTAAAATATTTTTTATTTCTCTAATGTAAGCTTCATTTTTTTTACTTGGTCCAAAAGTTTTTGTTCTTTTTTTACCTATTTCATATGTATAATTTTTGCTTTTGTCTTTTTCAAAAGTATAAGTTTTTCTCTTCATTATTTTTACGCTCCTTAATTAACTAAAATTTTAATTAATTTATATGTATATTAAAATTGTTTTAAAAATCTTATATCATTTTCAAATAGTAATCTCATATCTTCAATTCCGAATTTTGCCATTGCAATTCTTTCTACACCAAATCCAAAGGCAAATCCAGAATATTCTTCTGGGTCTATCCCACAATTTTTTAATACATTTGGATGAACCATTCCACATCCTAACAATTCTATCCAACCTTCGCCTTTGCAAACTTTACAGCCTTTTCCACCACAAACAAAGCATGAAACATCTGCCTCTGCACTTGGTTCAGTAAATGGGAAATGATGTGGTCTAAATCTTATTTTTGTGTTTTCCCCTAGACATTTTTTAGCAAACATTTCTAATGTTCCTTTTAAATCTGTCATAGATATGTTTTTATCGACTACTAATCCTTCAATCTGATGGAATACTGGTGAATGAGTTGCATCAACTGTGTCTGAACGATAAACTGCTCCTGGACAAATTATTTTTATTGGTGGTTTTTGTTCTTCCATAACTCTTGCTTGCACAGGAGAAGTTTGGCTTCTTAAAACGATATTTTCGTTTATATAAAAAGTATCTTGTAAGTCTCTTGCTGGATGGTCTGGAGGAGTATTTAATTTGTCAAAATTGTAAATTGCTTTTTCTACCTCTGGTCCATCTGCTATTTGGTATCCCATACCTAAAAATATTTCTTCTACTTCATCAATAATTTGTGTAATTGGATGTAATGTTCCTAATTTTACTTTTTTGCTTGGCTCAGTTACATCAATATTTTCAGTTTCTAATCTTGTTTCTAACTCTTGCTTTTTTAGTTCTTTTTCTTTTTCTTGAATAATTGCCTCTAGTTCATCTCTTACTTGGTTTACTAAACTACCAATTATAGGCCTTTCTTCTGGTGCAATAGAACCCATACCTCTTAATACAGCAGTTAGTTCTCCTTTTTTGCCTAAATATTTTACTTTTAAGCCATTTAAGTCTTTTTCATCTTTGCAATTACTAATTTCTTTTATTGAATTTTCTTTTATTTTTGCAATTTGATCTTTCATTACTTTCATTCCTTCCCAAGTTTTCTCTAGTTAAGGTTTTAATAAGGTCGATAGGTTTTAGTTTTTCTATATTTTCCATACTGAGGTTTACTAGAATATTCTTCTAACAATAATTGTTTTTTGAATTTTTTTCTAAATTGTATTTTTATTTTATCAAACAAAGTATTTTTATTTTCAAATTTAAAAGTTATAACATAAACGCCAAAATCATTTAAAGCTAATGTTACTTTTACATTTTTATTTGGAAAATCTTTTTTAGTTTTATCAATACTTTTTTGCACTTCTTCAGTACTGTAAATTCTAGAATCTAAATAATATTCTAAATTTTTTGTCATTTTATTTTCACATCCTCACTATTGGAAAAGCCATTCCGTCTTATTTTCTTGACGGAATGGTGTTTTTTACCACATTATATATTTTAACATATTTTCTAATATTTTACAACCCTTTATCTATAAGAACTTTTTTAAAATTATAAATTTACTTCTTGCTTTATTTCTGCATTCTCATCAATTTCTTCAATTATAATTTCATTTTCTTTTGGATACATATTATACTGTTTGTTTGTTTCAAAATCTTTTACAACAAAGTTTATAACGTTTCCTTGAAAAACTGTTCTTAAATATATTACGTATCTTTTATTTTCGTTTTTACCTATCTCCTGAGCTTGTTGATATGTAGTAAATTCATAAATACTTCTATGAAATAATAATTCTAAGTAACCTCTAACTCCATAATTATTACATATTACACTATTATCATGATTAAAGTTGTTTTCTACATATTCAGCTACTATTTTATCACTATCTAAATACGGATTCCCAACTATATAATCATTTTTACCTTTTTTATATTCAATAATATTAGTTACAGATATACCAACTAATAGAATAAGTAATAGATTAGTAATAAACTTTTTGCCATTTTTATCACACTTATAAATGGTAGAAAGAATTATAAAAAATACTGTTAAAAGTAAAAAAGTAAATTTAAGTCTATCAAAACTATATGTAACTGCATGTTCTAAAAGAAGTAAGTTTTCAACTAATATTAATATAGAAAAAATAATTAAGTATTTGTATTCTTTTACTAGAGACCATAATTGATTTCTATATTTTTTCAAACTTAATATTGTTATTATTAAAGTTAAGCATAATAAAAGAACATATTGATATGAAATTAAATATCCTTTTACTAAATCAGTAATTTTCACGGTTGATACAGTAAAATTTCTTCCAAAAAATCTTGCATATAAATTGTGACAAAAATCATTAAAATTTAAATTTAATGCAAAATGGCCTAAAAATATTCCAAATGATAATATAGTTAATATAGCAATAAATACTGGTTTAATAAAAGATTTAAGTGTAATTTTTTTATTATCTAAAATATTCTTTATAAAGAATATTAGTGCAAATGTTAGATTACTAATATAACCAGTCCATTCTATATATGGCATTAGCAGGCAA
Source organism: uncultured Clostridia bacterium (assembly GCA_947626925.1). Classification (GTDB taxonomy): domain Bacteria; phylum Bacillota; class Clostridia; order TANB77; family CAG-508; genus CAG-269. The sequence continues at coordinate 4,983 of CANQTU010000028.1, read as the reverse complement.
ATAAAATAAAATGATATTTTTGCAATTTTACTTTCATCATATTTTAAGAAACTAAAAAATTGTATAGCTAATAATAATTGCGAAATAGAATGTATCCAATAAATTATTCCCTGCGAATGCATTACTTCAAGTTGAAATAAATATATTAAAGCTGTAAAAATAATTATTAAATACTTATTAATTTTTTTAGAAAACATTTTACAAAATATAATAATCATAAAAACTAATGTAAATATGCAAATTACAGAATTAAAAGCATATAAACTATATATATTAATTGGTAAATTAAATGCTTTTATAAAAAAATATGGTAGTGCAAAGCAAGCTGGTGAAAATGATGTATAATAATAAATTCCTCCAACATTTTTGTCTTCTAAACATGCTCCCCATGATATATATTTGTCTCCATTATCTCCGAAAATTTATAAGTGGTAAAAACTTATGAATATTAATTGGAGTTTCCTCATAACACTTCATAGTTAATAAAACATGATAGGTTGCATCTGAATTTTTATATTCGTCACCTTGTTTTGGTATTCTTATTATAATAGATATAGCTACTAGAAGCACTACAATTGATATACTAATTAACATTTTAGTAAATATAAGTGTGTGTGTGTGTGTGTGTGTACAGCCCCAAGGGTTTTAGCATTTATTTTTTTCATAATTTTTCTTCCTCTTTTCATTTTTTTACAATATTTTAATAAATTATATTATATTTTTAAAATAGACTCTCTACTAAAATTGTTTTTAATCTTTCCCATTTTTTCGTTAAGTATAAATAACCTATTAAAGCTTCAAAAGCTGTAGCATGCATATATTCTTGTACATTTGAATTTTTAGGCAAGTGGTGGTTCTGCACGTTTCGTCCTCTTCTTACTATTTCTTTTTCTTCTTCAGTCAGTTTGTCTTGTATTTTTTGTAGTAGTTCTGCCTGACTTTTTGCTTTTACATATTTTATTGTTTCTATGTGTAATTGGTGCGGTTTTAAATTGGTAGTGTTAACAAAATGTGTCCTAATATATAATTCATATATGCAGTCTCCTACATATGCCCATGTAAGTGGTGAAAGTAAATTAATTTCTTCTTCTGGTCTGTTTAATTCTATAAATTCTTCCATATATTCCCCTTTATATAGTTTCAATAGTAATTTTTCCAATAATTCCATTTTTAAATTCATCAAGCAAAATTCTTGCTGTTTTTTCTTCGTCAATTCTTCCACCAGATAATATACAACCTCTTTTCTTTCCTATTGTTAGCATTATTTCATAAATGTTTTCATTTTCTGGTTTGTCTTGTTTTAACATCTCTTTTATTGTTTCTTGTGGTACTTTATATCTTTCGCATAAATTTGTTTGATAATTTTCTATTAGAAATTTGGTCAAATGATATGCAATTTCTGTTCTTTCTAGTATGTCTTCTTTAATTGTTCCTGTAAAAGCAAGGTTTAATGCAATTTGCTCACTTTCGAATTTTGGCCACAAAACTCCTGGTGTGTCCAATAATTCTATTTTGTCATTAATTCTAATCCATTGTTTTTGTTTTGTAACTCCTGGTTTATTGCCAACACCTGCTGTTGTCCTTTTAGAAATACGGTTAATAAATGAGGATTTACCTACATTTGGAATTCCTAATACCATTGCTCTTATCTTTCTTCCAATTCTTCCTTTTTCTGCTTGTTTGCTTAAATCGGTATTCATAATTTCTTCTATTTTTCTTATGCATTGTTCTATTCCTTTTCCTGAATTGGAATCTACAAGTACAGCTGGAATTTCATTATTTTCAAAATGTTTTTGCCACAACTGATTTTGGTTTTCGTCAGCTAAATCACATTTATTTAATACTATTATTTTTTTCTTTCCTTTTATGATTTTAGCTATGTCAGGATTTTGACTAGAAATTGGAATTCTACTATCTAGTAATTCAATTACAATGTCTATCATTTTCAAATCATTTTCTATTTGTCTTCTTGTTTTTGCCATGTGACCAGGGTACCAGTTGATATTTGTTTTTACTTCATTTTCTTTATTACTCATTTTTATCTCCTAATAATTTTATTTTTTATTTTCAGAAAATCTAATTAATGATACTATTCCAGATATTATCTCAAATATATTACCTACTATACAAACATAAGCACCAACTACGTAATTATAATAAATCCAAATAAAAGCTGCCACTAAAAATACAATTCTTATCCACTTAGAATCTTTCATCCAAGACGATATTGTGTAAAATAATGTTATTATAATTGGTATTAATGAAAAATAATTATCATATGTTAATAATCCTAATATAATTAATAAAAGAATAAATAATATAAGCCATGTACTTGATATGTCTTTTTTAGCTTTTCTTTTTTTATAAAACACATAACTCTTAATAAACGACAAAAAATTCATAGATGAAGCAGAAAAAACTCCAAGCAATGTATATTGTATAGTATAGCATAAGTTAGCAAATGCTTGAAGAAATAAAATTTTATATTGTTCTTTTTTTTGAATACTTATTACCCAAAATAGAATTGCAAAAATCCCAACAAGTTGTGCTAAAAAAATTTTATTCATAGTTTTTTGCTCCTAGTTTGATATTAGTCTAATTTATATGAATATTTTTTATCAATTATAATGTTCTATAATTATTTTTATCTGCTCTTTCATCCATTTGTCTATCAAATTTTTCATCTTGATAAAACCAATCTGTTTTTTTATCTTTTGGGTGTGCTTTTCTATTTTTATCTAATAATAAATCAAACAAAATAGCAATTGGAATTACAATTCCAATTAAAGATATAAATGTATTTAAATATAACCCAACATCAGCTATATTTATATCAGAACTAGCAGATAGTATATTTGTCATTCCTGTTAATAAATTAGTACCAAAATACATTCCATAAGCTAATAAATAGATTAGTGCACCTATCATCTTTCTTTTTACAATTAATATCATACATAGCAATACTACAAACAATAAGATAATTTCCATTGTTTGATTAAATGGTTGTATTCCACCAAAATCTATTCCCAATTCATATGTAAAAGCAACAACTATTCTGAGAATCCAAAACATTGCCATAAACATTACTAACATCCATGTTGAAAAATTTTTCATTTGTTTTCCTCCTTATTTTTAGTAAAAAAGACGGTTTTACCGCCTTTTGATTTACTAATCTACAAAATCAAAGTCATCTTTGAATTTTTCTTTAAATATTTCAAAAACTTTATTTAATATTTCTTCATCTTCAATACTTACATAAGATTCTTCATCTGCATTTTCATCATCTGTATCTTCTACTTTTAAGATAACAACTTCTCCTTCTTCTTCTTCTCCTTCTTCTGTAACAGGTAATAATACTACATATTCTTCATCATCTAACTCTACTAAATCTAAAAACTCAAATTTTACTTCATTTCCTTCTTCATCATTTAATATTATGATATTGTCTAATTCTTCTCCTTCAAAATTTTCTTCCATATTTTTCTCCTTTCAAATTTAATTCATTATATTTAAATTAATATAATAACTTATTTAATATCATTTGATGAATTTTTTATTTTATTTAAGTATGTCTCTAAAATATAAACTGCAGATATAGTATCTACTATATTTTTCTTTTTATTCTTATTAATATCTAAAAAATTCATTGTTTTATGTGCTTCCACAGTTGTTAATCTTTCGTCTATAGTTTCTATTTTTATTTTATTATACTTACATTTTAGTTTATGAACAAACTCTTGTGTAATTTTTGCTCTTTCAGATATTGTACCATTTAAATGCAATGGCATACCAACTACAATTGTTCCAATTTCGTAATTTTGCATAATTTCATCTAGTCTTTTTAAAATTATTTTATCAGAATTGTTTCTTTGTATTGTTTCTAGTCCTTGTGCAGTAATATTCAAAGCATCTGTAATGGCAATTCCTACTCTAGCTTCTCCATAATCAATTCCTAATATTCTCATCTTTTATTCTTCTAATCCTATATAATTTTTTACCATTTTTTCTAACAGTTCATCTCTTTCAACTGTTCTTATTTTATTTCTAGCATCTTTATGGCTTGTTATATAAGTTGGATCACCAGATAAAATATATCCAACAATTTGATTAATTGGATTATATCCTTTTTCAACTAAAGCTTCATAAACTTCTTTTAAAATTTCTTTACATTTTGTATTTGCTTCTCTTTCTACTTCAAAATGCATTGTTTTGTCAAATTCCATAGCTAATTCCTCCTTTTTAAATATTGGTTATATCACTTTCTTGACTATCTGCATTATCTAAGTATTCCTCTAATTTCTTCAAAACCTCTTCTAATCCTGTACCTTTATAATAAGATGATATTACAAAATTTAATTTTGGTATTGCAACTTGTTTACAATCAGATTTATTTTCTGCTTTGTTTGTTATTGGCTTTACTTCAAGGGTTAATTCTTTTCTTTCTTCATCTGTCAATTCTATAGGAGTACTTTCGATATTTTCTTTTATTTCATTTAAGAAATCAGCTACACTATCAGATTCTACTCCTGAAAATACAATAACAAATTTTGGTCCCATGTATCTTACAAATACATATTCATCAGCTATAGTGCTAGTTATATATTCACTAATTTGAGTAATTACTTTGTTTCCTAATTCTCTACAATAATTTCTATTAATTTCTTGAATATTTATAATACTAAACATACATATAGTAGATTTAGTATATTGATCAATAATTTTTTTACCTTCTCCGTATAAATATTCTTCAGAATATAACCCTGTAAATAAGTCTTTTCTTACAATAGATTCTAGAGTTTTTTGATGAACAACGGTTTTTAGTACTGAAACAATATTTTCTTTTATAACTTCTAGAACTGTTGTATCTACATTATCAAAATCATGAGGTGTACCACTCTCCATAATCCAATATCCTATATAAACATTGTCAATATAAAGAGGAAAAAATATTGCTGATTTTGCTCTTCCAAATTCCATTTCTTG
>CANQTU010000027.1 GCA_947626925.1 uncultured Clostridia bacterium | reverse complement strand
TTCTTGCTCATTATATGGCTTATATTTTTCAATTTGTTCTCTTAAATTCATGATTCTGTTTTCCCTTCTCTAATAATGGTATTCTTTATAATTCAATTTCAATATACTTTTCTAAAATTTTTCTATAAAAACATAGGAAATCTGTTTAAAATTATCTAATGTTTTATATTCTTCTTCTCTTTTAATTGTAGCACTGCCACGCACTCCAGATGGCTCGTAAACGGAAACATATCTACAGGCTGTATATATTCTATATCATACAACTCTTCCAAGATAGCTAAATCTCTAACCAAAGTAGCTGGATTACAACTAATATAAACAAATTTTTTAGGTTTTAAACGTAAAATATTATTAATAGTTTGTTTATCTAATCCCTTTCTAGGAGGATCTGCCATTACAATATTTGGTATTACATTTTTATCATTTATCAAATCATTAAAAATCTTTTCAACATCACCATTTAAAAATTCAATATTATCAACTTTGTTTAATACAGCATTTTCTTTAGCCATTTCTACTGCTTCTTTCACAATTTCAATACCATATACTTTTTTAGCATACTTAGACATAAATAAAGAAATTGTGCCAATGCCACAATACAAATCAAAAACTATATCTTTGTCTGTTATTTTAGCCGCTTCTACGCCAATTTTATATAATCTTTCTGCTTGAACAGGATTAACTTGATAAAACGATAAAGGTGATATTTTGAAAATATATTCTCCTAGTTTATCTTTTATATATCCATCACCATATAAAATAATATTTTTTTCTCCTAAAATCACATTAGTATTTTTCTTATTTATATTTTTCATAATTGTTTTTACATTTGGAAAATGGTTAATAATTTCTTCTACTAATTCTTTTTCTTTTGGAAATTCATTTCCATTTATTACAACAATACACATTATTTCATTAGTCTTTATTCCAATTTTAGTTACAATATGGCGTACTAAACCTTTTCTTGTTTTTTCATTATATATACTAATGTTATTTTTCTCTATAAAATCTAAAATAAATTTGGCTACTTTCTCTGTTATTTTATTTTGAATTAAACAATTAGAAATTGGTATTATTTCGTGTGTTCTATTAGCAAATACTCCCATAACAGGCTTGCCATTTTTATCTTGTCCAATTGGATATTGTGCCTTATTTCTATAATGATAAGGATTTTCCATTCCTATTACTGGTTGCACTATTACTTTATTTTTTAAGGTCTTATTTATTAGACTTTGTACTGCATTTTGTTTCATTTCTAAAGTTTTAGAATATTCTATATGTCTTAAATTACAGCCTCCACATCTTTTATATGTTTCACAGTCACTTTCAATACGATATGGGGAAGCGGTTATAATTTCTAATATTTTACCAAATGCATGTGAAGTTAAAACCTTTACAATTAGAATTTTAACTTTTTCTCCTTTTATAGCATTTGGAATAAAAATAGTATAGTTTTCTATTTTTGCTATGCCCTCTCCTGCAAAGCCATTGTCTATAATATCTACAATATATTCTTTGTTTTTTTCTACGGGATATTTCATTTTTTTCTCCATTTTTATATTATACTACTTTAACATTTTATCATAAATTATTTAAAAAGTATACTTTTTAAAGTTCTTTTAATATATGATGTGCCAAAAAAAATATAGCAATTTATATTACTGCTATATTTTTTATAAATTCATACCTTATTTATTGCATTTACAGTTTTTTTAGAAAATGCTTTTTAATATTTATCTAATAAATATACTTTTTATTTTATTTATTATTCTTTTAAATATAGATTCTTTATATTCTACCATAGCTGTAGTTTCATTTGCAACAATATTTTCAATAGAATTATTTTCTTGAGATGGCTTTTTAAAAATATCATTTGGATTATATTTCTCGCTTAATTCTTCTTGATATTTTCCTTCATTTTCTTGTAAAAGATTTTCAAATTCTGCTTTTTCATTAGGATTAGACCAATAAGTAAGATACATTATACTTAAAATATCTCTTGTTTTTTGTTTTAAATTTATATCTTTTAGCTTTTTTGTATGATCTAGCTTTGATTCATAATCTTTTGATTTATTTTCAATTAAAAATTGTTTGAATTTTTCTGGAATTTTATCTATATAAAATCTTTCCATATGATCCAAAATATCTATTACTTCAGTTATAGCTTCACTACATTCTACACTTACCACTTTTTATTCTCCTTTGTAATTCATTTTTATAGTTGTTCTTCTTGTTCTCCTTGTTTTTCTTCTCTTTGTGATTCACGAACTGCTTGATTAACTTCTCTTGTTGTTTCATTGACTGTTCCTATTCTTTGCTCAGATAAAGCTTCTTTAACTTCATCTATACCGTGTGTTTGTTTTTTCTCATTAATTATTATTCTGTCAAATTTTTCTTTCATTTGTTCATTTAATTTTTCAACAGTTGTTGGACCATCTGCTGAATAGAATAAATGACCTTCTGGACCTTGGTAGTCAATAACTACTGATTCACCTTTTTCATAATTTGAATTTAAAACTTGTACAGCTTGTTCTAAATCTCCTGCAAATACTAATTTTGCATTTCTTCTTTCAGGATTTTGAGCATATCTTTCTTCATTTATTTGTTCTAAAACTGCATTTTCTTTTTTCATTTCGTCTAATTGGTCAGAATTTATTGATGTTCCTCCAACTGCTTCATATAGTTCTGGTCCATGTTTAGAAAGTGTCACAATTGCTTTTTCTATAGTTGATTTATCTCCATAAAAATTTTCAAATTGATATTTTAAACTATCTAAATCTGTTTCTCTCGTTCCCATTTTCATGTCTTCGAATTCACCGATTAATGTCATTACTTGAGAAATTTCACCATTATTATTATATGTCCATAACATATCCTCTAACATCATTAATTTTTGAGGATGTAAGTATTTAGCTCCTAGGTTCATATTATTTTCCATAATTGAATTATCCATTGGCATAAAAATCCCTCCTATTTTTTCTATTAAAATTATATATTAACAAAATAAATATTTCAATGTTTTTTATAAATATTATTATAAAAAATAAAAAATGTTTTTATGAACACACAAATCTCATAAAAACATCTGTACTGGTGCGGATGAAGGGACTCGAACCCCCACGCCGTTGGCACTGGTTCCTAAGACCAGCGCGTCTACCAGTTCCGCCACATCCGCATAAGATTATATTAGCACATTCTTATACATATTGTCAAGTGATTTTAAGCAAAATATACAATCAATCCGCCAACAATTGCTATTATAAAACCAAGTATTTTTAAACCTTGTGATGCATCATTTTGGTCACCAAATCCAAAAAATTTTTTTGTTAAAATTCGTGCATCATATATAAGAATAACTCCTAATAAAACTAACAATACTCCAATCAATTTTATAATTACTTGTAACATATCATCTACATCCTTTTTTATACTACATTTTTATAATACTATTTTATATAGCAAAAGTCAAGCACTTCATTATACACTTAATGAAGTGCTACTAAAATTTATATTTCAATTCTTTTCATAAATTTATCTTTTACTAATTCTTTTAATAATACATTTTCTTCTTTTTCCAATGTTGGGTCATTATCTAATATTTTAATTGCAACACTTTGAACAGATTTTAATATTGGCATATCTTCAAATAAATTAGCTATTTTAAATTCTGGTAATCCATGTTGCATTGTACCAAAGAAATCCCCAGAGCCTCTTAATTCTAAGTCCTTTTCTGATATGACAAATCCATCATTTGTACTACACATTATTTTCATTCTTTCACGTACTGTTTCGCCTTTTCCTTCGTATTTCAAAATGCAATATGACTGATAGTTACCTCTTCCAACTCTTCCTCTTAGCTGATGCAATTGCGCTAATCCAAATCTTTCTGCATTTTCAATTACCATGATATTGCTATTAGGAACGTCTACACCAACTTCAATTACTGTGGTTGATATTAATATATCAATTTTTCCTAGTTTAAATCTTTCCATTATATCGTCTTTTTCTTTTGGTTTCATTTTTCCATGGATATATTCAACTCGATATTGTGGAAATATTTCATTTTTATAAGTTTTATATAGTGTTTCAACAGATTTTAGGTCTAATTCTTCATTTTCTTCTACTAGTGGACAAACTATATATGCTTGACGTCCTTCTTGTATTTGTTTTTCAACAAACTTATTTACTCTTTCTGTCATATTTTTATTTACTGCAAAAGTTTCTACTGTTTTTCGATTAGGTGGTAATTCGTCTATAATAGAAATATCCAAATCTCCATATAAAATCAATGCTAATGTTCTTGGTATAGGTGTTGCTGTCATTACTAGTACATCTGGATTTTTTCCTTTTTCTGCTATTTTTGTTCTTTGTTTAACGCCAAATCTGTGTTGCTCGTCTGTTACAACTAGCCCTAAATTTTTAAATTGAACATTTTCTTCAATAATAGCATGTGTACCAATTAAAATATCAATTTCGCCTTTTTGTAATTGTTCTAAAATGCTTTCTTTTTTCTTTTTAGAAATGCCAGATGTTAGTAATTCGCATTTCACATTTAATTTTTCTAAAATATTTTTAAAGTTTTCTAAATGTTGTGCTGCTAGTATTGCTGTTGGTGCCATTATTGCAGCTTGATAGCCACATTTTACAGCTTTATATGCTGCACACATTGCAACTACTGTTTTTCCTGAGCCAACATCACCTTGTAATAATCTGTTCATTGGCTTTTCTGATTCCATATTTTCATCAATTTCTTCTAATACTCTTAACTGTGCCTTTGTAAGTTTAAATGGTAATTCATTTATAACATCAGACATTTTTGCATCTTTACTAAATGCAATACCCTTTTCTTCATTTTTATAACTGTTTTTTAAAGATAGTAAAGCTAATTGGGTTGATAATAATTCTTCAAAAACGAGCCTTTTTCTAGCTATATCAAAATCTTTTAATTCATTTGGAAAATGAATTTGTTTAATTGCTTGGTTAATTCCTACTAATTTATAATTTTCTAATATATAATTTGGTAGTGTTTCTTTTAATTTTCCTTCTACTTCTAGTAGTCCCGCTTCCATAATTTTTCTTAAAACATTTTGCGATAATTGGTAAGTTAATGGATATATTGGTATTATTTTTCCTGTATTAAAATTTTTCTCCTTTTCGTCAAATACAGGTGAATTCATAGTTATTTTTCCAAAATAATTGCTTATTTTTCCATAAAATTTATATTTTTTCCCTATTACAAACTTGTTTTTTAAATAACTTTGATTAAACCATGTAATAGTACATCCTCCTGTTTCGTCCCTTACTTGTAGCTTTTGCATAGTTTTTCCTTGTAATCTTACATCTGAAAGTTTATTACAAACAACTGCTTCAATTAATACTTCTTCTCCATCAACACAATTTGCTATGTTTTTTGGAATGCTCCTGTCTTCATACGTTCTTGGATAATAGTTTATTAAATCTTTTAGTGTATATATACCCAATTTGTTTAGCAATTGAACACGGTTTGGCCCTACTCCTTTTATATATTTAACATCTTTATCTAATTCCATTTTTTAATTATTCCTTTCAATTAATAATAATATAATTATTCAAAGCCTAAATATATAACTAAATTTTTAATAATTGAAAATCCAAACCATCTGCACTAACCAATTTAAAATCAATTCCATAACAATTTCCTTCTACCGCTTCCTTTATAGAAATGCTATGCAAATGTCCATAATAACATCTTTTTACACTATATTTTTGCATAATTTCTACAAAACCATTAATTTCAGTACTAGTAGTTGTAAGTGGTGGATAATGTAAAAATACAATTATTTCCTTATTTTTATTTTCATTTAATTTTTGTGCTTCTTGAAGTGATAATTCTAATCTTGCCATTTCTCTGTTTAATAATTTTTTATCATCTCCATCATCATTTTGGCTCCAACCTCTTGTTCCCGCAATAATATAATTTTCAAACTCATATGCCGTGTTATATATAAAATCAATATTTTCAAAACTATTTTCTTTCAAAAATGTCCTCATACTAGTTAAAGTTGTCCACCAATAATCATGATTTCCCTTTAATAATAGTTTTTTTCCAGGTAAATCATTTATGTATTTAAAATCTTCATAGGTATCTTTTAAATATGTAGACCACGAAAAGTCACCTGGTATAACAACCAAGTCATTTTCTTTAACTTTATTAATCCAATCTTGTTTTATCTTTTCTTCATGATTTTGCCAATTTTCTCCAAATATGCTCATTGGCTTGTCTTCATGAAAAGATAAATGTAAATCACCTATGGTATAAATTGACATCTTTTTTCTCCTTTATAATTTTAAATTTGGTATTGCATTTAAATTTAAATAATTTCTATTTCCTATTATATAATTATAATACCCAGCTGAAGCTATCATAGCTGCATTATCGGTACATAATTTTAAATCTGGCATATATACTTTAATTCCATTTGCCTCTTTTTTTATAAATTCCTTCCTAATATATGAATTGCTTGATACCCCACCAGCTAATGCAATAACTTTAATTCCTGTTTTATCTATTGCTTTTTCTACATTTTCTATAAGAGTTTCTGTTACTGTTCTTTGAAAACTTGCACATAAATCTGCTGGATTAATGTTTGGTGATTTATGATGTAAATTTATAACAGCTGTTTTAATTCCACTAAAGCTAAAATCTAAAGAATTATCCTCAAAATGGGTTTTAGGTAAAGAAATATTTGCTTCTCCTTCTTGTGCAAGCTTGTCTACCTTTGGACCACCTGGATAACCCAAGCCCACTACCCTTGCTACTTTATCAAAAGCCTCTCCTATTGCATCATCTCTTGTTTTCCCTAACACATCAAATTCTGTATAATCCCTAACATAAATAATTTGTGTATTTCCACCTGACATCATAACACACAAAAAAGGTGGCTTCAAATCAGGATAAGTAATATAATTAGCAGCAATATGCCCTTGAATATGGTTAACACCAACTAAAGGAATATCATTTGCAAAAGCTAAGGCCTTTGCATAAGAAACACCTACTAATAACGTTCCCACTAAACCTGGCCCATAAGTAGGTGTTATAGCATCAATATCTTTTATAGTTACATTAGCATCTTTTAAAGCTTTATCCATAACTCTAGAAATAGCCTCAATGTGATTTCTTGAGGCTATTTCTGGCACAACTCCACCATATTTCTCATGAATGGGTATTTGTGTATCTATTACATTAGAAAGAACCTCTCTACCGTTTTTTACAACAGATACAGAGGTTTCGTCACAACTTGTTTCAATACCGCAATGTCAAAATATCTTTCTTCATTTTTACTCCTTTTTTAATTTTTTGTCCCGTTCTGGGACAGGCACCAATGTACCCATTTTGTCCCTTTTTGGGACAGGTCTATGTTTTGTTTTATATTCTAAATATCATTCTTCCTATATTCATTATTCCTATTGATACTGCATTAATTACTGGAGATATTATTGTTCCAGCAATTCCTGTTATCCATATTACTACAAATATTATATAGAATATTTGCTCATTATTTCTAAACCATTCTTTTGCATTATATGGTAAAAGTGGCATAATAATTTTTGAGCCATCTAATGGTGGCAATGGTATTAAATTAAAAATTCCTAAACCTATATTTATTGCTACTGTACTACTAATTAATGATAAAATTATTCCTCCAGCAGTTGAATCTAAAAATGATACATTTGCAAATTTATATATAGCATAATAAATTATAGTAAAAACAATTGCAAGTATTAAATTCATTGCTGGTCCAGCAACAGATACAATAGCTTCTCCTTTTTCCATTGACATTTTTCTTGTATAATTTCTAGGATTAACATGTACTGGTTTTCCCCATCCAAATCCAGCTACTAATAACATTAACGTACCAATTGGATCTAAATGGTCTAGAGGGTTTAAACTTAATCTACCTTCCATTTTAGCAGTATTATCCCCTAATTTATATGCTGCCCATCCATGTGCAAATTCATGAAATGTTATAGCAATTAGTACTCCTGGAGCACTTATTAATAGTCCTATTAATTCTCCTGGATTGCTTGCATATTGTGCAAATGCAAATAATACTAATATTACTATAATCACATAAATCATTCTTTTGTCAAATGAAAAATTAAACATTTTTTCCTCCTTGGTTTTTTTATGATATTTTATTTTTTAATAAAGATGTGTCCCCAATTGCACATTAATTTAATGGTTTCATTGTTGGAAATAGTAATACATCTCTTATTGATGCACTGTCTGTTAATAACATAATTAATCTATCAATTCCTATTCCTAATCCTCCTGTTGGTGGCATACCAATTTCAAGTGCTTGAATAAAGTCTTCATCCATCATTCCAGCTTCTTCGTCACCAGCTTCACGAGCTTCAACTTGCTTTTTAAATCTTTCATATTGATCAATTGGGTCATTTAATTCTGAAAATGCATTTCCATATTCACGTCCACAAATAAAAGCTTCAAATCTTTCTGTTAATCTCGGATCTTCTTTCTTTTTCTTAGCTAAAGGCGATACTTCAATTGGATAATCATATATAAATGTTGGTTGTACTAAAGTTTTTTCTACATATTCTTCAAAGAATAAATTGATTACATCTCCTCTAGTTTCTTTGGTTTTGTCTGGTATTTCAATATTTCTTTCTTTTGCAAGTTTTACAGCTTCTTCATCTGAATTTATTTTGTTAAAATCAATTCCTGTAACTTCTTTTATAGAGTCAATCATTGTAATCTTCTTCCAACCTGGTGCTAAATCTATTTCTTGTCCTTGATAATTTACTTTTGTTGTTCCTTTTACCTTAAGAGCACATTTTGAGAATAATTCTTCTACCATATCCATCATATCGTGATAATCTGCATATGCTTCGTATAACTCAATTGTTGTAAATTCTGGATTATGACGTATGTCCATTCCTTCATTCCTAAAAATTCTTCCCATTTCATATACTTTGTCATATCCACCAACAATTAGTCTTTTTAAATTTAATTCTGTTGCTATTCTTAAATACATATTAATGTTTAATGCATTATGATGTGTAATGAATGGCTTTGCTGTCGCTCCACCAGATATTGTGTTTAACATTGGTGTATCAACTTCTAAATAACCTTTTTCATCTAAAATTTTTCTTATTTCAGTTATAATTTGACTTCTCATTTGAAATGTATTTTTAACTTCTGGATTCATAATTAAATCTACATATCTTTGACGATAACGTAAATCTACATCTTTTAAACCATGGAATTTTTCTGGTAATGGTCTTAAAGATTTTGAAAGTAATGTTACTTCTTTTGCATGAACAGAAATTTCCTCTGTTCTTGTTTTGAATACAAAACCAGTTATTCCAATTATATCTCCTATGTCCCATGTTTTAAAAGCTTTATAACTTTCTTCTCCCAAGTCATTTATACTAACATAGCTTTGAATTTTTTCATCACTATCTTGGATTGTACAGAAAGATGCTTTTCCCATAATTCTTTTTGCTATAATTCTTCCAGCTACTGTTACATCTTTTTGTTCAAATTTTTCATAGTTTTCTTTTATTTCTCCTGCTGTATTAGTTCTAATAAATTTTGTTATTTGGTAAGGGTCTTTTCCTTCTTCTTGTAGCTCTTTTAGTTTATCTCTTCTTATTTGCATCAAATGGTTGATGTCTAATTCTTCTATTTCATTGTTTTGATTGTTATTCTCTTGCATAAAATCGCTCCTTTTATTTATTTTTTACATTGTATATTATATAGCAAAAATTGGTAAAAGTAAAGTTATATAATATAAAACACTATAATTTTCATATTAAAATTATAGTGTTTTAAGTTTTTATATTCCAAATCTACCTTTATCTATTTGATAATTATAATTTATTTCTTCAGGTGTTAGTTCTCTATTATACATACGAATAGAATAAATTTGACCTCTAACTGGATTATTATCTGTATATTTTCCTATTGTTGTAATTGTTGCTGTATATGCTGATGGTACAACTGATTGTTGATTGTCATATTTTGTATTAATATATATTTTTGAAATGTTATTTGAATGTGTTAGTGATATACTATATGGTATATTTAGTTCTAATTTTTGATTAGAGACTAAATATCCACCTGAAGAATTACGTCCATATGCTAAAGTATATTGATTATTTGTAATAGCATTTAATTCTACCGTATATCCAACCCATCTAACAAATAGAATACCTCTAAGTTCCTTTGTTGATAAATGCCCTTTTCTGTTCATTACAATTTCTATTGTTTGATTTGTTGTTGTCATTGTAGTATTTTTGGAATGATCAATTGTTGCAAAATCGTTTGTTCCATCAAGCTCTAAATTATTATTATTCCATTTACTATTTTCATTATCAAAAAAATTGTTTAATTTTGCATCATTATCATTTCCACTTAAATCTTTCCACACAGTTGTTGTTATACTATGATTGCTATCACCTTCTCCTATATTATTAATTGCATCTAAATGCAGTTGTAATCCATCTTGTATATATCCAATATTTATATTTTTTTCCTCAGATACAATTGAACCATTTATTAATTTAACTATGTAATTTCCAGTAGAATTTACAACAAAGCTTAAATCATCACTAGTATTCCAATAATCTTTTTCTTCTAACTTATATTGCACTTGCCATTTATCTATATACCCTTGATACGATATATTTGTAACATTAATTCTCCACTTATTTTCTCCTAATGCTGTATAATCCACACCAAATGTTGGTTTTGCATTTGGCTCAGTATAGTTTACATTATACAATCCATTTGGTATTTGTGCTAATGTATAATAAGTTTTACCTTCATATTCAAATCCTTTGTAACTTACAATACTTCTTGTATCTAAATTAACAAAAAAATCTTGTTCTACTCCTTCTATTCCTAAATTTTTTATTGTTTCTAAATTCCAATATTTATAGCCTTCTGATGATGTAATTTCCGATTCATTAGAAGTAAAAACTCTTGCTGCTTGTTGGCTAACAGAAGTATTTACTGATAAATTCTGTCCTATTTTATCCTTTTCTAATTCGCCAGTTTTAGTTTTTTCATATATATTATTGACTTGAGTTTGCATAATCTTTAATTCAGTAGAAAATTTTGTAAATTTAGATGACTGAACTACAGACATTCCACTATAAGTGGCAATTGAGGCTAATATACCTAAAACACCTATCATTACAGCTAATGCAATTAATGTAACACCTTTTTTACTTTTCATTTGTTACCTCCTTGTTTTATAAAAACTTGGCTGGGGTAGTAGGATTCGAACCTACGCATGTTCGGGTCAGAGCCGAATGCCTTACCGCTTGGCGATACCCCAATAATAAATAAAGTGCTAATAGTATATTAACACTTTATTTATCTTTTGTCGAGGTTTTAATTAAAAATATTTTATATCAAATAAAATTATAAGTTTAGAAGTATTTCTTCGCTTTTTTTATAATCTGGCAAATATTTTTCTAACATTGTGAAGAAAGCTTTATTATGGTTTTTGTGTTTTAGATGACAATATTGGTGTAATACAACATAATCAATAACTTTACGATTATATTTAACAATTTCTGGATGTATACATATTTTGTTATTTTTACAACTTCCTAATGTTTTCATTTTTTTAATTTCGTATTCTTCTGGTGCAAATCCGACCATAATTCTTGTTTTTTCCATTGCTCTTTCAATTTCTACTTTTGCAATTTGCTCATACATTTTATTAATAGCTAAATCTAAAATTTCTTTATTGTCTATTTTTTTATATATATTAGGAAGTGATATTTTTATTGTTGTATTTTCAACATCTAATTCTGTAATTTTTATATTTTTGTAAATTATTTTTACTTTATAGTCTATTCCTAATATTGGAACTGGATGTCTTTCAATGCTTTTATTTACAGTTGTTTTTAAATTTGTTTTTCTTTTTACTAAATTCATCTTTATCACTCCTCGTTTTATTATTTATAGAATTTTTGTTTTTCGAATTGTTGTTCGCTTTTGTTGTTTCTATTTTATATTCTATTTTTAATTTTGTCAATACTTTTTTTAAAATTTTTTTATTTTTTATTTCTTTTTTTCATCTTTTATAATATAATTCCTATAACAATATAGATGTAAATACATTTATATTACAATATTCTTTTAAGAAATTTATTAATATAAAATTTAAGTTTCTTAAGAAAGGATTTTATAAAAATGAAGAAAAAAATTTTATTCAAAGGCTGTGGTACAGCTATCAGTACTCCTTTTGATGAAAATGGAGTTAATTTAAAAGAATTTGAAAGGCTTGTTGAAAATCAAATTGAAAATCATGTAGACGCTATTATTGTTTGTGGTACAACTGGAGAAGCTTCTACTATGTCAACAGAAGAAAAATTAGCTACAATAGAATGTGCTGTTAAAACCTCTCATAGAAGAATTCCTATAATTGCGGGAACTGGAGGAAATAATACCAAACAAGTTATTGAATATTCTAAAACAGTTGAAAAATTAGGTGTAGACGGTCTTTTAGTTGTTACTCCTTATTATAATAAATGTACACAAACTGGTTTAATAGAACATTATAAAAAAATTGCAGAAAGTGTTTCTTTACCAATTATTCTATATAGTGTACCTGGTAGAACTGGAGTTAATATATCACCTAATGCTTGTTTAGAACTTTCAAAAGTAGAAAATATAGTAGCAATAAAAGAAGCTAGTGGTAATTTATCTCAAATAGCTGAAATTGCTCACTTATGTGGCAACAATTTATATATTTATTCAGGAAATGATGATCAAACTTTACCTATTTTATCTTTAGGTGGAATTGGCGTTATTTCTGTATTGTCAAATGTTATGCCAAAATACACTCATGATATGGTTCAGAATTTCTTTGATGGTAATATTGAAACAGCAACAAAAATGCAACTAGATGCAATACCTTTAATTAATAGTTTATTTAGCGAGGTAAATCCTATCCCAGTAAAATCAGCTTTAAATATTTTGGGTTATAATTTTGGTATTCCTAGATTACCTCTTACAAAAATGAGCGCTGAGAAAGAAATAATATTAAAAACAGAAATAGAAAAATTAATGAAATAATGAAAGGATTATAATTATGTTAGAAGTAATGGTAAATGGATGTAATGGCAAAATGGGACAAATCGTATGTGATTTGGTAGAAGAAAACGAAAATTTATTATTAAAATGTGGATTTGATAAAAATGTAACTGGTGAATTTGCATTTCCTGTATATAATAAAATAGATGATATTAAAGAAAAACCTGATGTAATAATAGATTTTTCTGTTCCTATTGCTACATTTCAAATTTTAGAATATGCAAGTAAAAATAATGTTCCTATAGTTATTGCAACTACTGGATTTTCAGAAGAAGAAGAATTAAAAATAAAAGAATATAGTAAACAAATTCCAATTTTTAAATCTGCAAACATGTCTTATGATATAATGATTATGAAAAAATTAGTTGAGTGGTTAGCCCCTCTTCTAAAAAATACTGATATTGAAATAACAGAAACACATCACAACAGAAAAATAGATAGTCCAAGTGGTACTGCTCAAATGCTTGCAGATTCTATCAATAATTCTCTTGGAAATACTTTACACTGCGAATATAATAGACATAATAAGCGTGAAAAAAGAGATAAAAAAGAAATTGGTATGAATTCAATACGCGGTGGAAATATTGTAGGCGAACATGTTGTTCAATTTTTTGGAGAATTTGAAACTTTTGAATTAAAACATACAAGTTATTCTAGAAATGTGTTTGCAGAAGGAGCTATAAAAGCTGCTGAATTTTTAGTAAACAAACCAAATGGATTTTATAATATGGAAGATATGTTTAACATTTAAAATATAAATATTAAATATATAAATAAATACAAAAAGTTGCCAAAAAAGACCGTCCCCTTTGGCAACTTTATTTTTATTCTTTTGGTTCTTCTTTAACGTCTTCTACTGTTTCTTCTTTTACAGTATCAACAGTTTCTTGAACTTCAACATTTTCTGTTTCAACACTTGGTGCTTCTTCTGGTGCAGATTCAGCTTCTACTGCTGGTTCCTCTGCTAAATCTTCTTTTAGTATTATTTCTTTATCTTCAATTCTAGCACCTACTTGTTCTTTTGTCTTAGCAGATTTACCTAATCTGTCTCTTAAATAGAATAATTTAGCTCTTCTTGCTTTACCAACTCTTACTAATTCTACTTTTTCTACTAGTGGTGAATGTACTAAGAAAGTTTTTTCAACACCTACACCATAAGAAATTTTTCTTACTG
>CANQTU010000026.1 GCA_947626925.1 uncultured Clostridia bacterium | reverse complement strand
ATACCTGTGTCAATTTCGTCAAATACTAATACTGATGTTTTATCTGTGTCTGCTAATACTTTTTTAATTGCTAACATAGTTCTTGACATTTCTCCTCCTGATGCTATTTTAGATAATTCTTTTTCTTCTTCTCCCTTGTTTGTTACTATATAAAATGCTACATTGTCTTTTCCTGTTTTTAGATATTCATTTTCTAAATATGTAACTTCTACTTTTATTTTAGCATTTTTCATTTCCAAGTCTTCTAATTCTTGATTAATTTTGCTACTTAAAATAGATGCATTTTTCTTTCTAATTTCATGCATTTGCTCAGCTAATAATTTCATTTGCTCTTTTATTTCTTTTTGATTTTGTTTTAATTTGTTATTGTATTCTTCTAGATTTTGAATATGTTTTATTTCTTCTTTAATTTCTTCTTTATAATTTAAAATTTCTTCTATGGTATTTCCATACTTTCTTTTTAATGAATATATTAGGTCTAGTCTTTCATCTATAAAGTTTCTTTCTTCTTCATTGAATTCTATATCACTTCTGCAATTATTAACATCTCTTGCTAACTCCTGTAATTCGTAATAAACATTTTTTAGTTCACTTGATAGTTTTTCATATTTGTTGTCAATGGTTTCAATTTTCTCTAAAGCACGAATTGCCATACTTATACTTTCAATTCCATTTTCTGAAATTAAGTTGTCTGCTTCTTGCAAATTTTGCGTTATTTTTTCTGCATTTACAATTATTTTTCTTTTTTCTTCTAACTCTTCTTCTTCGTTTATTTTTAAATCTGCTTGTTCTATTTCTTTTACTTGATATTCTAATAAGTCTAATTTTCTTTGCTTTTCTTTTTCATCTCCAAAATTACTTTTCAATTCCTGTTTAATTTTGCAATATTGTTCATAAAATTCTTGATATTTATTCTTTTTATCTATAATATTGTTTCCTATAAATCCGTCTAAATAGCTTAAGTGCATTTTATTATCTAATAAATTTTGGTTGTCGTTTTGTCCGTGTATTTCTATTTTTTCACTCATAAATTCTTTTAATTCGTTTACTGTTACCATTCTTCCATTAATTTTACACATATTTTTTCCATTAAGGTTTATTTCCCTTGATACAATAATATTTCCGTCTATTGCATCTGGATTGTCTGGCTCATACATGCATAGTTCTACAAATGATTGGTTTTCTCCTTTTCTTATCATTTCTTTTGAAAATCTTCCACCTGATATTATTTGCAATGAGTCAATTATTAGGGTTTTTCCTGCTCCTGTTTCCCCTGTTAATACGTTTAAACCATTGTTGAAGTCTATTGTTATGTCTTCTATTATTCCTATGTTTTTGATGTGTAATGTTGTTATCATTTTTCTACCTCCAATTTTTACACTAAAAAAATGTTCGCCTTTATTGTATCTTCAATTTTAAAAATTGTCAATACTTTTTGCGAACATTTTTTCTGAAATAGTTTATTATTTAAATCAAGAATTAGTTGAACTTTTTTACAAAATTCTTCCATCTGTTGCTATTATAAATATAGTATTGGACGAAAGGTTGTATCTATTGACCAATGACTATTGTTAACATACGAACGTTTTTTACAATAGTATCCAGAAATATTACTAAAAAATCCTCCTCTCCTTGTTACATCATATTTAATATCTAGATTACTGTCATAGGCAGAACAAGTTTCTGTATCCCATTCAAGGCAATTGCCTGCCAAATCCCATATATTACATACTTTATCTTGTTTTGCAACATCTTGTAAATTATTTGTTCCATTATTTATATATTGGCCAAATAAACTTATTTGATTTGAATAATTATTTTCTTTCGACAGTATTTGTATATATTCAATTGCTGTATCCCATGCATAACTATTCATTAAATCGCTTGTAAATTTGTCTGATGTATACATTTTTCTACTTAATTGAGCTGCTTGTGACTGGGTTAAATAATTATATATATATCCATTTGGTTTTTCTATCACTGGTTGTTCTATATTATCTTTACTTTCTTCTGTTCTTTCTGTTGAACTTCTTGCTTCATATCTTCCTATATAATAACCTCCATTTCCTCCTTCTTCAATTGAACTTGCACTTTTTTTAAATGCTTCTATGTCTTTGGCTATCGTGTTTTTACAAGTAGCATCATGAGTTAATTGCGTATCTTCAGTAAAAGTTGAAATATTATAATTAGATTTTTTTCCTTGCTCATCAAAATCATATCTTCCTAATTCTATTGTATTAATATTACCTTTATTGTCTTTAACTTTTCCTACTGGTATCCATACAAATTCATTTCCTTTATTGTCAATTATAACAAGCCCTTCATTTATTAAATCTTCTCCTTCTATTCCCGTCGGTGCAAATCCTGCTGGAATAGTCGCTTCATTTCCATTTCTATCAATGTATTTTTGATTTTCCGTATTCATTGCTGCATTCATAGCTGCAAGTTTTATTTGTTCTTCTTCACTTGCTTTCTCTGTTTCCGTTTTTGCTGTTTGTGCTTTTGTTAGTATTCCGTTATCTCCTGTTAGTGTTGCTATACTTACTCCTGCCAATATAAGTAAAACAATAATAGTCATAGTAGCTTATAATGATAAATTTTACAAAGGTCAGAAAATGACCTTATGCTGATTGAATATTAATTATATTTTCTTGTTTTTTGGATTCGTCATTTAAAATACTAAACTTATAATAAATTCTAATTTCTTTTTGCTCTGACACTGTAATCTTGTCTACAAGAGAAACTAACATTTCTCTTGTTATATCTTTGCCTTCAACAAATTGATTTACTATTTTTTTTAAATCAACTTCTTTAGCTGTATCTTCTTTTTGCAATGTCAAATCTGCTATCTGTTTACTTAATTGTTCTTTTTTATCTAGAATAGTTTTATACATTCTTTCAAAATCATCTACACTAATTATGTCATTAAACTTATCATCATATATTTGATCTATTTTCTTGTTTAGTTGTAGGTATTTACTATTCAAAGTATCTATTTGCGTTTGTATAATATTTTTCTTAAATACTGTTTTATCTTTTATATCTTTTGCAAGTAAAAAGTATTCTTCTTCTTTCTGATATTGTTTTAACCTTGTTCTTATTGTTTCTAATACTTTATTGGTTAGCTTTTCACAATTATTTGAATGTGGTGTACAAAGTTTTAGTCTAGTCATTGATGCATAAGTATTACATCTTAAATATAGTATTTTATTTCCTGATTTCTGTTTTTGTAATAATACACTTAATTTCTTTCCACACTCTGCACATTCTAATAATCCTTTTAATAAAAAGTCATTTTTTTGTGTTCTTGTATGAGTACGGCTTTTTATTAATTCTTGTACTATATCAAATGTTTCTTGGTCTACTAATGGCTCATGTCTATTTGCTACTTTTATTTGTTCGTCTTTTTTTGTTTGTATTACTTTTTTGCTTTTATAACTTAACTTTTTGCTTTTTTCACTAATTACATATCCTAAATATGTTTCATCTTTTGCTATTTTAACAATTGAATCTCTTGTCCATTTTCTTTTTATTTCATTTTCTGTTCTCTTATGCGTATTTCCAACTGATTCTGAACGGACTGGAATTTTTTCATCATTAAGTCCTTGTGCAACTTCTGTTGGCAATCTTCCATTTCTTAATTCCATAAATACTCTTGTTACAATTGATGCTGTTTCAGGATGTGGTATATAATGATTTTTATCATTTGGATCTTTCATATATCCGATATTTTGGATACGTTGCCATAACCTTTCCCTTTAATGCTTTATGATGTTTTCCTGCTTTAGTTTTTCTTGAGCAATCTCTTAAAAACCATTCATTAAAAAATGCTCTTAATTTAACATCTTCATCAAAGTTTGCTGATGTTTTTGAATCTAGACTTTCGTTTACATCAATAAATCTTACTCCCTTAAGTCTAAAATAATCAATTACATAGTCGTCAATTCCTGATGCTACCCTTCCAAATCTAGATAAATCCTTTACAACAACCATATTTATATGTCCTGCTTCAATATCATCAATCATTCGCATAAATTCTGGTCTGTCATAAAAAGCTCCACTTTCTCCATCATCACTATATACACTATAAACTTTTATTTTATTTTTTTTGCAAAAGTCAAGCAATAAGTCTTTTTGATTTGTAATACTTCCACTTTCACCATATTTTTTTGATTCATCAATTCTCTCATTTGATAATCTAGCCAATATTCCTGCGACATAAATTTCAGGATTGCTTATCGTTATCATATTTTACTCCTTTCTGATAATAACAATAAGTTCCCTTTCATATTGACATTTCAATTATAACTCTTATTTTTTTATTTTCAAGTCTTTCTGCGAATTTATTTGTTTTGTTACATATGATTTAAAAACACTTTTCAAAACATCTTTAACATTATTTCCTTTTTTATTGAAAATTTCTATAACTGTATATTCTCCTCGTTTCATAAGAGCCTCCTATTATTAATATGATTGAAACTTACTTTTAATTATTAAGTCCACTTTATTCTTCTAGGTACATCACTGCCTGCATTAATATCTTTTTTTAATATATAACTTTTGGTTTTAGCATTATAATTATAAGCTGATGTATTCCAATCTCTATATGCTTTATTATTAATTGTTTTTCTTCCTGATAATTCTCTACTTGCTTGCTCATGTAATAATTTCATTATTGCATAATCGTTATTTGGTTTTTTTAATTTTCTTTTTAATTTTCTCATTTTAGTTATATATTTTTTTGTTTTATCAATATGTTTCTTTTTATTAATAATTTTTCTATATTCTTTTTCTTCATTATATCTTGGATCTTTTGTTACTATTCTAGACACTTTATATTTTGAAATGTTTAATTCCTTTGCTATTTCAATCTGTTTCTTTTTATCTATAAAGTACATATCTAAAACTTTATTTTCCATACTCGTTCCCCTTGTAACTTTTTGCAACTTTTTGCTAACATGTAAGTTTGCATGAAGAAACAATAGAGCAATAGCTCTATTTAATTTCTAAATCTTTGACAGCTTGTTTAAAATTTTGTTTATACAAAGGATTGACTTTTTTTAGTTTTATCTTTTTCTTTTTTCTTTGTTTAAATGTTATTAAATTAATAACCTCTCTTGCAAATATTCCAAGCAAAAAAGAAACAATTGAAAAAATAATACATTTTATCATCTTTGCTTGTTCTCCTTTGCCATAGAATTTGCTAATCTTCGAACTTCTTTATTACCAAACTTTTTATAAAACATCGTTACTTCTGCTCTTATTGTTTTTGGATTAATTTCAGTCGCACTATGTTGCAGAGTATAATGTATTAATTGGGCATAGGCAATTAGATTTTCGAGCTCCATCTTTTGACTATTTTCTGATTTAGCACTTTTGTTGCAATTGTTTTCAGTTTTTGTTTCCATTTTCTCAACCTCCTTTTGCCTAATAAAAACCCCTAAAATTTTTTAAATGTTGCATTTTTTAAAAATTTTTTTATTTTTTTCTATTTTTACTTAAATATTTGAATATTAGCATCAAAATTTCTTGGTGTGAGTCTTCGTCAAACTTATTATTAATTATTGAATATTTTAAAATAAGATTTTCATAATCTTTAATTATTTTTAGTATTTCGTCGTCAGTTAGATTAAAATTATTAAACATTTTTATTACCTCCATTTAGCATCTTTTCTGCTATTTTTGATAATGCACGATTTCTAATTCTTTCAACAGTTATTCTGTGTATCCCCATTATTCTTGCAATATCTTTTAAATGTTTCTTTTGCCAAAAAATATAAAAAAGCACTTCTTTTTCTCTTAAAGTTAGTGCTTTCACATATTTATACAACAAAGAATTAGAAAGAGTTCTTTCAAACTCTTCTGCTGATTTTACTTCTTTTACACAATTTTCAATTACATCATCTATAATAGAATCTTCTGTTTTTACTACATTTTCACTTAAGTTTATAACTGAATTAATATATTGATAATTTCTTTTTATATATTTATTTTTGGCTGTCATTACGATTTTTTTTAAATATAATTTTTCTTCTTTTGATAATTCCTCTTTTAAATAATTTTTCTTTTCCATTATCTTTATCTCCAATCATTTAAGATCGGACAATTAATCAAAATAAAAGGAACTATCAATTATAAATTTTTAAACTATCCTTTTAAATTCATTTATACTTATTCATTTAATTCATCTCCTCAAACAATGATCTATATAATTTGTAGTTTATATCATAAGTACATCTATATATATTTATCGGTTGTATTAGATATATTCCTTTTATATGTAGACCATTGTCCTCGCAAGGAATATATCAAGGTTTTATTATCTTTTGTTAAAATGTTCCAAACTAATAAATTTTGCTACATATTAACTCTTTTTGGAACATAATGGGACATATATTTTCTAATTTTTTCCATTTTTTTGCGATTTTCTATTGTGTTGACATAATTTTTATGATATAATTTTAATCGAATGTAATACTATTAGGGGGAATTAACTTGTTCAAAGTCCTTGTCGCAATCGCTAATAAAAAAGATGTTCTTAAATACTACAACATACTTTCTAATAATAGCAACTTTGAAGTTTTCACAGCTTATACAGGCATTGATGCATTGAACAAATACTATGAAATATATCCTGACATTTTTATATTAGATTATGGTTTTTCTGATATAAATGGTACAGAAATATTAAAAAAAATAGAAATGTGTTGGAGAGAGAAAGAAAAAATTAATACAATTTTTATAGCTGAAACAGATAAATCTAATCAAATAACTAACGTTTCAAAAATTTATAAAATAATATATACTCCATATAAAACCGAAGATGTAATAAATGCAGTAAACCAATTTGTAGAAGAAAGAAAATGCCCTAAACCAAATCTAGATGACATATATTCTTATTTTTCGGATTTTAAAATGCATCTTTCTATAAATGGATGTGAATATATGAAATCAGCAATTGATATTTGTTTGCAATACTTCCCCTTTTATGGTAGGTCTCTAGATGATTTACTTGATAAACTTGCTGAAAAATATCAAAAAACTCCAGAACAAATAAGAGATGGATTAAAAAGTGCTTTAAAACCAATAAATATATCTTCCCAAGAATTTGCTCGAAACTTATACCCTCAAATTTTTAATGATGATGACTTACTTTCACCTAGAAAATTTATAGAAAGAAGTACAATATATTTTTATAAGCAACAAAAAAAGAAATAAGTAATCTTTAAAATTACATATTTCTTTTCTTTTATTTAAAATCATATTCTCTATATTCTTTTAATATATCCTTTACTAATTCTTCGTATGGATCTTGCTTTTCTAACACAGAATTCATTTTACTGCCTATTAAATGAATTATCTCGTGTTTTTCCTCATTTGGAACATTATTATCAATTATATTAAATACTGGTATATCTAATTTTAAATGTGTATTGGCTTTTTTTATCATATCGAATCCATTTATTCCATTATTATAGTTATATTGCATAAATACCATATCTGGTTTTAAATTTATTATTTTATTGTAAGTTTCTTCTCCATCTTTTGCTGTTCCAATAATGTCAACAAAATCCAAATCTTCTATTGTTTTTATAACTTTATCCTGTACTACTTTATCTGTGAATCCAATGACGGTTTTTATTTTACTGTTCTTTTTTTCTATTCTCCTTCTTTCCCACTCTAGTTCTTTCCAAACTAATTCTTCTTGCTTTGGTTTAAATGATACACATGTAGGAACAAAATCTCCAAATTTGTTATGTTTAAATTGGTTTGTACAAGGTGTATCTTCATCAAATTTATGAGCTTTTAATTCATTTGTTGGAGAATCATCCCATTTTATTTGTCCGTCATAATATCTAGCAATTCCATAAGGTGTTCCTATCATAAGTGAGCATACTCTTAACATACCATTTGGATGTACTAATATTCTTGATCTTGATTTACAAGAACAATATCCATAATATGCAGGATTTTTTTCAAATTCCTTTTTAGTAGTAAATGACTGTGGTACTCTAACAGGAATTTTATATTCTTTGTTATCTACCTTTTTTTCTATTTCTTCCCATACTTTAAACCAATCATTAACTGTAATGTCTAAATTTCCACTAAAATAATCTCTTGGTACACCTGTTTTGAATAAACTGTGGAAATTAATTCTTTCAATTCCTAAATCTTCTGCAAATTTTATCATTCTGTCAAGATATAGATTTCCGTTCTCATCTCGATTAATCATATATTTGCTTATACAAGAAGTTATATCAATATTATAGCCTAATTCTTTTGCTCTTTTTATATTATTTACACATTTATCAAAAGAGCCATATCCTCTTATTGAATCATTGATTTCTTTATTCGGTCCGTCAATGCTAAAAGTAATTTCATCTAACATTTTAAATTCTGGCTGTTCTAATAATTTACTATTGAATTGTCCGTTTGTATCAATTCTAACATATTCATAACCTAATTCTTTTGCTTTTTTTATTAATTCTAGCAATGGTTTATTATTCTCTTTAATTCCATATAATGTAGGCTCTCCACCCATTAGAGTTAATTTTATAGCTCCCATTTCTCTAAAATCGCTTAACAATTTAATAGCATCATCAAAATCAACTTCTTTTTTTTCTAATTGGAATCCTATTTCTAATTTATATAAACATTGTTCACATCTTAAATTACAATCATCAATTATATAAAAGAAAATTTGTCTTAGATTATTTTTAAAATAGTCTTTAAATTTCTGATCCATTTTAAAATACATATATTTTACACCTCTTTTTTATTTTGACATATCAATTATATAATATATTTTTCTATTTATACATTGCCAAATTTGGATGTTATCCCCTATTTTTTGGAAGTAAAAAAAGAATATCCAAAGGATACTCTTTCTTGTTTTTAATCATATTTATTTTTCTAAATACTTATTTATAAATTCTTTATCAACTTTTGTTAATTGATTTTTCAAATATACAAGACTTATACTGGTCATTGGTAACTCAATTGGTAAACTTACCTCGTATAATTGTTCATTTTTTAGTTCTTCCTCTACCGACTCCTTCATTACATATGCGATACCCATTCCACCTTTTGCTGCACTTATTCTCTGTTCAGTTGTCGGACATCTTAAAATAGGTTTTAATTCTATATCATATTTTTTTAAAACTCGTAATAGTTTTTTAGTTGATGTTCTATCTTCATAACTTAAGATGTAATTATAATTTTCAAGTTGTTCCATTTTTTTTATTTCTATTTTATTTTTTGAAACAAAAATATTTTTACTTGTTTTAATTTCTTTGATTTCCAATTCTTTGACATATTCATCTGGTACTGAATCTAAAATAATAAAATCTATCTCGTTATTTTTTAGCTTCTGTATCATAGTCCTACTATTAGATTCTGTATCTAATCTTATTTCAACATTAGGATAGTCTTGTGTTAGTTGAATTAATTTTGACATAAGAAAAAATACAGTTATATGTGATGGACATCCTATTAGTAATTTACCATTTTCTAGGCTATTTCTACTATCTATCATCAATGGAATAAAGTCACCAGAAGAAATAAATCTTTTGGCTTGTGGATATATTTCTTCGCCTATTTCAGTTATTTTTAATCCATTATTTGATCCCTTGTGTTTTCTGTAAAAAAGTTGTACTCCTAATTGTCTTTCTAATGAATTTATATCATTACTTATAACTTTATCAGTTGTATTCATTTTTTCTGCTGCCTCTGCAAAACTTTTCGATTCTGCTACAACAATAAATGTTTTATATAAATTTAAGTTTATATTGGAATTATACATACTCATTCATCACCACAGTTAATATTATATCATATTATGTTAATAATATCAAGTTTTTATTGATATTTTGCGTTTTTCTTGTATATGAGCATTTATTTTTTAGATAAAACCATAAATACAATAAAAAAGAAGTATATAATGTTTATTTAAACATTTATATACTCCTTTTTTAACTTACTTATGGGATCTTTTCTATGCTCTGATATTATCAGTTTCATCTTATGAACCTTCTATTGTTTTCTCAAATTTTAAATAAATTTTCTATCCAAATATGAACAGATTTTATGCCAATCGTCAATATTTGTAATATTTCCGATTATTACATTATCATTTAAAATATATGAGAATTTGGATGTAGACATATTTTCAGAACTTGGAATCCATGCATTACCAGAATTATCAATCAACATATAAGCATTTTTTCTGTTGTGAGATGCTTTAAACTGTAGCTTACTTATATCATTGTCGAAAACTTCTAATACTGTAGATTGAAAATCTGAAAATTGCTTGTCTGTAATTTCAAATATATCTTTATTCATTAATCCAAATTTTCCTAAAGGCTCATATTGAAAGATTTGCCATTCACTTACAACTAGACTTTTTACTAATTTTGCTAATTCATAGGCATTCTCTAGATTTCCCTTGTGTGCAACCGTATTTATACAGATATTCGCTCCATATTTATTCAATTCTTGACAAATTGCCAATTGTTCATTAATTAAATCTGCTCTTGTTTGTCTAAATCGTTTGAAAATCTCATTTGTTGAACCATCTATTGGTATGCCAATCATATCAACAAGTTTAGCAATTTTTTCAGCATTTACTTGTTTTACAATTAAATGCTTACCAATTGCAACATCTTTAATAATCGCACTACCAACCGTATCCATCGAAATACAAAAGCCGATTTCTTTCATTTTTTCAAGCAGTGCAATAATATCGCACCGTGTTAACGGATCGCCTCCACAAAGTGTAATCTTTCTAACACCTTCATCATATACAAATTGTAAAAAATCAATTAGTATATTTGTTGGGATTTTTTGTCCTTTTTCTTCTTCCCGAGAAAAACTATAACAACCTTTACAATGTAAAAAACAACTTTGGCTTACAAAAATGTTTAAATGCATTATATCACCTCTTTTTGTTTATCTATTGACTGTGTTGCATATTGTTAACATTATATTCCCATTTTTATTAAATTTGCATATAAATCATTATCCTGCTTAACTAAATCAATTTTCTTGAAATAATTTCTTAATCTTTCATTATAGGATAATATCTTATCTATTTCTTTTTTTGGTGAGAAACTGCTTAAATATCCTTTCACATCAAAATCCAATAAATCTGGCGAAGTCGTGCCTTCAACTGGCACTAGCCAAAAATGGACATTAACAAATACATCGGATTTTTCATTTGAAAGAAGATGAGCATAATTTAAACCCAATTCCTTCCTCATTCCTTCTTTTGTCTTCTTAAGAATGAATGAATATCTAAGAAATGTAATATCATCCAAAAGATCAAATGCCCTATAAGTTTTGTTTAAACCAAAAATATAAAATCCAGGACAGGGATATTTTGGATCAGCCCTAACAATTATACCGTTATTTTCATAAATCGGTCTGTTTTGTTCAGGAACATACTCTGGATACTGCTCCATAAAATCCGCTCTAGAAATATCTTCTGGTGCTATATATGCTCTATAGTTTTTTGTTCCTCCATAGAAATGAATATAACGCATTCCTTTTGGTTCAGGCGGAAAATCTTCTCGGTTCTCAACATCAATAAATTGTAATTCTTTTTTACATTCTACGATTTCTACTTTATTATTTGTCATTTTATCCACTCCTATCTTTATAAAATGTTATTTCATTAATATAGAAAAACTTCAATATTGAATTTTCAACTGTAAATTATCAACTACATTTTGTTGTAGTCGATAATTTACAGTAATTTTTTGTTTTTTCCTACAGAAAAAAACATTATGCCTCCACATTAAAATGTTTTTTCAGATAAGAAACTAATTCATTTGAGAAACTTTTTATTTCGTCAGTTTTTAATGTCCCATCATCACGAGAAATAGTTACACGAATTGTAATTTTTCTTTCGTCGTTCTTCTCATATACATCTATAATTTCATAAGACTTTAATAATAATGAACGATATTTTGATAGAACATCTTCCAACTGCTTATACTTTTCATAAGATTTCAAAGAAATCGTATAATCAATGGAAACAGTAGGATATCTTGAAGGTCTGCAATAATCATGACATACTTTTTCAATTTGATTAAGTTTGTTCATGCTAATATTTGCAATAACCATCATAGATGTTTTGTGATACTTTTTCGTGACACTTAAATTCGCAATTCCAATATATCCGATACAAGTATCTTTAATATAGATTTCCACTATAGTGTTTCTATCCATATAAGACTCACTGGATTTAGTTTCTACAAATCTAACATCAATATTTTTTAGAAAGCTCACTAATCCATAAATAATATCCTTCATTTCCATATAGCAACTAGGTGCGTTTTTAATGGAATCACATAAAATGATACTTAACTGCCTTTCTGCTTTATTGTCCACATAGACTGTTCCAATTTCAAAAACGCCATATTTAGAGAATTTTCTTGCATTTTTAATTGTAGCAGTCAAAACCGATAATCCCAACTCATCTCTAATATAATTGTTGGCAGGCTTGTTGACAATTTGTTCACAGTATGACTTATCAATATCTGCATTACGTAAA
Organism: uncultured Clostridia bacterium; assembly: GCA_947626925.1. GTDB lineage: Bacteria > Bacillota > Clostridia > TANB77 > CAG-508 > CAG-269. The sequence continues at coordinate 1,821 of CANQTU010000026.1, read as the reverse complement.
AAATCATCATCGTACCAGATGTACGTATTTACTTCATGAAGATTATACTTTTCTGCAAGTGCTTTTTTCAACTCATATTCCTCGAGGTATTCAGGGATGTCATCATGTTTGATTTCAAGATTTAATTTCAAAGGCTTTGGTTCGAAATTATCATACCCATATACCCTTGTAATTTCCTCAATTACATCTGCGTCATTCCATATATCCTTCGTAGATCTATAAGTTGGTACTGTGACAATGTAACTGTCTTCTTCAACAGCAACTTCCATATCAAGCGACTTCAAGATATTCGATACTAAATTCGTATCCATCTCAAATCCTAAATAACTTTTCAGCTTTTTTCGAGTAAGCCTTATTTTATTTTTCTTCTGCCTATTGGGATAAACATCCACAATATTAGAAAGAATATCAAGACTTCCATTTACCTTATTTAATAAGTATAAACATCTCTTTACTGCTAATATTGTCATTTCTGGATCAAGACTCTTTTCATGTCTTATGCTTGATTCATTCCGATTATGTAATAAAATTGAATTTTTTCTAATTGATGAAGCATCGTAATTTGCCACCTCAATAATTACACAATCGCAATCATTAGTCACTTCATAATCCTTTAATGTGCAAACTCCAGCTACTTCCATCGGCTTGTCATTACCATAAACAACCATATTATTTCTTGTAATGCCATAATTATTGCATTCACTTCCATCAAACATTTTAATAGAAATGTCCGAAATACCTTCGCCTTTTAAGGTAACCACTGGTAATCCAAATTCCAAAGTAACATAGTTTGCAATCATTTCAGTTAATGTGTTACATTCATAACCACAATAATGCAAAATTACTTTCATATTAATATCAGCATTTTTTTGATTTATTCCAGCAATTTTCACAGCTGTATATCTGTTGACAGTATCAACACATACATTAGCTGTTAAATACTGCTTGTTTGTATCTATTGCCATATTAATATCTGTAACTGGAATTTCTTCCAATTCTGCATTTGCTAAAGCAACAATTTCTCTTGCTATTCCATAGTGTCCCCAAAGATCTGGTCTATTTGTTAAGGATTTATTGTCTATTTCAACGATAACATCCTCCAATTTAACATATTCCTTGATATCGGAGCCTATAGAATATTGTTTGGGCAAGTCAATAATTTTAGAGTCATTCTGCGAAATATCCAAATCTCTCTCCGAAAGGCATACACCTTCGCTTTTGATTCCAAGAAATTCTACTTCTTTGACACTCTTTTCATTGACTTTTCCACCAGCGATACAACACGCCGTTGTCATACCTACATAAGCATTTGTAGCAGAAGTAATAATATTGATTTTTTTACTTCCAATATCTAATGTAAGTATTACATATTTAGGTTCTTCTGGATGTTTGTTGATTTCTACTACTTTCGCAATAACAACACCAGAAATGTTTTTTCCCTTTACTGTAACATATTCGACTTCAGCAGTAGTCATAGTGAATTTATCCCAGATATCCAACCAATTGATTGGCTGTTTTGAAGAAATAAACTCATTAAGTAAGTTGCATGAAATACGCATTGTCATCATCCTTTCTACATAATGTTAAATTGATTTAATTCTTCCAAATCACATGAATTTAAGATGCGAATATCATTAATATGATACTTCATCATTGCAAGTCTTGTTAAACCAATTCCAAATGCAAATCCAGAATATTCATCAGGACTAATTTTACTCATCTTGAGAACATTTGGATGAACCATGCCACAAGGACAAAGTTCTAACCATCCACTACCTTTACAGGTTGGGCATCCTTTTCCGTTACATATCAAGCATTTGA
>CANQTU010000025.1 GCA_947626925.1 uncultured Clostridia bacterium | reverse complement strand
CTAGAACCCTTGAGGCTGTACACACACACACACACACACACACCTTATGTTTACTAAATAAAGAAAATAATAGAAAGATAAATAAAATAGAAATAAAAAAGATAGTAGATAAGACCTAGAAATAGGTGTTATTTGCTATCTTTTTTGTGCTTAAAAAGTTTTTAAATTTAAAAATATAAAATTAAAAGGAGGCATGAGAAATCATGAAATTAAAACACAAAAAGGAAAGGAAACTAAACCAAAAAGCTAAACAACAAAAGTATCAAAGCCCAAATAACAAATTACAAAAAGGTATAACATTAATTGCATTAGTAATAACAATAATAGTACTTTTAATACTAGCAGGAGTAAGTATAGCAACCTTAACAGGGGATAATGGAATACTAACAAAAGCTCAAACAGCAAAAGAGGAAACTCAAAAAGCAAGTGAAGAAGAACAAAGACAGTTAGCAGCATTAAATGCATCAATGAATACAGAAACATATTCATATAAAGATAAGAACAATAAAGAAGTGCCAATCCCAGCAGGATTTGCACCAACAGGAATAGAAGGAGAAAATTCAATAGAGGAAGGATTTGTAATAACAGATTCAGACGGAAACGAATTTGTATGGATATCATGTGATGAAGAAAATGGAGGAGTAAAATATAAAAGATATAATACTGTGGACAGGGATGGAAAAGAAACAACAGATGATGATGGACATGAAGATAGTGTAAACGCGAATAAAGGATTTTACATAGCAAGATATGAAGCAGGTTTGCCAAAAGAGTATTGGAAGGAAAATGAAGACGGTACATATGAATACAAATGGGATGGAACTTATGTTGTAGGACAAGCATTAGGAGAGAGAGTAAACAATCCCAATAATTATACACCAGTAAGTAAAAAGAATAATCCAAGTTGGAATGGAATAACACCAAAACATGCAATAGAAGTATCAGAGAATATGTACAAAGGCAGTACATCAGTAACAAGCCAATTAATAGACTCATATGCATGGGATACGACAGTAGAATGGTTGAAGGTCGGTAAAAACGGAATCGAAGTTTCTGACTCAACGAGTTATGGAAACTATGTAAATTCAACAATTAATGTTGAAGGTTTGTATGCTTGTCACAGATATCACTGGAATACAGGTGAAGGGGACAGTGAGAGTTCAGGATGGAAGATTTACGCAGACAAATACATAAATAGTACTTTAAAGACAAGCAAAAATGAAAATTCAGGAGATGTAGACGTATATGAAATTGCCACAGGTTCATCGGAAGATACAAAAACAAAAAACATATACGATTTAGCAGGAAATATGTGGGAATTCACAACGGAAAAAAGAACGGATGGGGCACTAATAAGTCGAGGATGTTCTTTTACTAATAATGGTAAAACATGGCCTATAAGTTATAAATCTATGGGAAACACTTTAGATGCACCTCTTGTCGCGGATGCGGTAAGTTTGGGTTTTCGTGTTGTACTTTATTTAGAGTATTAGTAATTATGTTCAACTACCTTCAAAAATCGAAGCCACCAAAAACCCGTAGCAAAAAACAAAGCAAGCCGATAACTACCTCTACAAAAGAAGCACAATTAGGAAGCAAAACAAAAATAGAACCAGCAGAAAAACCAAGAATAGCATAAAAAGTAGGAGCATAAAAATTCTCTAACAAAAATTTAGTCAATTTCATGAAACAAAAGCTACCCAAAATAATTCCAATAGCCAAAGGCACTAAAACTGGAAAATACAAATTTGAAATAGAAGAAAGGTAAATGCCATAAACACCAAGTAAAGTCAAAATAATAGTACTACTAACACCTGGCACAATAATGCCGAATTGACATTAAAAATCCAGATATAACTAAATATAGAAAATTAACATTTTCTACATCAGAAACTTGCAAAATATTTTCTAAAATTGCACATATTATTCCAAAACAAAATGCAAGAAAAAAGAAAAGCCAGCCAAAATTTGTAGACGTTGACCTTTTAAGTACCTGTTTACGCAAAGCAGGCAGACTTCCAACAATTAAACCAATAAAAATGGATTTTGTTTGAATAGGAAATTGATAAAGGCAATAATTTAAAACATTACCTAAAAGAAAAATACCAATGCCAGTGCCTAAAATAATTGGAAACAAAAATTTAAAATTATTTTTAAAATCACTAAAAAAATTCAAAACACTATCTAATAATTTTTCATAGATGCCAAAAATAACGCAAAATACTCCACTACTAATACCAGGAAGAATAGCGCCACTACCAATAGCAATACCTTTTAAGCAATTAGATAAAAAATTCATATATGAAAAACACCTCATTAAAATGTATGAAAATTAAAAATATATATGTTAAAAAAATGATTATACTGACCTTTCAGTCTAATCATTTTTTTGCTAATTTATGATAAAATAACAACATAATTGCATACAAGGAGAAGAAGATGAGCGAAAGATTATATGAATACACAAAAATAACAGATTTAAAAGATATGCTAAAAAAATCTGGAGAAAAATATGGCAATAAAATTGCCTATCAAATTAGAAAAGAAAATAAAACCTATTTAACACTAACACATAAAGAGGTAAGAGAAAAAATAGACGCTTTAGGAACAGCTTTAATAGATATGGGACTTAAAGGAAAAAGAATAGCTGTAATTGGTGAAAATAGATATGAATGGGAAATTGCATATTTAGCAATTGTATGTGGAGTAGGAATAGTAGTACCTTTAGACAAATCGTTGCCAGAAAATGAATTGAAAAATTTAATTGAACGTTCTGGAGTTGAAGCTATAGTTTATTCAAAGAAATATCAAACTATATTAGAAGATGCAAAAACAAAAGGTGTAGGTCAGTTGAAACATCTTATATGTATGGATTTAATTCAACATAAAGACGGTATTTATTCAGAAATGGAATTAATAGAAGCAGGCAAACAATTAATAAAAAAGGGTAATAAAGAATATATACAAGCTAAAATTAACCCGATGGAAATGAATATTATGCTATTTACATCAGGAACAACTTCCGCTTCCAAAATAGTAGCTTTATCACATCATAATATATGTTCTAACTTGATGGATATAGCATCTGTATTAGATGTAAATTCAAATGATGTATTTTTATCATTTTTACCATTACATCATGTTTTTGAATGCACAGTAGGCTTTTTATTTTCTTTATATAAAGGTGCAAAAACTGTATTTTGTGATGGAATTAGACATATTCCAGAGAATATGAAGGAATATCAAGTATCAGTTATGGCATCTGTACCAGCAATTTATGAAGGGATTTTCAAAATTATAAGAAGACAATTAGAAAAGCAAAACAAAGTGGAAGAAATATTGCAAAAAGAAGAACAATACAAAAACAGTAGTATGGAAAAGAAAAAAGAAGTATTTAAAGAAATTCATGATATGCTAGGAGGAAATGTAAAACTTCTAATTAGTGGAGCAGCTAGTCTAGAAGCAGGAATTGAAGAAAAATTTAGGCTATTAGGTTTAAATTTAGTCCAAGGCTATGGGCTAACCGAAACATCACCAGTTGTTGCAATAGGTACTAATAAATATAATAAAATAGGTTCTATTGGTAAATGTGTACCAAGTGTAAAAGCTAAAATTATAAATCCAGATGCTGATGGCATAGGAGAACTTGTTGTTCAAGGACCAAATGTTATGTTAGAATACTATGGCAATAAGCCGGAAACTAAAAAAGCGATTGTTGATGGGTGGTTTTATACAGGAGATTTAGCTAGAATAGATGAAGAAGGATATATTTTTATTTGTGGAAGAAAGAAGAGTGTAATAGTATTGAAAAATGGAAAAAATATCTTCCCTGAAGAAATGGAAAACCTAATTAACCGTATAGAAGGTATTGAAGAATCTTTTGTATTTGGGAAACAAATGTCAGATGATAAAAATGATATTAAAATATTTGCTAAATTGGTATATAACAAAGAAATTATAGAAGATGCATATAAAATTAAAACAGAAGAAGAAATCGAATTTGCAATAAAACAAAAGATAAAAGAAATAAATAGAACAATGCCACATTATAAGGCGATAAGAGGAATTATATTAACACAAGAACCATTAATAAAGACAACAACAAATAAAATAAAAAGACAAAATAATTTAGAACAAATACAGAAAGAGGAAGAAAAATGCAACTGCAAAATTTAAATACACAATTTCTAGGTAGAAATTTAATTTTTTATTCGGAAATTGACTCAACTCAATTAGAACTTTGGAGAAGAGTGGAGAAAAACCAAATAGATAACGGAACTATTATTTTGGCAGAAGTTCAAACAAATGGTAAACGGAACACATGGACGAAAATGGATAACAAAGCAAAAAAATAATATAGCTTTTTCTTTTGTAATTGAAGCAAATTGCAAAATCCAAAAATTAGAAGGAATTACAATAGAAATAGCAGAAACTTTGGTAGAAGTTTTTAAAAGTTTATATAATATTTCATTAGAAATAAAATCACCTAATGATATTGTTTATAAGGGTAAAAAAATTGGTGGAATATTAACAGAAACAAAACTTAGTGGTAAAACTGTAAAATATATAGTAGTAGGCATTGGAATTGACACAAATAGCCAAGAATCATCCATAGAAATTGACCAACCTACTTCTTCAATAAAAAAAGAATTTAATATTGAAATAGATAATAAAAAAGTTATTACTGAATTTTGCAACAAATGGGAAAACAAATTACTAAAAAGAATTGGAGGATAAAAAAATGAAAATAGGTTTTTTATTTTCAGGTCAAGGTTCTCAAGCAATAGGAATGGGAAAAGATTTATATGATAAATATGATGAAGTAAAAGATGTTTATAACAAAGTAAAAGAATTAACTGGCATAGATGTAGCACAAATATCTTTTTATGGAGAAGAAAGTATTTTAAATGAAACTAAAAATACACAAATTTGTATTTTAACAATGAGTTTAGCTATTCTAGAAGTTTTAAAACAAAATGGAATACAACCACAAGTTACTAGTGGCCTAAGTTTAGGAGAATATTCTGCTTTAATTGCAAGTAAAGCTCTTGAGTGGGATGAAGGAGTAAAGCTTGTTCAAAAAAGAGGGGAATATATGCAAAATTTAGTACCAGAAGGAGAATGGCTAATGGCAGCTATTCTTGGTATGAATGAAGAACAAGTCCAAGAAGTGTGTAAAAAAGTAACTAAGGGTTTTGTTATGCCAGCTAATTTTAATACAACAGGTCAAATTGTTATTTCAGGAGAAAAAGAAGCAGTAGAACAAGCAGAAGAAATTGCTAAAGAATTAGGGGCAAAAAAAGTAAGAGTTTTAAAAACAGCTGGTCCTTTTCATACAGAAAAATTGTCAAAGGCATCAGAAGCTTTTAGAGAAGAACTAGAAAAAGTTACTATACATAATTTTGAAATACCAGTAATAAAAAATTTAGATGGTAATGCTTATACAAACGAGGATAATGTAAAAGATATTTTAGCAAAACATATTATGAGTCCTGTTAGATTTTCAAAAGGTCTAGAAACTATGGTAAATATGGGAGTAGATACTTTTATAGAAATAGGGCCTGGTAAGACATTATCTGGATTTGTTAAAAGATTAAATACAGAAAAAGAACTTACAATTTTGAATGTTAATAATACAGAAACTTTAAATAATATTATTAAAATTTAACTAATTATATTTTATCATAGCTTTGTGTGTCGCAACTTCCATAATAAAAATACTTGTATGTAAGTTGCTCCAATCGCACTCGCTTTGCTCGTTTGGTCGCTTACGCAGCTATTCAAAATATAATTAGTTAAATCACAAACTATTAATTAAACTATAAGAGAGGAGATTTAAAAATGGATAAAGTAGCTTTAATTACAGGTGCAACTAGAGGAATTGGAAAACAAATTGCGTTAACATTGGCAAAACAAGGTTATAATATTGCTTTGAATTATCGTAAAGAAAATGAGGAATTAGAACAAACAAAAAAACAAATAGAGGAAAATAAAGTAGAATGTTTTGCTGTAAAAGGAGATGTTTCTAGTTTCGAAGATTGCGAACAAATTGCAAAACAAGTTGTAGATAAATTTGGAAAAATAGATGTGTTAGTTAATAATGCAGGTATTACCAAAGATATGCTTTTAATGAGAATGACTAAGGAAGATTTTGAACAAGTAATAAATGTTAATTTAGTGGGAACATTTAATGTAACTAAAAGTGTTATTAATTATATGTTAAAGGCACGTTCTGGAAGAATTATTAATATATCTTCTGTTGTTGGTATTTCAGGAAATGCAGGACAAACTAACTATTCTGCCTCTAAAGCAGGTATTATTGGATTTACAAAAAGTTTAGCAAAGGAAGTAGCTTCTAGAAATATCCTTGTGAATGCTGTTGCGCCAGGTTTTATTCAAACTAGTATGACAGATGTTTTGAAAGATGAAATTAAAGAAGAAATTGCTAAGACTATTCCGCTAAAGAGAATGGGAACACCAGAGGATGTTGCAAATGTTGTTAAGTTTTTGGCTTCTGATGATAGTTCTTATATAACAGGTCAGGTTATCCAAGTAGATGGTGGAATGTTAATGTGAGTTATATATAAAATTTAATATATTTTTTCTTCATAACTCCCAGCTACATAATAGACTATAACCAAATTTTATAATAAATTATAAAATTTGCTAACAGTCTATAATTTGCTGGTCCCCCCGAATTGTTATGAATAAAAAATATATTGAATTTTATAATAAATATTAGAAAGGATAGAGAGAGTTATGGGAAAAAGAGTTGTTATTACAGGTTTAGGGGCTATTACTCCTATTGGTAAAAATGTAGAAGAAACTTGGGAAGGTATTAAAGAAAAGAAATGTGGAATTGATGAAATAACACAATTAGATACTACAAATTTTAAAACCAAATTGGCTGGAGAGGTAAAAGATTTTAATGTAGCTGATTATTTAGATGTAAAACAAGCTAGAAGATTAGATAGAAGTTCGCAGTTCGCTTTAGTAGCTGCAAGGGAAGCTTTTAAAGATAGTGGAATAACAAAAGAAAATACAGATTTTGAAAGAGTAGGTATATTTGTAAGTTCAGGTATTGCAGGATTAAAAACTTTACAAGAACAATCTGGAGTGTATTTTGAAAAAGGTAATAATAGAGTTTCACCTATGTTTATACCAATGGTAATTGCAAATATGCCAGCAGGAAATGTTGCTATTGATTTAGGCTTAAAAGGAGAATCTATTTCAATAGTAAGTGCTTGCGCATCTTCAACACATGCAGTTGGAGAAGCTTATAAAACTATTAAATATGGCTCTGAAGATGTGATTTTTGCAGGAGGATGTGAGGCAGGTATTTGTGAATTAGGAATTGCAGGATTTGAAAATATGAAGGCATTATCACATGCAACAGATAAAAACAGAGCAAGTATACCTTTTGATAAAGAAAGAACAGGATTTGTTATGGGAGAAGGAGCAGGAATACTTGTATTAGAAGATTTAGAACATGCATTAAAAAGAGGGGCAAAAATTTATGCAGAAGTAATTGGATATGGAGCAACTTCAGATGCTTATCATATTACTTCACCAGCACCTGAAGGAGAAGGTGGAGCAAGAGCAATGAAAAGAGCAATAGAAGATGCTAACATAAAACCAGAAGATATTGATTATATTAATGCACATGGTACATCTACACATTTAAATGATTCTTGTGAGACTATGGCTATAAAAACAGCTTTAGGTGATGCAAGTAAAAAAGTAATGGTAAGTTCAACTAAAGGAAATATAGGCCATTTGCTAGGGGCAGCTGGTGGAGTTGAAGCTGTAATTTGTGCAAAAACAATTCAAGATAGCATAGTGCCACCAACTATTAATTATAAAGAAAAAGATGAAGAATGTGATTTAGACATAGTTCCAAATGAGGTAAGAAAAGCAACAGTTAACATAGTAATGTCAAATTCTTTAGGATTTGGTGGACACAATGCAACTATTATTTTGAAAAAATATGAAAAATAAAATATAAAAAAGGACGGCTACATTTGTAGCCATCCACACAGTGTTGCTATTCTAATATTTGTAAATAGATTGTAGAATTTTCTTTAAAACTTTTAGTATTTAAATTACAATTGTACAATTCTAAATCATCTAATAGAATTACCAAAGAAGAAATTATACGCTCTTTGGTGTAATTAGTTTCTTTAAAGATAAGTGGGATATCAACCCCATATTGTATGCCGTCTTTAATGAACTTATTTAAAATTTTTACTTTAAGCTCATAATCAGGCTCACATCCCTTTAAATAAAACTCCCGCAAATGTTGACACCGTTTAAAAATACTTTGCATTAAAAATACCTCCTAATTGGGAAAATTATATGGAAAGTATAACATATAAAATTAAAAAAGTAAAGAAAGGATTGAAAAAAAATGGAATATGAAAAAATAAAACAATTAATGGAAGATATGGGAAATTCAAAATTAACATCAATAGATATTGATTTCCCAGATGGTACAAAGATTAGTATGAAAAAAGAAGAAAAGCAAGTAGTAGTAACAGACAATTTGCAAACACCACAAAAATCAATAGAAGTACCAGTAGAAGAAGAACAAAAAAGCGTAGAAGAAAAAATAGAAGATGGAAACATTGTAAAATCTCCTATGGTAGGAACTTTTTATATTAAGCCATCTCCTACAAGTGAACCTTATGTAAAAGTAGGTCAACAAGTAAAAAAAGGTGACATACTTTGCATTATAGAAGCAATGAAATTAATGAACGAAATTGAATCAGAATTTGATGGAGAGATAAAAGAAATTTTGGTTAAAGATGAAGAAACAGTAGAATACGGAAAACCATTATTTATTATTAAATAAGGAGATAAGAATATGTTAAATAAAGAACAAATAAAAGAAATTATACCACAAAGAGAGCCTTTTCTTATGATAGATGAGGTAGAAGAATATGTACCAGGACAAAGTGCAGTAGCTTACAAATATGTAAGAGAAGACGAATGGTATTTTAAGGGACATTTTCCGGGCAACCCAATTATGCCAGGTGTATTAATTACAGAAAGTTTAGCACAAACTGGTGCAGTTGCAATTCTTAGCTTGGAAGAAAATAAAGGCAGAAATGCATTATTTGGTGGTATTGATAAAATGAAATTTAAAAAGCAAGTAGTGCCAGGAGATAAAATTAAATTAGAAGTGAAAATTATTAAGCAAAAAGGTGTAATAGGAGTAGGAGAGGCTATTGCAACAGTTGAAGATAAAGTTGTAGCAAGAGGAGAATTAACATTTGCAATAGTCTAAACAATAACGGAAAGAAGGTATTTTATAAAAAATGAACAAAATTTTAATTGCTAACAGAGGAGAAATAGCAGTTCGCATAATTAGAGCATGTAAAGAAATGAATATGAAAACAGTTGCTGTTTATTCAGAAGCTGACAAAGATGCAATGCATACACGTTTAGCAGACGAAGCAGTTTGTATTGGCCCAGCAAATCCAAGCAAAAGTTATCTAAACTTAAAAAATATTATAGAAGCAGCAAATATAACCAAAGCAGACAGTATTCATCCAGGTTTTGGATTTTTATCAGAAAACAGTCAGTTTGCAAAAATATGTGAAGAATCAAATATAAAATTTATTGGACCATCATATAAAGTTATTGAATTAATGGGAAATAAATCAAATGCAAAAGAATTAATGAAATCAGCTGGTGTTCCTGTAATTCCAGGTTCAAATGGAAGTGTAAAAGGATTAAAAGACGCAACAGAAATTGCTAAAAAAATTGGATATCCTGTTATGTTAAAAGCAGCAGCCGGTGGTGGAGGTAAAGGAATACGTATTGTAAATAATCCAGCTGAGTTAGAAAGCAATTACAATATAGTAAAACAAGAAGCAAAAGTTTCTTTTAGTGATGATGAAATTTATATAGAAAAATTTATAAAAAATCCAAGACATGTAGAAATACAAATTTTGGCTGATGAATACGGAAATGTTGTTCATTTAGGGGAAAGAGATTGCTCTATACAAAGAAGAAACCAAAAAGTAATTGAAGAAACACCATCTACTGCTATTGATGATAAATTAAGAAGTAAAATGGGAGAAGCTGCAATAAAAGCCGCAAAAGCAGCAGGATATAGTAGTTGTGGTACAATAGAATTTTTAGTAGATAGCGACAAGAATTTTTATTTTATGGAAATGAATACTAGAATTCAAGTAGAACATCCAATTACAGAAGAAAGAACAGGGATTGATATTGTTAAATCTCAAATAAGAATCGCAGCAGGTGAAAAGCTAAAATTAAAACAAAGAGAAATTAAATTTCAAGGGCATAGTATAGAATGTAGAATTAATAGTGAAAATCCAGATAAAGGTTTTATGCCATGTCCAGGAACTATTACAGGGTTAAACTTGCCAGGAGGAAATGGCATTAGGGTTGATACTGCAATTTATGAAGGTTATACAATACCACCAAATTATGATTCTATGATAGCAAAAATAATTACACATGGTGACACAAGAAATGAAGCTATAAGTAAGATGAAAAGAGCATTAGAAGAAACTGTAATAGAAGGTGTTAATACTAATATTGATTTCTTGTTTAAAATAATTAAAAACCCTAATTTTATTAGAGGAAATTTTGATACATCTTTTATAGAAAGCGAAATTTTGAAAAAAGAGGAATAAAAAATGATTGTAGATAAAATTAAAAAAAGAGAACCAACTGCAAAAAGAGCAGAAAACCAAGTAGATATTCAAGTTGGTAAATGGGTAAAATGTGATAAATGCAAAGAAATTATATATAAAGAAACTGTAAGGGCTAATAATAGCATTTGCCCTAACTGTGGAGCTTATTTTAGAATGCACATAAATAAAAGGTTAGAAAGCATAATTGACGAAGGAACCTATGAAAAGTTTGATTTTAACATAGATACCACAAACCCATTAAATTTAGAAGATTATCCTAAAAAAATAAAGGCATTAAGAGAAAAAACAGGAATACAAGAAGCTATAAGTTGTGGAACAGGCAAAATTAAAGGAGAAAAAGTCGTAATTTGTGTTATGGATAGTGGCTTTTTAATGGGAAGTATGGGAATTGTAGTAGGAGAAAAAATTACATATAGTGTTGAAAAAGCAATTGAATTAAAACTACCTTTGATAATATTTTGTGTTTCTGGTGGTGCTAGAATGCAAGAAGGAATAATTTCTTTAATGCAAATGGCAAAAACAACATCAGCAATTAATAAGCTAAACGAAGCAGGAGGACTTTATATCTCAGTTTTAACAGATCCAACTTATGGTGGTGTAACAGCATCTTTTGCAAGCATTGCAGATATTGTACTTGCAGAGCCTGGTGCTATGATAGGTTTTGCAGGGCAAAGAGTAATTAAACAGACCATTGGAGAAGAATTGCCAGAAGGTTTTCAAACAGCAGAATTTTTATTAGAACATGGTTTTATTGATAAAATTGTAAAAAGAGAAGAAATGAAAGATACTTTACACCAATTAATTCAATATCATAAATAAAGGAGGTAAACAAATGCCAGAATTAACAGCATGGGAAAAAGTTGAAATAGCAAGAAATCCAAAAAGAAAAACTGCTTTAGATTACATAGATGCCATTTTTGATGATTTTATAGAATTACATGGAGATAGAAATTTTAGAGATGACCCATCAATTGTATGTGGTTTAGCCAAAATTGGAAATCAAAATTATACTGTAATTGCAGAACAAAAAGGAAGAACCACCAAAGAAAATATAGAAAGAAACTTTGGTATGCCAAACCCAGAAGCATATAGAAAAGGAATAAGATTTATGCGGTCAAGCAGAAAAGTTTAAAAGACCAGTTATTACTTTTATTGATACAAAAGGAGCATATCCAGGAATTGAAGCAGAGCAACGAGGACAAGGAGAAGCAATTGCTAAATCTATGTTAGAAATGGCAAAATTAAAAGTACCAGTTATAGCAATAGTTATAGGAGAAGGCTCAAGTGGAGGAGCATTAGCATTAGGTGTAGGAAATAGAGTATTTATGCTTGAAAATGCAATTTATTCTATTTTATCTCCAGAAGGATATGCAAGTATTTTATGGAAAGATTCTTCTAGAACGAAAGAAGCAGCAGAAAAAATGAAATTAACAGCCAAAGACTTGTATGAATTAAAAATTATAGATAAAATTATTAAAGAACCAAAAGGCGAAGATGAAGAAGAGGACTTTTTAAAGGTTGCTAAAAGTTTAAAAAGGGAAATAAAAAAGGCAATAGAAGAAATGAAAGAAATGTCACCACAAGAAATAGAAGAAGAACGTTACCAAAAATTTAGAAATATGGGAGAATATAAAATTATATAATAAAATGAAATGGGAGGAAAGAAAAATGTTATTAGAAGGAAAGAAAGTTTTAATTATGGGAATAAGAAATAAGTGGAGTATTGCATTTGGAATTGCAAAATCTGCTTACGAAAATGGAGCAAAACTTATTTTTACTTATATGGGAGAAGAAAATAAAGATAAAATAGAAGAATTAATATCAGAATTTGAAGGAAGCAAAGCTTATGTGCTAAATGGAGCATCAGAAGATGAATTGGTAAAAGAAACATTTACAAAAATTAAAGAAGAAAATGGAAAAATAGATGGTCTTGTTCATGCTATTGCTCATGCAAATACAGAAGATTTGCATAGAGATTTTATTTATACTAGCAAAGATGGATTTTCACATGCTTGTGATGTAAGTAGCTATTCTTTTGTATTAGCTGTAAGAATGGCAAAAGAATTAGATATGTTAAATGAAAATGCAAGTGTAGTTACATTAACATATCATGGTTCAACTAAGGTAATTGATAATTACAATGTTATGGGAGTTGCAAAAGCAGCTTTAGAAGCAAGTGTTAGATATTTGGCAGAAAACTTAGGTAAAGAGGGAATGCGTGTTAATGCAGTTTCAGCTGGACCAATTAAAACATTGTCAGCAAAAGGAATTAAAGATTTTGGATCTGTTTTAACTGTTATAGAAGAAAAAGCACCATTACATCAAAATGTAACAACACATCAAGTTGGAAATGTAGCTACATTTTTATTAAGCCCAATGTCAAATAGCGTAACAGGTCAAATTATTTATGCAGATAATGGTTATAATATAATGGGAATATAACATAAAAAAATTCCAGTATTGCTACTGGAATTTTTTGCTATTTATACTGAGCATGGTGTCTTACTGCCCGCCATTTGCCATTGGGTAATTGTTCGACGTAACCGTCGATTTCTACCCAACCACATACAGCGGGGTGTGCTGCTCTAATAGCAGTTAAGACTCTAAGGGCACTTTCCCTTGAATCTTTCTCAAATGGGGATTTAAAAGTCTCCTCATAAACTTTCTGTTTTCCTTCTAATGATGTCGTTGCTGTCATTGCTTTGTCCTCCTTGAGATTAAATAATTTATATATGTTAATTATACTACATTTCACATAAAAATTCAAATTTGATAAATATTTTAGAGGTCATGCACTTTTCATTTTTTCAAAACATATAATTTGATTATATGGAAGTAAAAATGGAGGTGCATTTATGTTTCTATCGCTTTGTGCAACTGGTGTAATAGGATTCTTAGAATTTCTAAAATCAGCTGTATTTGTAGTTCGGATATATACAAGGGGGAAATCTCTTTCCAGAGCCCCTAACAGCAGAAGAAGAAAGAAATTGCTTAGAACAAATGGCAAAAGGAGATGAAGAAGCTAGGAATATTTTAATTGAAAGAAACTTAAGATTAGTTGCTCATGTAGCTAAAAAATATAGCACAGCAAAAATAGATCAAGATGATTTAATATCAATAGGCACAGTTGGATTAATAAAAGGTATTAATAGTTTTAACTTAGAAAAAGGTGCTAGACTTTCTACATATGTATCTCGTTGTATTGATAACGAAATTTTAATGTATTTAAGAGCAACAAAAAAATTGGGTGCAGAAGTATATTTAAATGAGCCAATTGGAAAAGATAAAGATGACAATGTAGTAACATTGCAAGAGGTTTTAGAAAACAACGAAAGAAATATTGAAGATGAAGTAGATATAAAAATGAAAATAAAAATACTTTATGAAAAAATGAAAGAAGTTTTAAAAGATAGAGAAAAAACAATTTTAGAATTAAGGTTTGGTCTTCGGTGGTCATAAGCCTAAAACGCAAAATGAAATTGCTAAAATGATGGGCATTTCACGTTCTTATGTTTCACGTATTGAAACAAAAGCAATTGATAAGTTAGCACAGGAAATGAAAGAATAGAAATAAAAATGTATAAAAAATATTTAAAAATCCAAAACTATATGGTATAATTGATAAAAAATATTAGGAGAACAAAATGCAAAGAATAAAACTAAAAGATAGAGTCTTACCAATCTACACCAAAGGTGAAGAAATATTTAATATGACATCGCATA
>CANQTU010000024.1 GCA_947626925.1 uncultured Clostridia bacterium | reverse complement strand
ATTATATCATGAAATAATTGTTATATAAAGGTTTAAGGGTAACCTTTTAAAAACCTAAATATATTATACAAGGAGGGGAAGATATGTCAGCATTTGAAGAATATGTAGAAAACCTAATAATAAAATCATTAAAACAAGGAGAAGAAAAAGGAGAAAAGAGGGGAGTAAAACGAGGAATTAAGCAAGGAATAATACAAACAGCACAAAAAATGTTACAAAGAAACATGGAAATAAGTGAAATAGAAGAAATAACAGGAATAAAGAAAGAAGAATTAGAAAATATGAAATCAATGTTAGTATAATAATTCTAAAAGAAAAAATCACCACATAAAATGTGGAAGGTGATAAAAATGAAATCAACAATAGGGTTATGTTTAGCAGGTGGAGGAGTAAAAGGAGCAGCACACATTGGAGCAATAAAAGCATTAGAAGAAGCTAACCTTCAATTTGAATACATAGGAGGAACATCATCACGGAAGCATAGTAGCAACTTTATATGCTATGGGATTTAAAGCAAGTGAAATGTACAAAATTTTTAAAAAATATTGCCATAAAATAAAATATGTTGATATTCCTAATATTATTAAATTAATAATAGGTTTAATACTAACAGGCAGAATTTGTATTGATGGACTAAATAACGGAAAGCAAATTGAAAAATTAATTAACAAAATTGCAAGTGAAAAAGGAATTAATAATATATTAGATATAAAAAAGACACTTGCCGTGCCAACAGTAAATCTATGTAATGGAAAAGTTATATGTTTTACATCATCAAAAATGCAAGAAATAAAATTGGCGGATACAATTTTCATAAACAAAATTAATATTGGGAAAGCAGTACAAGCAAGCTGTAGTTATCCAGTAATATTTGCACCTTGCAGTTATAAAGATATTAAATTAATAGATGGTGGAATTCGTGAAAATGTACCTTGGAAAGAGTTAAAAGCCCTAGGTGCAACTAAAGTAATAAGTATAATGTTTAAAGAAAATGATAAACAAAACTGCGACAAAAATCTAGTAGAAGTTGCAGGTAGTTCTATAAGTTTATTATGCCAAGAATTATCAAATTATGAAATGCAAGGAGCAGACTATGTTTTAAAAATTAATAGCCATAAAATAGGATTACTTGATATGAAAAAAATTGATGAATTATATGAAATTGGATATAAAGAAATGAAGAAACATATAAATAAAATTTCAAAAATATGTCAAAATATATAAATATTATATAAAAAAAATACAGGAAAGATAAAAATCCTGTATTTTTTAATGTATATTAAATTTTATATATTTTTAAAATATTAATATTAATTCATATTTCTACTATTTTCAATTTCTTGAGCTTTGTTTATTAGTGCATCATCTCCAACATTTGAAGAAACTCCAGATGATACAAAAATAAATAGCATTATTACAAGTAAGATTACAGAACAAACAATACCAATATTTCCAAAAATATTTTTTTCTTTTTTAATTGATAATATTCCTAATACTAATGAAATTATTTCAAATATTAATCCAATTATAATTCCAACTTTAGCATATAAAATCCACCCCAAAATGAACAATATAATTGATACAATTCCAAGTATTTTATTAGTTCCGAAATTATTATTCATAAAAAATCCCCCTTTTTTTAAAATTTTATTATAATTTCTATAATATGTCAAATTTTTATAATTTAACTGTTAAACAGTTTCTTCTGGCTTTATTTTTTCATCAATATTTTCATTTTCCAAAGCTTTTTGTCTATTTTGCTTAGTTTTTAAATTATCCTTAGCTACTGTCATTAAAAGTTTAATACGATTAGCTTGGTTAGATTCACTTGCACCAGGGTCATAATCAACAGGTGAAATATTTGCTTCTGGAAATTTAGCTCTTATAGTTTTTATTACACCTTTTCCAACAACATGGTTT
The DNA here is from genome assembly GCA_947626925.1 of uncultured Clostridia bacterium. Classification (GTDB taxonomy): domain Bacteria; phylum Bacillota; class Clostridia; order TANB77; family CAG-508; genus CAG-269. The sequence continues at coordinate 12,561 of CANQTU010000024.1, read as the reverse complement.
GGTAAGCAAGCGAAAGGTTGAACACAAATAATATTTGGAATTCCATTTTCAATATATTCAATCATTTCAGCTGTTAAAAACCAACCTTCACCAGTTTGATTTCCAATAGATAAAACATCTTTTACTTTTTCTTCTAAATGCCATATATCGCATGGTTGTAAATATCCTTTTTTAGAATTTGCTAAAGCAATTCTAACATCTTTTTCTAAAATATCTATTAATTTTATTGCAGCTTTCATTAATTTTGCAGATGTTTTATTAGTGTTTAATAGATTATTAAAGGTAATTTTATGTGTGCACATAAATTTGGCAAATCCCATAAAGTCAGGTAAAATTACCTCTGCACCTTCTTTTTCTAAAAGATCTGCAACATAGTTATTACCAAAAGGATGGTATTTAATTAAAACTTCTCCAACAATACCAACACGAGGTTTTTCTATAGAAGTGTCTAATTCGATTTTTTCAAAATCATTTACAATATCATAAATACTTTGTTTAAATTCTTTATTAGATGATTTTTTTGATAATAATTCTTTGCATTTTTCCATCCATTTATCAAATAGTTTTTGGGTTTCACCCTTATTTTTTTCATAGGCTCTATTTTTTGTTAGCATTTTTTGAAGTAAATCCCCATAAACTACCATTTTTAATAATTTTTCTGCTAATGGAACAGTTATTTTAAACCCTGGCATTTTTTCCATACCAACAATGTTGAAGGAAATAACAGGAATATGTTCAAAGCCAGCATCTTTTAGGGCTTTACGTATAAATCCAATATAATTGGTAGCTCTACATCCACCACCTGTTTGGGACATAATTAAAGCAGTTTTATTTAGGTCATATTTTCCAGACTGAAGAGCTTCTATCATTTGCCCAGTTACTAAAATAGATGGATAACAAGCATCATTATTTACATATTTTAAGCCTGTTTCAACTGTTTTTTGTGTACATTCTCTTAATAATTCTACATGATATCCAGATGAACGTACAGCAGATTCTAATAATTCAAAATGTATTGGTGCCATTTGAGGAATTAAAATAGTATAGTCTTTACGCATTTCTTTAGTAAAAATTCTTTTTTTAACTTCGTAATCGCCACTTGCTTTTTCTTGTTTTCTTTCTTGTTCACGTTTTTTCATACTAGCAATAAGTGAACGAATACGAATTCTAACAGCACCTAAATTGTTTACTTCATCAATTTTTATTAAAGTGTACATTTTATTAAAGCTTGCTAAAATTTCTTCTACTTGGTCTGTTGTAACTGCATCTACACCACAGCCAAAAGAATTTAATTGAACTAATTCTAAGCAATCATGTTTTCCAACAAAGTCAGCTGCTGCATATAGTCTAGCATGGTAAACCCATTGATCAACAACACGAATTGGTCTTTTTGCTTCTGTTTTGTCAGCAACACTATCTTCAGTTAAAACACAAAGCCCTAAAGAAGTTATTAAAGTATCAATTCCATGGTTAATTTCAGGATCTACATGGTAAGGTCTTCCTGCTAAAACAATTCCTTTTAAATTATTTTCTTCTATGTAGCGTACAGTTTCTGTACCTTTATCCCTAATATCTTTTTTGCATTTTTGATATTCTTGTTCAGCATTTCTTACAGCTTCTATTAATTCTGCCTTGGTAAAATTATATTCTTTAAATTCTTCTAATTCCATAATTTTTTTAACTAAGTTCTTTTCATCAAAAGGCAAAAATGGATTTAAGAATTTGATGTCTTTAGATTTTAAGTTTTCTACGTTATTTTTAAGCACCTCAGAATATGAAATAACAATAGGACAATTATAGTGATTATCTGCTTTTTCATATTCTTTTCTTGAATAAGGCATGCAAGGATAGAAAATAGTTTTAATTCCTTGTTCAATTAAGCTTTCAATATGTCCATGAGATAGTTTAGCTGGATAGCAAACTGATTCAGATGGCATAGATTCCATTCCTTTTTCATAGGTTTTTCGAGTACTCTTTTCAGAAAGTACAACTCTAAAACCTAAAGTAGTTAGAAAAGTAAACCAGAATGGATAATCTTCATACATATTTAAAACTCTAGGAATACCAATAGTTCCTCTTGTTGCAAATTGTTCATCTAATGGTTTATAGTCAAAAATTCTTTCTTGTTTATATTGAATTAAGTTTGGTAATTGTCTAGACTTTGTAACTATTCCAGCACCTTTTTCACAACGATTACCAGATACATGAATTTGACCATTACTAAATTTATTAATAGTTAATTTACAATGGTTTTCACAATTATTACAACGAGTATGAGTTACTTTTATTTCTAATTTATCTAATTCATCTGTTTTTAAAATTGTAGATTTATATTCCATATCTAAATTTGCTTCATATTGTTCTTTAGATAAAAGAGCCATACCATAAGCACCCATTAATCCACAAATATCTGGTCTTACAACATTTTTACCAACAATTAATTCAAAACTACGTAAAACAGCATCATTGTAGAAAGTACCACCTTGAACAACAATGTGTTTTCCTAATGTTTCGACATCCCTTACTTTCATTACCTTTTGAATAGCATTTTTAATAACTGAATATGATAATCCACTAGAAATATCACCAACAGAGTAGCCTTCCTTTTGTGCTTGTTTAATTTTTGAATTCATAAATACTGTACATCTTGACCCTAAATCGACAGGTTTTTTAGCTTTTAAAGCTTCTTTTACGAAATCTGAAATTTCTAAGTTTAAGCTTTTTGCAAATGTTTCTATAAAAGAGCCACATCCAGAAGAACAAGCTTCATTTAGCATAATATTATCAATAGAGCCATCCTTCATACGAATATATTTCATATCTTGTCCACCAATGTCTACAATACTTGTAACATCTGGCTCGAAAGTTTTTGCAGCTGTATAATGTGCAATTGTTTCAATTTCATTTAAATCTACATTAAGAGCGGTTTGAATTAATTTTTCCCCATAACCAGTAACACCACTATATCTTAAAATAGCTTTTTCAGGTAACTCAGCATAAAGCTTTCTTAACATATTCATAACACTATTTAAAGGATTTCCTTCATTACTACCATAAAGAGAATATAGTAATCTTCCTTCTTTATCAATTAAAACTAACTTTGTAGTTGTAGAGCCAGCATCAATTCCAAGGAAGCAATCACCTTCGTAGCCTTCTAAAGAAGCTCTTTCTACAGTTGCTTTATTATGTCTTTCTTTAAATATCTCGTAATCTTCCTTATCTTTAAATAAAGGATCTAAAGGATGGGTTGTATTATCTTTTGATACTTTTAAATTTTCAATTTTTTGTTGTAATTCATTAGGCGTAATAATTTCAGAATTAATTGAATCTAAAGCAGCACCTTTTGCTACTAATAAATGAGCTTCTTCGGGAACAATAATTTCATCATCTTTTAAATTAAGAGTTTCTATAAATCTTGTTCTTAATTCTGATAAATAATTTAATGGACCACCTAAAAATGCTACATTTCCTCTAATAGGTCTACCACAAGCAAGACCACTAATAGTTTGATTTACAACAGCTTGAAAAATGGAAGCTGAAATGTCTTCTTTTGCAGCCCCTTCATTAATTAATGGTTGAATATCGGTTTTAGCAAAAACACCACAACGTGATGCAATAGGGTAAATAGTTGTATAATTTTTGGCTAATTCATTTAATCCATTAGTATCTGTATGTAAAAGCGAAGCCATTTGGTCTAAAAAAGCCCCTGTTCCACCAGCACATGTACCATTCATACGTTGTTCTATAGACTGGTCAAAATATATAATTTTAGCATCTTCTCCACCAAGTTCAATAACTACATCAGTTTTAGGAATATATTTTTCAACTGCACGTTTACAAGAAACAACTTCTTGAATGAAATTAACTCCTAAAAATTTAGCAGCAGACATTGCACCAGAGCCTGTAAGTGCAATAGTAAATGAGTTTAATGGATAACGAGTAAGTAAATCTTCAAGCACTTGGCAAACTGTATTTTTGGTATCTGAAAAATGCCTTTGATAGTCTTTATATATAGTATTTTTGTTTTCATCCATAACAATAATTTTAACAGTAGTTGAACCAACATCTAATCCAACATGTAAAATATTCTCCATGACAAAGACTCCTTTTTGTATTCATTTAATCCCTTTTATTTTATACGGAAAACGGCATTTTGTCAAATGATGAATTTGGTTAAAAAGGATAAATTTGTGTACCATAGTTCTAAAAAGGACAAACAAATAATAATATGGTTAATAAATAAAAAGTACAAGGAGGTATGCTATGAAAAACAAAAAAATAGCAACTATATTTATAACAATATTAGTCATTATATTAATAGGAGGATATTTTGGAATAAAATATTTAAAAAATAAAAATAGCAAAACAATAGTAGAAGAATATACACCACAAGAAGAAATTGCAGAAGAACAAGTAAGGCAAACAATTGTAAGTTTATATTTTCCAACAAAAGAGGCAAATGAATTAACTCCAGAAGCTAGGTTAATAGATATTAAAGAAATAATAAATAATCCTTATGAAAAATTAATTAATTTATTAATAGAAGGACCTAAAAATGAAAAAAATAAAAAAATAATTCCTGAAAATACAAAATTAAATAAATGTTATTTAGAAGATGACTGCATAGTTTTAGATTTTTCAAGTGATATTTTAAATTATTCAAAAGAAAATGAAAAAGAAAAAAATAATATTATAAATAGTATTGTAAATACTTTAACCCAATTAACAGAGATAAATAAGGTAAAAATATTAGTTGATGGAAATGAAAATGATAATTTTAGTGAAATATATAATAGGAAAAATAATTAATTATTATAAAAAGTTTAATATATTTTTTTATAATATAAAAAAAATATATTAAACTTTTTTTAAAAAATAATGTAAGAATTTTTTTTATTATTTTTTAAATATTTTATATAATTTAAAATATTTAAAATAATATTGAAAATTATTTAAAAAATATTCAACATCATGTAAAGAATTTATTGTATTTTTTTTATATAAATTAAAAGATTTTTTTTGAGAATTATTTTTTTCTCCTCTATCAAAAAGTCTATCCATAAAAAACTCCTAAAATTAAATTTTGCAAATTTTCTTGTTTTGTTGTATAATATGATGAAAACAAAAATTGGTTGACAAATTTATAGCGTAAAAGACCAAAATTATCTAAAATAGAATTCAATAAAGCTAAGGGATTAGCAGTATAGAGTTCAACCTTAAAAAAATGAGAAGGTGTAAACATAAAGTGAAAATAAAATTAGGAGAAAATGAAAAAATAGAAGATTTACAGTTCAAAAATTTGAAAATAATCCAAAATAAAGAAGGATTTTGTTTTGGAATTGATAGTATTCTATTATCAGATTTTGCAAAAAAAATAAAAAAAAATTCTAATATTTTAGATTTAGGAACTGGCAATGGAATTATTTCTATTTTATTATGTGAAAAAATATTATTAAAAAAAATAATAGGAATTGAAATTCAAAAAGAAGTTTTTGAATTAGCAAAAAAAAATATTAAATTAAATAAATTAGAAAATAAATTTGAAATAATTAATGAAAATATTTTAAATTTAAATAATATTTTTGAAAAAAATACTTTTGATGCAATAGTAACAAATCCACCTTATAAGAAAAAAAATACAGGAATAAAAAATGAAAAAGAAACAAAAATAATAGCACGACACGAAACAAGTGCAACCCTGGAAGATTTTATAAAAGTATCAAAAGGTTTACTAAAAGACCAAGGTGAATTTTATATGGTACATAGGCCAGATAGATTAGTAGATATATTAAATATTATGAGAGATTATAAAATAGAACCTAAAATATTACGTTTTGTTTATTCAAATATAAATAGTGAACCAAAATTAATATTAATAAAAGGAATAAAAAATGCAAAACCATTTTTAAAAATAGAAAAAAATTTATATATTTATGATGAAAATGGAGAATATACAGACGAAATAAAAAAAATATATAATGAATAAAAAAAGGAGAAAAAAATGGGAAAGTTATATGTTGTTGCAACACCTATTGGAAATTTAGAAGATATAACATTAAGAGCACTTCGTATTTTAAAAGAAGTGGATTTAATAGCAGCAGAAGACACAAGGCATACATTAAAATTATTAAATCATTTCGAAATTTCTAAACCATTAATTAGTTATCATAGGCACAATGAAGATGTAAGAACAGACGAATTAATTGAAAAATTATTAGAAGGAAAAAATATTGCTTTAGTATCAGATGCAGGAACACCGGGTATTTGCGATCCAGGTCAAATAATAATTAAAAAATGTATAGAAAAAAATATAGAAATAATTCCAATTCCAGGTGCATGTGCTATGATAAATAGTTTAATTGCTTCTGGAATAAATACAAGTGAATTTACATTTTTAGGTTTTTTACCCCTTAATAAAAAATCAAGAAAACAAAAATTAGAGGAAATTCAAAAAAGTAATAAAACCATTATTTTATATGAAGCACCACATAAATTAATGTCTACTTTAAAAGATTTAGAACAAATTTTAGAAAATAGGCAAATTGTACTTGCAAGAGAAATAACAAAAATACATGAAGAATTTATAAGGGGAAATATTTCAGAAATTATAGAAAAAGTAGAAAATTTAAAAGGAGAAATGGTTTTAATAATAGAACAAAATAATAATTTGAAAGAAGAACAAAGTTTAAATAATCTTACTTTGGAAGAACATTATGAATTTTATAAAAAACAAGGAATGGAGAAAAAAGATATTATTAAAAAAATTTCTAAAGACAGAAATTTAACAAAAAATGACATATATCAATATTTTTTAGAAAAATAAAACGAGGAATTTATAATTCCTCGTTTTAATGTATTATTGCTTTTGTAATTCTCCAATTTTATTAGCACATTTAGAACAAATTAATTTATCATGATATGATAATAAATCTTTCGTATTACCACAGAAAACGCAATTTGGTTCAAATTTCTTTAAAACTATAGAAGAACCCTCAACATAAATTTCAATAGGGTCTTTTTCAACGATGTTAAACTGATTTCTAATTTCTATTGGAATAACTACTCTACCAAGTTCATCTACTCTTCTAATAATTCCCGTTGATTTCATATTTCCAACCTCCTTAAAAGTTATAATTTTTACAATCCTATGTACCTAATATACCACAAATAAAAATATAGGTCAATTATATTGTAATAAAAAGTCAGGTTTTGAATAAAATTTATTTAGGTGATAAATTTGTTGAATATGATATGGCCTGTATTTATTATTATTTCCTTTTCTTATGCTATTTTATCTGGTAATTTAGAAACTTTAAATTCTGCTATTTTCGAAAGTACAAGTGATGCTATTAGCTTATGTATTAGTCTATTAGGAACGATTTGTTTATGGAATGGTATAATGCAAATTGCTAATAAAACTACATTAATTGATAAATTAACAAAATTATTAAATCCCATTCTTAATTTATTATTTCCGGAAATTAAAAAAAATAAACCAATTAAAAAAGAAATTTCTATGAATATGATAGCAAACATTTTAGGATTAGGAAATGCAGCTACACCTTTAGGCTTAAAAGCAATGAAATCCATGCAAAAAGAAAATCCTAAAAAAGATACTTTAACAAATTCAATGTTAGTTTTTATAGTATTAAATACGGCATCTATTCAAATTATTCCAACTACAGTTATTGCTATTAGAAATTCTTTAGGTTCAGAAAACCCAACAAAAATTGTATTTCCTGTATGGATAGCAACAATTTGTGCAGCAGTAGCACGGAATAACTACTGCTATGTTATTAATAAAATTTAGTAAAAAGGATTAAGGTTAAAAATGCAAATTGTAAATTTTCTTTCAAATTTAGCAATGCCACTAATGATTTTATTAATTATAAGTTATGGTTTAATTCAAAAAAATAAAGTTTTTGATGATTTCTTAGAAGGAGCAAAAGAAGGTTTAGAAATTGTGCTTAGTATTTTACCGACATTAATAGGGTTATTTGTTGCAATTGGAGCATTAAGAAGTTCTGGCATTTTAGATATTATAATTCGTATTGTAACACCTCTTTTGAATGTTATACATTTCCCAAGTGAACTTATGCCATTAGCTATGTTAAGACCAATTTCAGGAAGCGGGTCTATCGCAGTTGCAACTGATATCATGAAAAATTATGGAGTTGATACTCCACTTGGAATAATGGCTTCTACTATTATGGGCTCAACAGAAACAACTTTATATACTATTGCTATTTATACAAGCTGTGTAAAAATAAAAAAGACAAGATTTGTTCTACTTGCTTCTTTAGTTGCAGATGTTGTTGGAATGCTTGTAAGTGTAGGAATATGTAGAATTTTGTCGTAAAGTTTTTGTTGACAAATGGAAAAAAATAGGATATAATTTCATCATGATTTTAAAAATTTTATTATTTATTTCAATATTTTTAATTGTTAGAAAATTTATTATTCATCAATTATTTAAACAAATTTCAAAAAGAATTTCAAATTAAATTAAGTTATTAATTTTGTAGAGAAAATATCCCCCACAATTTTTTTTGTTCGCCCCTAGAATAATTTTATTTTTGTTTCCTTATTTTCTCTACAAAACCAATAAATATTATCTATGGTATGTCTCGCCATTTGCAATTTTAAAAGCTCTAAAAATTTGTTCCAAAAGAAAAACACGGATAAGTTGATGAGGAAAAGTCATTTTAGAAAAGCAAACCTTTAAATTACAAAAATTCAAAATTTCTTGATTTAAGCCCAAAGAACCACCAATAATAAAAGTAATGTTACTAGACTCCATTGAAATTCTTTCAATTTCTGCAGAAAAATCCTCAGAAGAAAATTGTTTTCCACCCAAATCTAAAGCAACTATGTAAGAATCTTTTTTAATATGTTCCAAAATAGAGTTGCATTCTTTAGACTTAATTGCATTTTCTAAACTTGGATTCAAATTTTCTGGAATTTTTTCATCTGGTAACTCAATAATATTTAACTTGCAATAACGAGATAATCTCTTACTATATTCCTCAACTGCAGATTTCAAATAAGCTTCCTTTAATTTACCAATGCAAACAATTTGAATACTTAACATTTTTACTCCTTAAATTTCAATCAATTTACTATGTACATCTCTACTAGCTACACTTAGATTCATACTAGTTTTATCAAATGAATTGCTAGACATTAATTCATCTAAAACAGTCTGATAAGCAAGTTCTGGAAAATTACTCTCTTTGCTTAAATGACCTAACATAGCTTTTTTTAAACCAGATTTTAATAAGTGAGAAATTGTTTTTCCTGCCATTTCATTAGAAAGGTGACCAGTTGGACCAGCAATTCTAGACTTTAAAACAAAAGGATAAGAAGAACAGCGCAACACCTCTGGATCATAATTAGCTTCTAACATAATAAACAAGCTTTCCTCTAAATTTTTTAAAATATCATTTGTAATATGTCCAATATCTGTTGCAATACTGATTTTTTTATCATCTTTCCAAATATTAAAACCGCAAGGATTGACAGCATCATGAGGAATTGAAAATGGTTTAATATCCAAATCACCTATAGAAAATTTATCTGCAATTTTAAAAGTTTTAATATTTTTACTATCTATTTTATCTCTTTGTTTTGGCATAGCATCTAAAGTTTCTTGATTAACAAACACAGGCAAATCAAATTTTTTAGAGAAAGTCCCTAAACCTTGTACATGATCTGTATGCTCATGAGTTACTAAAATGCCATCCAAAGAAGAAGGCTCTACATTAATATCCAATAAAGCCTTTTCAATTTTTTTACTACTAACACCTGCATCAACTAATAACCTTGTATTTGGTGTTTCAACAAATAAACTATTACCACTACTACCACTATATAAACTACAAAAATTCACCATAATTTTATTATCCTTTGTTTCTTACTTTTGTTTTATAAATTAGCTTTTTATTCAGTAACTCTTTTTATTTTTGCTCCAATATTTCTAAATTTAGTTTCAATATCCTCATATCCTCTATCTATATGTTGTAAATTATATATCTCAGTTTTTCCTTCTGCTGCTGTTCCAGCAATAACAAGAGCTGCTCCAGCTCTTAAGTCTGAAGAATATACAGGTGCACCAGTTAATTTTTTAACACCTTCAAAAAAGGCAGATTTTCCTTGTGCTGTAATTTTGGCTCCCATTTTATTTAATTCATCTGTATATTGGAATCTAGAATCCCAAATACTTTCATGTATCATGCTGTTTCCATTTGCTAAAGAAAGTACAACTCCCATTTGAGGTTGCAAATCTGTTGGAAAACCAGGATAAGGTAGAGTTTTTATTGTAGCCTTATTTGGTCTTTTGTTGCACCAAACATGAATACTATCAATATTATCTTCTACATTTCCACCAACTTCAATTATTTTTGCAGTTACAGATTCCAAGTGCTTAGTTATACAATTTTTTATTATCAAATCACCTTTTGTTGCAACAGCTGCAAGCATAAAAGTACCTGCTTCAATTTGATCAGGAACAACACTATAAGTAGCATTTCCATGCAATTTTTTTACACCATTAATTTTTATAACATCTGTTCCAGCACCTCTTATATCTGCACCCATTGTATTTAAAAAGTTAGCAACGTCAACAATATGTGGCTCTTTAGCAGCATTATCAATAATAGTAGTACCTTTAGCCAAAACACTTGCTAGCATAACATTAATAGTTGCTCCAACAGAAACAATGTCCATATAAATAGGACATCCATTTAATTTTTTTGCTTTTGCATAAATTTTACCTTTTTCTACAGTAACACTAGCACCTAATCTCTCAAAACCTTTAATATGCTGGTCAATTGGTCTAGCACCTAGCTTACAACCACCAGGCATACCAACTTCAATTTCTCCTTTTCTACTTAACATTGCTCCAATAATATAGTAAGAAGCTCTAAATTTACTAGTTAAATCTAAAGGAGCTTTTGTTGTTGTTAAGTTTGATGTATCTATAGTAATACTATTTTTATTATTCCAAGTTATCTTTGCACCTAACTTTTCTAAAATTTCGCAAGATATTTTTATATCACTTATATTTGGTAAATTTTCTATTGTGCAACAACCATCAATTAAAAGTGTGGCAGGTAAAATAGCAACAGCTGCATTCTTTGCACCACTAATTGTTACCTCTCCTTTTAAAGATGTTGGACCTTCTACAACTAATTTTTCCAATTAAATAACCCCCAGTATTGTGTTTCCATTAAAAAAGAGTGTACCATATAACACTCTTTATTTTATTAGAATATATCATAAAGTTATTTTGTTTGCAACTATTTTTTTGCAGTAATTAGACCACTATTTGTAAAGAATTCTAATAATTTAAATTTAAACTGGATTTCTTGATTAGATTGTTCAGAAACAAGAGCAAATTCTTCTTCAGATAAATTATCTTTCATTAATTCTTTAGAATCATCTGGAACTACACCAGAAGATATATCTACAAAACATAGTGGGGGAAACATTACACACCACCAGTTTTTACCTTTAGCTTCACCTATTTCTACTTTTAAAGCATCATAATATCCAGCTGGCAAAGAAATATCTCCATAGTTTTTAGTTGGAAATTCAAAATTACCAATGTTAACTTTTACAGAGTAAGAATATCCTTGCTCGTTAATAGTATTAGAGGCAATTTGTTCAAAAGTATTAATGTGTTGTTTTGCTACTAAAATGGCCTCTTGCTTTGTTTTACAATCTTTACAAATTGAATTCATATAATTTAATAAATTATCACGAACAACGTATTTTAAATCTTGATCTTCTTTGCTATCACTATTAGCAATAACATGTAAACGAAACACACTATTAGCAATATCTGTAGAAACATTTTGCGCATAAGAAATAGCACAAATAGAAATATATATAAAAAGAAGAAAACTCAAAATAATTACCATTCTTAAATTTTTTTTCATATGTTACCTCCTAAAAGTATTTTTTCAAAAATATTCTTTAATATTAATTATTAACAATTTAGAAAATTTTATACTCGAAAGAAAAAATAATCTTTGTCGAAAAAAGTAGATGAATTTTATTTGAAATAATATTGACATATTTGTAAATAAATGGTAAAATTTACCAGTATCAAAAAAGAAAAAACATTATTTCCGTATAATCAAAAGGGAAAGGAAGATTACAAATGAAACAACAAGAAAATACAAAAGAAAAAATATGTACTTTTTATGCAAGTGACTATCATTTTGAAATGATAAGTCTGCCATATATAAATAAAAAAATTGAAGATAAAAATAAAATTATTATTTTAACAGAAAATAATTTAGAAAAAACTATGAAAACATTATTAGAAAAAACAAATTTGAAAGAAGAAAAAAAACAAAAAATATTAAATTTAGATTGGAAAAATAAAAATATAGAAGAATTAAAAAATATAAGAAATAGCGAAAAGAAAGCACAAAACATAGTAATTTTTATAAAAGGGAAAGAAAAATACATTAATAAAATAAATCAAGACATTGAAAAACTTCTTCCAGAGAACAATGATATAAAAATAGTTAATTGCTATAATATAGAAGAAGT
>CANQTU010000023.1 GCA_947626925.1 uncultured Clostridia bacterium | reverse complement strand
GTGTGTGTGTGTGTACAGCCTCAAGGCTTCTAGCTTCTATTCTTTTCATTTGTTTTTTCCTTTTCTTTAATTTTATATTTAAATTATAACTTATATTTTTTCTTTTTACAAGAGTTATTTTTACATTTTTATAATTTATGGCTATCCCAAATTAGACCTGTCCCAAAACCGGCAAAAAGTGTAAACTCGTGCCTGTCCCAGAATGGGCAGACCTGTCCCAAAAAGGGACAAAATGGGTACACTTGTGCCTGTCCCAGAACGGGACATTTGACTGTTGAAAAATATGCAAAAATAGTATATAATGCTTACAAAATATATGCATTTTAGGAAGGAAGGTTTTTTTACATGCTTAGTGCAAACGGTGTTACTGTTAGATTTGGAAAGAGAGTTTTATTTGAGGATGTTAATATTAGGTTTGGAAAAGGAAATTGTTATGGAATTATTGGTGCTAATGGTGCTGGTAAGTCTACTTTCCTTAAGGTTTTGTCTGGTGAAATTGAACCTAGTAAAGGTGATGTTAGTATTGAGAAGGGCGAAAGAATTTCAGTTTTGAAACAAGACCATTTTGCTTTTGAAGATTGCCGTGTTATTGATACTGTTATGATGGGTAATAAGGAACTTTATGACATTATGAAGGAAAAGGAAGAAATTTATGCTAAACCAGATTTTTCTGAGGAAGATGGCATGAGGGCTGCTAAGCTTGAAGAAAGGTTTGCAGAATTGGATGGTTGGAATGCAGAGTCTGATAGTGCTATGCTTTTGAATGATTTGGGTATTGTTCCTGATGACCATTATAAATTGATGAAGGAAATTGAGGCTAAGGATAAAGTTAAGGTTTTGCTTGCTCAAAGTTTGTTTGGTAATCCAGATGTGTTGTTATTAGATGAGCCTACTAATGACTTAGATTTAAAGAGTATTAACTGGTTACAAGATTTTCTTATGGATTTTGAGAATACTGTTATTGTTGTTTCTCACGATAGATATTTTTTAAATAAAGTTTGTACTCATATAGCTGATGTGGATTTTGGAAAAATAAAGGTTTATCCAGGAAATTATGATTTTTGGTATGAGTCTAGCCAACTCGCTTTAAAGCAAGCTAGAGAACAAAATAAGAAAAAAGAGGAAAAAATTAAGGAATTACAAGATTTTATTGCAAGGTTTAGTGCAAATGCTTCTAAGTCAAAACAAGCTACATCTAGGAAGAAAACCTTGGAAAAAATCGAGTTAGATGAAATTAAACCATCTAATAGAAAATATCCTTATGTGGATTTTAAGCCAGATAGAGAGCCAGGAAAAGAAATTTTACAAGTTAAAAATGTTTCAAAAACTGTTGAAGGTGTAAAAGTTTTAGATAAAATATCTTTTACTGTAAAACAAGGAGATAAAATTGCATTTTTAGCAGATAATGAAATAGCTAAAACTGTATTATTCCAAATTATTGCAGGAGAATTGGAGCCAGACGAAGGTGAATTAGTTTGGGGTACAACAATTACCCAAAGTTATTTTCCAAAAGATAATAATTATTTATTTGATACAGATGAAAATTTAACTGATTGGCTTAGAAAATATTCAAAAGACCCTGATGAAACTTATGTTAGAAGCTTTTTAGGTAGAATGTTATTTTCTGGTGATGAAGCTTTAAAACAAGTAAAAGTATTATCAGGAGGAGAAAAAGTAAGATGTGTTCTATCTAAAATGATGTTGTCAGGTGCTAATTTCTTAATATTTGACGAGCCAACTAATCATTTAGATATGGAAAGTATTACCTCTGTTAATGAAGGTATGAAAAAATTTATAGGAAACATTTTATTTACATCACATGACCATGAATTAACACAAACTGTAGCTAATCGTATTATTGATATTAAAGAAAATGGACAAATAGTTGATAGAGAAGTTACTTATAATGAATATTTAGGAATTGAATAAATTTAATATTATTTATAATTGGAAAGGATGATAGAAATGGAGCGAGTTAGTAAAATAAACTACTACTTAGATATAGCAGAAAGTGTACTAGAAAGAGGTACTTGTTTAAGAAATAATTATGGGAGTATTATTGTAAAAAATGATGAAATTATTTCAACTGGCTATAATGGAGCTCCACGAGGTAGAGATAATTGCTTGGATTTAGGATATTGTTTAAAAAATGATATGCCAAGTGGAAAAGGTTATGATAGGTGTAGAGCAGTTCATAGTGAACAAAATGCTATGATTAGTGCTGCAAGAAAAGACATGATTGGTGCTACTTTATATATGGTTGGCATTAATAAACGAAATAATCAATATGTAACAGATAATGAACCATGTACTTTTTGTAAAAGAATGCTTATTAATGCAGGAATTAAAGAAGTTGTTATGCGTGATACTAAAACTGAATACAGAATTGCTCAAGTATCTGACTGGATTAAAGAAGATGATTCTTTAAAATATTAAGCTGAGAAAGGAATTTATATAATGGAAAAAATTATAAAAATAATTGCTGAAGAATTGAATATAAAACCATCACAAGTGGAAAATACAGTAAAACTAATAGATGAAGGAAATACAATTCCATTTATTGCAAGATATCGTAAAGAGGTAACAGGTGGTCTTTCTGATGAAGTTTTAAGAGATTTAGGAGAAAGGCTAACATATTTAAGGAATTTGGAACAACGAAAAGAGGAAGTAATTAAGTCAATTGATGAACAAGGGAAGTTAACTGATGAACTTTTACAAGCAATAGCAATTAGCAAGACTTTAGCAGAAGTTGAAGATATTTATAGACCATATAAACAAAAAAAGAAAACAAGAGCAACTGTTGCAAAGGCTAAAGGATTAGAACCATTGGCTCAAATTATTATGGAACAAAAAGAAACTAAACCAATTAACGAAATTGCAAAAGAATATATTAATGTTGATAAATTATCTGATGAAGATAAAAAGAATAAAGATAAAGTAGTAAATACTGCCGAGGAAGCTATTCAAGGTGCTTTGGATATTATTGCAGAAGATATTTCTGATAATGCTAAATATAGAAAAGAAATAAAAAGGCAGTGTTACAGAGAAGCAACAATTCAAACAAAAGCATCTAAAGAAGAAGAAAAATCAAATTATGAAATGTATTATGATTATCAAGAAGCAATTAAATATATTCCTAGTCACAGAATTTTAGCCATTAACCGTGGTGAAAAAGAGGAATTTTTAAAGGTTAAAATTGAAAAGCCAGAAGAAAAAATATTAGCTTATATTGAAAGAGATATTTTAAAAGGAGATAATCAATTTACCTCTATGCTTAAAGAAACTATTTTAGATAGTTTTAAAAGATTAATTGAGCCTTCTATTGAAAGGGAAATTCGTAGTGACTTAACCGAAAAAGCAGAAGAAAAAGCAATTAAAGTATTTGGTCAAAATTCAAAACAATTGCTTTTAGGTGCACCAATTAAAGGTAAAACTGTTATGGGATTTGATCCAGCTTATAGAACTGGCTGTAAAATAGCTGTTATTGATGAAACAGGAAAAGTTTTAGATTATACAACTGTATATCCAACAGAACCACAAAATGATGTAGAAGGTAGCAAAAAAGAACTTTTAAAGTTAATTGAAAAAGATAACGTAGATATGATTGCTATTGGAAATGGAACTGCATCTCGTGAGTCTGAAATGTTTGTGGCAGATATGATTAAAGAAGCTAATAGACCTGTACATTATGTGATTGTAAGTGAAGCTGGTGCTTCTGTTTATTCCGCTTCAAAATTGGCAACAGAAGAATATCCAGATATAAATGTGTCTATTAGAGGAGCAATTTCAATTGCTAGAAGATTACAAGACCCACTTGCAGAATTAGTAAAAATAGATCCAAAAGCAATTGGAGTAGGACAATATCAACATGATGTTAATCAAAAAAGATTAGCCGAAAGTCTAACAGGCGTAGTAGAAGATAGTGTTAATAAAGTAGGTGTTGATGTTAATACAGCTACACCATCATTATTGTCTTATGTTTCTGGAATAAATAGCACAATTGCTAAAAATATAGTAAAATACAGGGATGAAAATGGAAAATTAAAAAATAGAAAACAATTACTTAAAGTTCCTAAATTGGGAAAAGTTGCATTTGAACAATGTGCTGGATTTTTAAGAATTTTAGATGGAGATAACCCATTAGAAATTACAGCAGTTCACCCAGAAAGCTATGAAGCAACAGAAAAATTATTAGCAAAACTAGGATTTGACAAAAAAGATTTAAAAGATAAAGAAAAATTAGAGGAATTAAGAAATAAATTAAAATCTATTTCAGTACCAGAAATAGCAAAAGAATTAGAAATAGGAGAAATGACATTATCTGATATTATTGGTGAATTATCAAAACCAGGTAGAGACCCTCGTGAAGATATGCCAAAACCAATTTTACGTAGTGATGTATTAAAGTTAGAAGATTTAAAAGAAGGTATGGTACTAACAGGTACAGTTAGAAATGTAATAGACTTTGGAGCATTTGTGGATATTGGAGTAAAACATGATGGTTTAGTACATATTTCAGAAATGAGTGATAAATATGTAAAAAATCCTTCAGATCTTGTTTCTGTGGGAGATGTTGTAAAAGTAAAAGTAATTAAAATTGATAAAGAAAGACAAAAAGTTGGTCTTTCAATGAAAGTATAAATAAAACTTGCCAAATGGAACTGTCCTTTTTGGCAAGTTTTTAAATTTTATAATTAATCATCAAATAATAATTTTATTCCCCATAGTCCAGATAGACCAACTAATCCATAAACAATTCTCGAAATAACTGTCATATCACCAAAAATAGCTGCTACTAAATCAAAATTGAATAAAGCAATTAATCCCCAGTTAAGAGCACCTATTATGATTAATACTAATGCTATTTTGTCTACTACCTTCACTTAATTTCCCTCCTTTTTATTTTCTGCTAAATTTGTATGTTGTTTTTATTAGTATATGTTTTTCAATCAAAATTATACATTTTGTTGAATTTTTTTATTTTTTGTGATACCTTGTTAATAATAATTTGGACTAAGAAAGGAATATTTTTGTTATGAAAAGAAATAATAGAGGATATAGAAAAAACAAATTTCGTGATGATAAAAAATTAATTAATATTTTATTAATTTTTATAATTGTTATTCTTGTTATTTGTGTTTTTGTTATGTTCTTTGGCCATCATCCACAAAAACAGGAACAATCTGTGGAATCTTTTAGTCAAAATCCAAATAATGATGGAAATATAGTATCTTCTGAAAATCAAGAACAGGCTGATATAACCTTTACAATGACTGCAATTGGAGATATTATGTGCCACAATACTCAATATATGGATGCATATGATGCACAAACTGATACTTACAGTTTTTCTTATGTTTTTGATGAAATAAAACCTTATATTGAAAATTCAGATATTGCTATTGGCAATTTAGAAACTAGCTTTGCAGGTAAGGATCGTGGATATAGTAATTATCCTACTTTTAATTCTCCTGACCAATTAGCATATAGTTTGAAACAACTTGGTTTAGACGTTATTACAACAGCTGGTAATCATTGTCTTGATATGGGATTTTCTGGTCTTTCTAGGACAATTGATGTTTTGGATAATTATGAAATTGCACATTTGGGAACTTACAAAACTGCAGAAGAAAGAGATACTGTTTTTTTCCAAGATGTAAAAGGTGTTAAAATTGCTTTTTTAGATTATACTTATGGTACAAATGGAATTGCTGTTCCCTCAGACAAGCCATTTTGCGTTAATCTAATTGATGAAAATTTAATTTTAAAAGATATAGAAAATGCAAAAGCACAAAACGCTGATATTATTGTTAGCTGTATGCATTGGGGAACAGAATATAGAACAACTGCTAATATGGAACAAGAATATTTGGCTGATTTTCTTTTTAAAAATGGTGTTGATATAATTTTAGGAAATCACCCTCATGTACTAGAACAAATGGAAAAAAGAACAGTTACTTTGGAAGATGGAACTGAAAAAGAATGTTTTGTAATTTATGCATTAGGTAACTTTATTTGTGATCAAAATGCAGAAAATACTAGAAATTCAATTATTTTGAATTTGGATATAACAAAACATTCAAATGGTAAAATTAGTATTAACAAAGCTGATTATATTCCTATTTATATGTATAAAAACTCAGCTTTAGGTTTAAGAAATATGAAATTACTAGATATTGAAAAAACAATTCAAGATTATGAAACTGGTGTTAGTACAAATATTGACGAATCGACTTATAATTTCTTAAAAGTTCAATTAGATAAAATTGCTAGTATTGTTGGACTTGAATTTTAAAAAATTGATAAAATTATAAGAAAGTTGCCAAAAAGGACCGTCCCTTTTGGCAACTTTTATATTATTATAATTAATTTAACATATCTTTTCTTTTTAACCACCATGTAACTAAAAGTGTAAGCACAACAGATATAAATATCATAACTACAAACCCAAATGGGCTATGTTGAAATGGTAGTCCTACATTCATTCCCCAAAAGCTTGATATCATTGTTGGCACGGCAAGCACAATGGTTATTGATGTTAAGAATTTCATTACTCCATTTAAGTTATTAGAAATTATTGAAGCATATCCATCCATTGTTCCATTAAGAATATTACTATATATTTGAGCCATTTCAATAGCTTGGCGGTTTTCAGTAATTGCATCTTCTAGTATTTCTTCATCATCTTCATATAATTTTACAATTTTTCCTCTCATTGCTTTTTCCATAACAATTTCATTAGATTTAAGTGATGTTGTAAAATAAACTAGACCTTTTTCTAAGCTTAGTAATTTTAAAAGTTCTTTGTTTTTCATAGAATTTTTTAATATGTATTCTGCTATTTCTGTTTCTTTGTTTATTTTCTTTAGGTAATATAAGAAATATGAAGAATTTAAATATAAAATTTGGAATATAAATCTAGTCTTTTTGTACGTTTGAAAATTTTTTATTTTTTTCTTCTCAAAATCTTCTATTACCTTGTTTTTTCTTAGTGATACTGTAAGAAAATAGTCGTCTCTTACCACTATCATACCTAATGGCATAGTTGAATATATGTCATTTTCTTCATTTTTTTCTATTATTGGTACATCAACAACAAAAAGTGTTGTATCGTCATCTTCTTCGTGGTCAATTCTTGCTTTTTCTTCAAAGTCTAGGGCATCACGAATAAAATCTTCTTGTATATTAATATTTTCACATACTTTTTTTATTTCGCTTTCCGATGGATTTACTAAATTAATCCATGCTCCTTTTCTGAATTCCTTAATTTCTTCAAGTTTGTCTGTTTCCATATCTGTACAATATATTTTTAGCATATCCATCACCCCTTTTTTATTTTTCCAACATTATTATTGTAGCCTTTTTACGAATTTTTGTCAATTGTTTTTGGGGATTTACATAATTTTTAAAATACGTCTATGCATAGACCTGTCCCAAAAAGGGACAAAATGGGTACACTTGTGCCTGTCCCAGAACGGGACACCTCTTGACAATGCGAACTTATTGTTATATTATAATTCTTGAAATTTAAAAGAAAGGTCTGATATAAATGAAAAAATTAATTATTAATGTAAATGGTATGTCTTGCGAAGGATGCGAGAATAGAATTAAAAATGCTGTTCAGTCTATTGATGGTGTTGAAAGTGTTTTAGCTAGCCATAAAGATAGTCTAGTTGCAGTTATGGCTGAAGATTCAGTAGATGAAAATATAATTAAAGAAAGAATTGAAGATATTGGATTTGAAGTTGTTTAATTTTTATTTTCTATTTTATAAAAAAACAGATAGTAAATCAATTTATATTATATTGTTTACTATCTGTTTTTTATACTATTTCTTTTTTTCTATTTATGTTTCTTGATGCCATTCCTAATACAAACCAAAATATTGGAGCAATTCCTATTGTGCTAATATTGAAAAATGCTTGTATTAAATAGCTAATAATTATTATAGTATATATTGTTATTACTTTATGCTTTAACATTTTTTCTATCCCTTTTATTAGAATTATACCTATAAAAATTAGATAAGCTATTAATGCTGGTATTCCCATTGTTGCAGCTATTTGCAAATATTCATTGTGTGCTTTGTCTATATATACATGACTTTTTATAATAAAGTTTGTATTTTCTTCTGGTAATTCTTGTTCTAATCCACTACTTAATGCATCTACTCCACAGCCTAATATTGGCGTTTTTCCAATTAATTTTATTGTAATTTTCCAAATCCCAATTCTTCCAGATGCCATTTTATCACTTAAACCTGTACTAACAGCTTGTTCTATATCTGCTCCTGTCCTACTTATCTTATTATTAACTCTTTTATTCTTATCAGTTAAATTTATAATTGTAAAACATAAAATAAATGAAAGAATTAATATAGAAAATCTTTTCCAATATTTTTTATTCCTTTTAATTATTAGATATGTTATTATTAATATTATACTTACTAAAAATGCTACAAAAGAACTTCTTGCGGTACAAGCCAACATTGCACTAAAACTAGCTATACTTCCTATGTAGTATATTTTTTGATTTCTAAATACTGATCCTAATATAAATGCAGGTAAAATAAGGCTAACAAAGCTTCCCATAAAATTTGTGTTTCCAAATGTGCCACATGCTCCTTTTGAAAATATTGGTGGTAATTTAATGTTATTTCCTACATAAAGCTGTATTATTGCAAATATTGATATCAAAATATATATTACTGATAATATTGTTATAAATTTTTTATAATTTTTAAAGTAATATTTACTATTATAATATATTAAAATATATGTTATTATAGTTAACAATCCTTCATATCTATTTGTTTCTCCTAAGAGTGATTTATTTATGTCTTTAGAAAAGATAGCACTTAATATTGCTAATGCTCCAAAGATTAGTATGGGTATGTCAGTTTTATCAAATTTTAGTTTATCAATTCTTATTAGTGTTGTAACTAGTAATACTAATCCACATATCAATAATATTATTATTTTTACTAAATTGTATTCTCCCCATTGACTTGGTATTATTGATATTGGAACAATGAATAATATTATGCTTAATACTATTGTTACGATTTTGTCCTTCATCTTTTGTTTCCTTTCCTTTATTTCATTCGTAATATAATATAACATAATATTATTTTTTTGAAAATAGATTTTTAAAAAATTTCAAATATTAACAGATATGTCCCAAAACACACAAAAATGTGCAAAAGGAAACGTCCCCAATTGCACATTTTAGATGGTGAGCCATAGAGGGTTCGAACCTCCGACCGTCAGATTAAGAGTCTGCTGCTCTACCAACTGAGCTAATGGCCCATTTATTTAATTAATGCTTTTTAATTATAGTACCTTTTTTACCTATTGTCAATAGTTAAGGACTATTAAAAAGCTTAAAAGCCTTTAAAAAATCTAGGATTTCTAAAGGCTTTATTTTTTATAAATTTATATATTATGGATTTGTTCCACTAGTATCTGTTCCAGGAGTTTCTGTTGGCTCTTGTTCTGTTTCACTTGGCGTTGTTGGAGTTGTAGGTTGTGTTTGTGTTTCTGGTACTGCTGGCTTTGTTTGAGTTGAATTAGAATTGTTATTATTATTTCCACCATCTTGTTTTGTTCCTCTTATAACAATTCTTGCCATAGCATCATAAGTATCTCTTGAAAGCAATGTTGTTGATACTACTTTACCATTTAACATTTTGGTTATATAAGTTTCTGTTTTTAAACCATTTGCTCCTTTTTGTTTTATTTTTTCTGTTCCTGCTGATAAAGATGCATCTTCTTCATATTTTGTTGTAAATGGAATAGATGCTACTGTTCTAGTACTAAAACTAAATGTGTATTCGTTTTCTTCTTTTATTCCATAAATTGATATTGTTGCAATTCCGTTTTTTGCACTTGCTTGAATTCTAACTGGATACTTTCTTGTGTTTTTAAATTTAAAGTCTGTTGCTCCATATACTACTGTTGCATCTCTTCCTGCTGGTAAATAAGATGTAACAAATTGATGATTTCTTCTTTCTACTATTTGTAAGTTTGCCATTAATACGGTGTTATATAAAGTAGAAGATATTTGGCAAATTCCCCCACCTATTCCGTCTACTACTTCTCCACCTGAGTATATTTTTCCGTTTCTATACCCTGCTGAAGCTGTTCTTGGACCTAAAGCTTTATTATATGAGAATGTATCTCCTGCTAAAACAACTTTTCCGTTTATTTTTTGACAAGCAATTACTAAATTCGTTGAACGGTCTACATCACTTACATCATATCTTGTTGTAAATGTTGATAGCTTATCTGGGAAAGCTTCTGAACCAATTTGGTCTAATGTTATTTTTGGTTTTGTTATTTTTAAAGGAATTACATATTCTTCTTTATCTTCTTTTAACATTTCTCTAGCCGCTTCTACATCAAAGTCTATTCCTTCTACTTCTGGATATACTGTAAATGGGTCTTTAGTATAGTATGCATCTTTTGCTTCAGTATAAACTTCTTCATGTATTTTATCTATGTCAATAGGATCTGGCTCTTTTTGCTCAACTGGAATTATAATATCATCTTCATTTGTATTAATGTCATTTAAATTATCTTTCACAAGATTTAGTAATTGGTCTGTTTGTATTACAACTCCTGCTTTTCCTTTTGTTATTATTAATTCATCTTCTTCAATTGCATGGCTTGATTCTATAATAACTCCTGGTAAATTTACTCCAATATCATTAATTGTTTGTTTTGCTACATCTTCATTTAATGTCATGTTCACAGGAATATTTTTCTTAGCTATCAATGTAAATAAAATATTATAGTTATTTATAAATATATTTTCATTTTTTCCAATTAGAAATGCCTGTTCTACTGCATTTTCAACGTCATAGTTGACTTCCATTAATGTTGGATTTAATGTTGTTTCATAATCTTCGTATTGAATACCAATTTCCTTTTCCTTTTTTTCTTGGTATATATCATTAATTTTTGCTGTTGCTTCTTCTTTTGTTAGGCCTGATACATCTATTCCAGAAATTGAAATTCCACTAAATATTTTTTCATTATTTATATTAACTAAGGCAAATATGGTAGATAAAAAGATTGCAATTACTATTACTACTGCTATTACTGTTACAAGTATCCATCTTCTTTTTCTTTTTTCTATCATTTCTTGCATTTGTTTTTCTATTTTTTTAGATTTTTGTTTTGCTTGTTCAAATTTTTTATCTTCTTTATTTTCTTGCTTTTCTTCTTGCTTGTTTTCTTTTTTGTTTTTTTGCTTTTTCTCTTTTTCATTTTTGTTTTGTTTTGCTAGTTTCTTTTCTTCCTTTTTTTCTTTTTTAGATTTTTTAGGTTCATTTTGTTCTTGCTCTACATCTTCTTGTTTTTTCATTTCTTCTTCCTCCGAATTTTCTTTTACAAATCCTTTCATAACAATACTTCCCCTTATTTAATATTCTATTTCAATATTATCACAAACTCTTGGTTTTGACAACTATCTATTGATAAATTCTCTAATTCATTCTATGTTTTTGATGTTTTTTTATTCCAAGTTAGACAAAATTTCCAAAAATTTTTGAAAATTTTTGGAAAAATACTTGAACATTGTAAAATTTAATATTATAATGTAAAAAGCAAAAGATAAATAAGGAGATAAATTAAATGGAACTAACAAAAAATATATTTTTCAATACAGACAAATTAATTGAAAATAGTAAAGTTAAAATATCTTATACAGGACAACTTTTTCAAGATTCATGTGAAGAGGTTACTATTCATTATGGCTTTGGATTAAATTGGGATAATGTAAATGATTTAAAAATGGAAAAGACAGATTTAGGTTTCCAAGCAGAAATAGAATTAGGTGAAGGTGAAACATTTAATTTCTGTTTTAAGGATGAAAACGATTGTTGGGATAATAATAATGGCGAAAATTATATTTTCCCTCTAGAAAAAGTCCAAAATGAATTATTAGTTTTAGAAGACGAACCTGTATCTTTAGGATCAGCAAGAAAATTAAGAAGATCTTATTTATGGAGCAAAAAAGTACGTTTAGCTGTTTATAAATTAATTACTTATCTTCCAAAAATAATTTCTGGAAATTATAAAAGAAAATTAAAAAATAATGAAAATTAAAAAAGCGACTTGCAAAAGTCGTTTTTTTGTTCTATGTAATAGCCCATCCGCCGTTTATAGATATAATTTGACCTGTTGTATAATTATCTTCTATTAACCATTTTACACATTTGGCAATTTCTTCTGGCTTTCCTATCCTTTCTAGTGGAATTTCTTCTTCTATATCTTTTATTTCTTCTTTTGAAAACTTTTTATTCATTTCAGTTGATATTATTCCTGGGGCAATTGCATTTACTCTTATATTAGATGGTCCTAATTCTTTTGCTAATGCTTTTGTCATTCCATTTATCCCTGCTTTTGATATAGAATATAAAACTTCTAAAGAAGCCCCTACTATTCCCCATATAGATGATATATTTATAATACATCCTTTTTTATTACTTACCATATTTGGGATTACTTCTTGTGACATTGCAAATGCTGAATATAAATTTGTACCTATTACTCTATTCCAGTCTTCATCTGTTTCGTCTACAAACATTTTATATTCACTTATTCCTGCATTGTTTATTAATATGTCTATTTTGTGATATTTTTCTAAAGCAAATTGTACCAATTTGTGTGCTTCTTCTCTTTTAGATATGTCTGCTTTAAATATGTCTATTTCTATGTTTTCTTTTTCTAATTCTTGCTTTAATTCGTTTGCTTGTTGCTCAGATTTATTGTAATTTGCAATTACTTTTATTCCTTGTTTTGCTAATTGTTTTGCTATTTCTCTTCCTATTCCTTTTGATGCGCCTGTAACTATTGCTATTTGTTCCATTTTTACTACACCTTTTCTTCTTTTTTATTTAGTATTTTATCAAAAAGTTATTTATTTGTAAATAGAAATCTGTTCTTGTGCAATAATGTGCACATTTATAAATATTTACTCTTTGATATATTTTGTTCTAAATTAATGTTTTGCTATTGAAATATATAAAAAAATATAGTATAGTACTTAACATAGAGAGTAAGTATAAGCAGGTGTGTGTGTTGCCTCTACGCCTCGATTGTTGTCGAGAGTAAGGAGGTGGTCATTATGGTAGAATTTTTACTTTTCCTTTTTCTAGGATTTATGATTTCATTAACCATAAATGTCGCCTTGTTGTGTATTTTATACATAATATGGACTGACAAACAAATATAAAAAACACCACATTTAGCTTTGCCTAGCTGTGTGGTGTTTATCCAATTATTTTAGGTAACACACATTGTCTGTGGCTACTTACTTTCTATCTTTATTATACACATTTTTATTATATTTGTCAAATATTATAAACGATAATATTGTTTATAAAGAAAAAATACTTTTGTAAACATTTTTCAAGTATGCTATAATTAATCAAACTGTTTTGAGGAGATAATATTAAATGAAAAAAATAGTAATACCAATAATCGTAATTATAGTATTTTTACTTGTTGGAATATTTATAAGTTTTAATAAAAGTAATATATCACAAACCACTAATAGTATTTCAATTTCTAATGACTCTAATTTATTAGAATTTTTTAATACTAATTTTAATAATGGAATGAAAATAAGTGATAACGAAACTATATGTGGAATGATAGATACTGTAGACGAAAATGTTGTACATATAAGTGATCTGTATATGCTACGAGGCAATACAGGTTTTCAAGTAAAAGAATTTAAAGAAGGTTATATAAATATAGAAAATATCTCATCACTTCTTATTAATGAAACAAATGAAGAAATTAAAAAAGAAGATTTATCACCTAATCATTATATAATAGTAGTTACAGGAAAACTTGTAAGTAATGCAAATATGAATTTTATAATTCCAAATAGAACAACTTTAAATGTAATTCCTACT
The DNA here is from genome assembly GCA_947626925.1 of uncultured Clostridia bacterium. Lineage (GTDB taxonomy): Bacteria > Bacillota > Clostridia > TANB77 > CAG-508 > CAG-269. Next base: position 995 of record CANQTU010000023.1, on the reverse strand, counting down.
TATACAATATATAATGAATTAAATCAAATAATAAATACTGATAAAGAAATAAAAAATGTAGAAATACAGTCTGCATCAGCAGATAATATTTACTGTAAGTATATTCAAGATTATAATATAGATGGCAAAACTTATTCTCTACCACATATATTTGGGGTAGAAATAACAGAAAATACTCAATGGGATAGCCTTTCAACTGATGATTACAAAGGGAAAAATGTAAATATATATTTTGATAAACCAATTGAGTCAATAGAAGTTGAATATCCTATTGCAACAAGGATAGAATGTGTAAGGTAAATAAAATATTAAGGAGAAATAGTTTTGAATAAGAAAGAAATTAATAAAAATGAGAATTTTCAAACAGAGAAAAGAACTTTAGAAGAACTGCTATTTGATTTACGAAAAGAAAAAAATTGGAGTTATATTAATATTATTCAAGAATTAAATAATTTAGGAATTTCTGTAGATGAAAGGCAAATTAAAAAGTGGGAACTTGGTTTAGAATATCCAAATACAGACATGTTATATAAGTTTTCTACGTTATATTATTTTCCTGTTGAAAATTTTATTATGGCTAAAAATAATAGTTATGTTGAAGGTATGAATTCTATTCATAAAACTTTTATTAAGTGGTTTTGTTATTTTACAGGTTTATCTTTTAAAATTGGTTATGCTACATTTTTTATTATTCTTTATGGTGCTCTTATTTTTGCATTTTTTTATTTTATTGAAAAGTGTAATTTATTTATGGAATCTAGAAGATAAATAAAAAGCCAACAACCAAGAACATTTTCAAGACTGCTGACTATATGGAGCCACTTCCCAGATTCGAACTGGGGACCCTCGCATTACAAGTGCGATGCTCTGGCCAGCTGAGCTAAAGTGGCAATTTATTTAATTAAAATGGTGACCCGTACGGGAATTGAACCCATGTCTCCGCCGTGAAAGGGCGGAGACATGGGTTCAATTCCCGTACGGGTATTGAACCCATG
>CANQTU010000022.1 GCA_947626925.1 uncultured Clostridia bacterium | reverse complement strand
TCAGTTGGCTAGAGCATTCGGTTCATACCCGACAGGTCGGTGGTTCGAATCCACTCTTCGCTACCAAATTTATAGAATTACCAAATAAAAAAGCAGTTTAGAAACTGCCTTTTTTTATTTTTGTCCCGTTCTGGGACAGGCACCAGTGTACCCATTTTGTCCCTTTTTGGGACAGGTCTATATTTAGGTGTCTTTTTGCAAGTATTATAATTTATTTTATGCTAAAAATTCTTTCAACAAATTTGCACAATGCTTTGATGCTAGTTTTATGTTTTCATCAAATGTTGATGCATTTTTTCTGTTTGGTGTATCTGATATGCACCTTATACACATAAATGGGATATTATCTAGATAACATACTTGTGCAATTGCCGCACCTTCCATGTCAATAACATCAGCATCAAATTTTGCACGTATTTTGTCTTTCATCCATGGTTCTGTACAAAAAATATCACCTGTTGCTATTGTTCCTATTCTTATTTGATATTTTCTTTCTGGTATTGATTGTATAATTTGTTCTAACTCATTAATTAATTGTCCATTACATTCTATTTTATCTCCCACTCCTGTTATATATCCTTTACTATGTCCAAATGCTGTAATATCAAAATCGTGTTGTACTACTTGTCTTGCAATTAATACATCCCCTACATTTAATAAACCATTTATTGAGCCCCCTGCTCCCAAGTTTATTATATATTTGATTGAATATTTATCTAGCATTATTTGTGTTGCTCGTGCTGCATTTACTTTTCCAACTCCACTTTTTACTAGTACACATTTCTTTTCTTGGATGGTCCCTACTAGAAATCTTAAATTGTATACTTGTTCTATTTTTACATCCTTCATTAAATCATATATTTCTTCTCTTTCTTCGTCCATAGCAACAATAATTCCAATTAAATCCATAGGTATCCCCTCCTCCATGTAAATTATATAATAAATTATCTTTTTTTTCAATCGTATATACAATTTTTTCACTAATACTTGTCACATTTCATTTTTTAGTGTAATATAATAGTGTAAATTGAAAGAATTGCAATTTTTTGAAAGGAGGATTTTTTAAATAAGAAAGCGCCTGGACTTTTCTATTTTAGATAAGTTGACGAGGTCTAGAGTTATCGAAATTTTCGGCGGATACTCTAGTGACTACTGCTTAAGGTCATATTATTAATTAAAAAACAGTAGTGATGCTGTAACAAAAATTAATAAATTTAAGCTTTATTTGCATACTTTCAATTCCAAAATATATTTTAAGGAGGTTCACAATATGTGTGGAATTGTAGGTTACATAGGAAACCAAAAAGCAAGTCCAATTTTAATAAATGGTTTGCTTCGTTTGGAATACAGAGGCTATGATTCAGCTGGTATTTCAACTATTGAAAAAAATGGTCTTTCAATTATGAAAGATAAAGGAAGAGTAAAAAATTTATATAACTTAGAAGGAATTGATAATTTAACAGGAACAATTGGTATTGCACATACTAGATGGGCAACACATGGAAAACCATCACAAGAAAATTCTCATCCTCATATGGATAATAGCAAAACTTTTAGTGTTGTTCATAATGGTATTATTGAAAATTATCATGAATTAAGAAATTTTCTAACAGAAAAAGGTTATACTTTTTATTCACAAACTGATACTGAAGTTATACCTAATTTAGTTCATTACTATTATAATAAAGACGAAAAAAATGATGATTTAAAATTTTTAAGAGCTGTTAAAAATGCATGCTCAGATTTAAAAGGAAGTTACGCAATTGAAATTATTTGTAAAAACCATCCAAATTGTATGATTGTAACAAGAAAAGATAGTCCTCTTGTTATTGGAAAAGGTGAAAATGAGAACTATATTTCTTCTGATATTCCAGCTATTCTCTCTTTTACAAAAAATTTCTACTTATTAGATGATTTTGAATTTGCAATTTTAACTACTAATAGTGTAGATTTTTATAATAAAAATTTAGAGCATATTCAAAAAGAAACAAAAAGCATTGAATGGAATGCAGCTAGTGCTGAAAAAGATGGATACGAAGATTTTATGTTAAAAGAAATTTATGAACAACCAACTGCTATTCGTGAAACAATTGGTGCTAAATTTAATGATTCATCAAAATGTGAATTTGATGAATTGAATTTTACAAAAGAATATTTGTCTAGTTTAAATAAAATTTATTTTATTGCTTGTGGTACAGCTATGCATGCTGGTCTAGTTGGAAAAAATATAATGGAAAAACTTTGCAAAATACCTACTGAAGTTGATGTAGCTTCAGAGTTTAGGTATAGAGATCCTCTAGTAGATAATAAAACCTTATGCATTTTCATTTCTCAATCTGGAGAAACAGCCGATACAATAGCAGCTCTAAAGCTTTGTAAAGAAAAAGGAGCTAAAACTTTAGCTGTTAGTAATGTTATTGGAAGTTCTATTACAAGAGAAGCAGATTATTCAATTTATACACATGCTGGTCCAGAAATTGCTGTTGCTTCAACTAAAGCATATACATCACAGGTTGTTTTAGTTGCTATTTTAGCCATTTATTTTGCTCAAATATTAGAATTAGATAATAAACAAATTAATGATTTAAAGAAAGATATTATAGAATTACCTAAAAAAATAGAAGAAACTTTAAAAATTTCTGAAAATGTTAAAGGATTTTCTAAAAAAATATACCAAGAAAAAGACGTGTTTTTCTTAGGAAGAGGTGTCGACGAGGCTGTTGCTAAAGAGGGCTCTTTGAAATTAAAAGAGATTTCTTATATACATTCTGAGAGTTATCCAGCAGGTGAATTAAAGCATGGACCTATCGCTCTTATTGAAAATGGAATTACTGTTGTTAGTATTATAACTGAAAAACATTTAGTAGAAAAAATGATTAGCAATATTCAAGAGGTAATTACTCGTGGTGCAAAAACTTTGGTTATTACTAATCAAAATGTAGATGAGAACATGTTTGATATGACTATCAAGATTCCAGAAACCAACTCTTTCATCTCTCCTATTTTATCAATTATTCCTTTGCAATTACTTTCATATTACATTTCAAAGGAAAAAGGATTAGATGTAGACAAACCTCGAAATCTTGCAAAATCTGTTACTGTTGAATAATTTGTGCATTTTAAAAGCTTTAGTATTCTTACTAAAGCTTTTTTTCTTTATCCAATTAATAATTTAACTATAATAAGGCAAACTGCTCCTGGTAGCCCTAATAAGCCGTATTATTATACTTGTAAAAAAATTTAATCCAATGTGAAATCCAAAATTTGCTCCAACAATGTTAATAATAAAAATACAAATTCCACCTAATATAGAGTTAAAAATCACTTTTAATATTTTTTTGAGTGGTAATATAAAAATTCTTCCAAATATGAAAATAAAGCAGATACATGCTAAATAAGTAATAATATTTACATCCATTTGATTCAACTCCCTTAATCATTTGTATGTTGAAAAATGGACAAATATTACTTTATACTTTACCCTACCTCTTCTTCATCCCATAGTGTAAATTTTAAGTCATTTATCATGTCGACCTCTATTCCCTTTGCTTTTGCTACTTTTATTAAATAGTCTAATTTGGCTTGATTTGCTTTTATTTGATATGTGTAATAGTCTACTAAACCATCTTGTGCATATTCAAAATTAAGGTTTGCTACTTTTAGTTCTTCTCTTGCTTTAATAATTGCTTTTACTAATTCCTTCTCTTTTTCTATTTCAGTTTTTTCTGTTATTTTTTGTTCTCTTACATAATACTCATATTGCATATAATATCCTCTTTTCATTACATTTTTCTTTATTATATTCATAATGCTCCTTTTTTATTCCAAATTTATCAACAAATTTGCTCAAAAGTCTTGTTTTTTTCCTCATTTTGTAGGATAATATAAGGGTAAGAATATAATTTTTAGAAAGGATATATTTGATGAAATTAATAGATAAATTTTTGAAAAAATTAAATACTGATAGAAATACTTTTGCAACTTATTTATTAACATTAGTAACAGCATATTTAGCAGTAGATAGAATAGTTGAAATGCTTCTTATGATATTCACAGGTGTTTCTTATTCTTATTGGGGTCCTTTTAAATATGTTTTTGCTTTGGCTTGCCCAATTTTTGCATTTGCATTTATGCCAACTTCTAAATTTGCAAAAACAAAAGCTCATAAAACTATGTTTTTCTATATATTTACAGTTGGCTTATATATAATTGCAATATCTATGTTTGTACAATGGTTAAATATGGGAGCTTGGTTATTACTATTATCAGTTCCAAATTATACGGAAATAATTACTGAATTTTCAGATTTAGTAACACCTGCATTTGTTAGTTTATCATTATATTTACCACTTGTTACAGTTTATCCATTTTTTAAATGGGTTTACTATAAAGTACAAGACGATTCTTATGCACTTAAATCTATTGGTGATTTTCGTGGTATAAGCCTAAAAGATAAATCAAAAGATCATGGACCATATACTTGTGAACTATATTTATGTAATGATGATAGATATAATAATAAAATTTGCATACCAGAATCTTCTAGATATCAGTCATTATTCGTTTGTGGTGGTTCTGGAACAGGAAAAACTTCTTTAGTTTATGAACCATTAATTGCTAAAGATATCGAAAGAAAGCATTTCTTTAAAGAAGCTTCAAAAGAATTAGGATTTACTGCATTAAAAACAAAAATTGCTGTTTTAAATAAACCTTATGACAATGATTACTTAAATAAAAATTTCAACTTAAATATGATTTCTCCTATGCCTGGAAAAGAAGCTTTATTAAAAGCTTATTTGAAAAAAATGAATTTGGGTACAATTGATGATACTCCTGTTTATAGAAATTTAGGTCTTACTTTAATGGCTCCAGACTATGAAGTAATAAGTCATATGACAGAAGTATGTAATAATTTTGGAGTTGAATATGATATTATAGATCCATCTAATAGCAATTCAATTGGTTTAAATCCTTTTATATATCATGACACTGATAAAATTGCTGTTACAATATCTTCTATACTAAAAGCTATGTATATGGCATCACATAATGATCCAGAAGAAGCCTACCGTGGAGATGTTTCTACACAAGCAATTGAAAATGTTGTTATTTTATTAAAAGAAATGTATCCAAGAATGAATGAAGGCGTACTTCCTAACATGGAAGATTTACTAAAATTATTTACTAACTTTGAATTAATTGAAAAAATGTGCGAAATTATGGCACATGATGAAGAATTAAAAGAAAAATATTCTGTTCAACTTGCATATTTTAAAAAGAATTTTTATAAAAATGCTCCTGGAAAGCAAGAAATGGAAAAATATCTTTATACAGCTGTTGCACAATTAGATAATTTACTAAGAATACCTGGTATAAAACCAATTCTTTGCAATAGACACAATAATGTAGATTTTGATGAAGCATTATCAGAAGGAAAAATGATATTTATTTGTACTAGACGTGGAGACCTAGGAGAAGCTGGCCACAAGGCATTTGGATTGTTTTACTTAGTAGCTATGCAAAATGCAGTTTTAAGAAGACCTGGTTCTGAATCAACACGTATTCCTCATTTCTTATATATAGACGAATTTGCAGATTTTATATGTAAAGCAACTGAGCCAATGTTTACTTTATATAGAAAATATAAAGTAGCTCCTACAATATCTGTTCAAAGTTTATCACAATTAGAAGTTCACGGACAAAAACAAAATTATAGGTCTGTTATATTATCTAACTGTGCTAATAAGATATTTACAGGAAATGCAGAATATGATGAAATTGAATGGTGGTCAAAAGAATTTGGTCTACACAGAGAGTGGAAATACAAAAATAGTATTAATTATGATAAAGTTGAGTATGATCCAAAATATACTGATGTAGAATGGAAAAGGGTTCCTGTTGTTAACTTAGATAAACTTCAAAAATTATCTTTAAAACAAATTGCTTTCAGAATTAAAGAAATAGATGGAAAACCAACTTGTGGATGTGGTAGCCTTCAATTCTTAGAATCAAAATATAAAGAACCACAAAAAACTAAGACTTACGATTTTGGTAAATATTCTGATGGTGTTACCACAGCTACTGAAGATGATAATGATACAGGAAGAAAAAAATTCAATTTAAAAAATCTTGATTTTACAGATGAAAGAGATGAATTTAACCCTGTTCAAACTGATGTTACAGATTCAAAATATTTATTTGATAATGAAGACGCAATTATAGTTAATTTAAAAAAGAAAAAGTAATGAAGATAAAATATATCTTCATTACTTTTTAAATTTTAATTCCTATAAACTCAATTATTATTCCAGATATTACACCTATTATATATAATAATAAGACAATTCTTATATTTTGTTTAATTCCTTTGTTAGTTTTAAATAATACAGCTAGCCCCACTCCTGCTCCTACTAGCAGTCCAGAAATTAATGTAGCAACTGAAATTACATTTTCTAAATACATTTGTGTTAAAATAACAGAAGATGCACAATTAGGTATTAATCCAATAATACCTGCTAATATCGGTCCTAAAATTGGTCTGTTTTGTAAAAATCCTATAATTGTTTCTTCTCCTATTAAATAAATTACTAAGTTTATAATAATTGTAACAATTAATATAAAAACTGAAATACTTAATGTGTGTTTTAAAGATGATTTAACAATGCCATGCTCACAATGGCAATGCTCTTTTTCGCATAAGTCTATTATTTTTTCATCTTCTAAATCTTTATTTTTTAATCTCATTATTAAATCGATTATAAATCCGGCTATCATTCCAACTATCAGCTTGATTCCTAAAATGCTTAAAATTTTAGATATTGGTACCGCTTCTGATAAAAATATTGGCAACATTTCATCTGATGTAGATAAATAAACTGATATTAAAGTTCCTAATGTAATTACTCTTGCTGCATATAAATTAGTTGCCGAAACAGAAAAACCACATTGTGGAAATATACCCAATAAACTTCCTATAAATGGTCCATATTTTCCAGATTTTTTGATTGCTTCTTTAGTTTTATCTTCTGTTTTATGCTCTATATATTCCATAATTAGATAAGTGATAAATAAAAATGGAACTAATTTAATGCAATCTATAATAGAATCTAATAATACTTCTTTCATTATTTTCTCCTTTTCTTTTGTTTTTCAATTATAACACAGCTTTTTCCTTTTTTCAACTATTGTCTTGATCTGTAACAGCCATTAATTGAGCCTGTTCTTCCATTTGTATTATTATTAGGAACTACATTAATTCTAGCACTAATTCCATTAACACCTGAAACTTGGTTATTATTGTTATTACAGCCACATCCACAAGAATCTTGTGTATTATTTGAATTATTTAATGCATCTATAAGATTATTAATAATTTGTGTATCATTTGTATTATTGTCATTATTATTATTATTATTATTTCGGCGACAATTTTCAGATTGACTATTTAAAATTCTGCAAATGATATATGTTAAATAAGCTGTAATAAAACTAATAATAGCATATACAATAGCAGCTACTAAAAATTCTAAATTATTAATAATAAATGTAACTATTAAAAATATCGCAAATATTATTGCAGAAACTAATATTGGACATTTTAAAATTTTTTGTAGAGCAACAGAAATAATTATAACTGCTATTGGTAAAGCAAAAAATATAAGTAAATTATTCATAAATTTCTCTCCTTTACAATTTTACTATATTTTATGCTTTACAATTATTTTTTGTTAATTAGTCATATTCTACTTTTACTAAATATAATCCTTGTGGTGGCAAGGTCTTTCCTGCATTTTCCCTCTTTTGTTCTTCTATTATATTAGGGATTTCTTCTGGTTCTAAATTTCCCAATCCTACATCTACTAATGTTCCAGCTATAATTCTAACCATATTATATAAGAAACCATTTCCAGTTAATTCTATCCATATTTTATCTTTTTCTTTTACAATAATTTCTGCCTTATATATTGTTCTTACACTACTTTTTGAACTTGTTCCACTTGCTTTAAAAGCTTTAAAGTCATGTTCACCTTCAAAATATTTTATTGCTTTTTTCATTTTTTTAATATCTAGTTTCATTGGAATATGTGTTTCTAAATTTCTATAAATAGCTGTTCCGCATTTTTGAATTATCTATAATATAACGATATGTCTTTTTCTTACATGAAAGTCTACTATGAAATTTTTCATCTACTTCTTCTGCTGATTTTATTAAAATTGATTTTTTTAAATTACTATTAATGGCTATTGCAAATTTTTCGATTGGAATATTGGAATTAGTTTTAAAATTAGCAACTTGACCGCAACGCATGTACTCCTCTATCAGTTCTTCCAGATGCCATAAGTTCCACTTCTTCCCCTGTTATTTGTTCAATTGCTTTTTCAATAGTTCCTTGTATATTTAGTTTATTAGGCTGTTTTTGCCACCCGATTGAACTCTTTTCCATCATATTCAATAACTAATTTAATATTTCTCATTTTTTATCATTCCTTTTTACATTACTATAAGCACAAAAGTCGCTATTTTAGCGACTTTATTAATTTTCTCCTTTTTCTTCTTGTTTATTTTTCATTTTTTCTTTTATTTGTTTTATTTTTTCTTTTCTTTCTTTTTTGTCAATAGCAAATTTTTTTGTTACTACATTACTTATTAAAATTTTCTTTAATACATCTTCCCTAACATCTGCAATTAATGTTCCATCTTTAGCAACTGACATTTTACCAGTTTCTTCTGAAACCACAACTACAATACTGTCAGATTCTTTTGAAATTCCAATAGCTGCTCTATGCCTTGTTCCTAATTCTTTTGCTATGTCTTTATCATCTGCTAATGGCAAAACACAAGCTGCTGCTGCAATTTTATTATTTGATATTATAACTGCTCCATCATGTAATGGTGTTTTAGGTTCAAATATATTAACTAATAATTGTGGAGATACTTCTGCATTCATTGGTATTCCTGTTGATATAATGTCTTGAATTTTTATATCTCTTTCAAATACAATTAATGCTCCTGTTTTTGCTTTTGAAAGTTCAGTTGCTGCAATAACTACTTTATAAATATCTTCCTTTGTTTTTGTTGACACATCTTTATCAAGTCCAAAAAATCTGGTTAATTTATTTGTTCCTAATTGTTCTAAACCTCTTCTTAATTCTGGTTGGAAAATAACAATTATAGCAATTACTCCTAAATTCATTATACCTGTTAAAATCCAATTTAAAATTTTAAGGTTAACAAGCCCACTTATCCATGTAGCTACAATTAATAACGCAATTCCTTTAATTAATTGCCAAGCTCTAGAACCCTTTACCACTTTGAAAAAGCAATATAATAAAAATATAACAATTGCTAAATCTAATATTAAAGTAACTAATTCAAAAGGATTTTGTTGCAAAGATTTAATATATGAAACAATATTGTCCCTATAAAAATTTTCCCAATTCATTCCTAAATTTATTACCATTATTTTCTCCTTTTATTAAATAAATGCATATATTAGTGTTATAAATGTTCCTGCTACCATTAAAATTGCTAAAAGACCTGCCATAATTTTGACAAATATTTGACCTTTATCATATGGTCTTTTAGTTTTTTGCTCTTTTTGTTCCTTTTTCTTCATTTTACTTCTTCCTTTCCAATTATAATTATAACACATTTCAATAAATTTTCAATTGTTTTTATTAATTATAAAAAATTTGCTTAATATTTAAGCTTATTTAATAATATGTTTCATTTTATAATTTCCAAAATTGTCTTTTCTTTTTCAACTTCTTTTTGTGCTATTTTTATAATATCTTGTATTTTTTCACAAGCTTTTATTAATTTATTTTCATTATTAGCATGTACGTACGCAATAGTCTCACCTTGTTCTACTCTATCTGATACTTTTTTTGTTAAAACAATTCCTGCAGTTAAATCATTTTCATCTTTTAACATATTTGCTAATTTTCCAATTTCTTTACTATCAATTTCTTGTACATATCCTTTTTGTCTACTTTTTACTGGTTTTATATTGTTTGCTTTTGGCATTTTTGATATATCTTCAATATAGCTAATATCTCCTTCTTGATTTTTTACAAGTTCCAAAAACTTTTGATATGCTTTTCCATTTTCGATATTTTCTAATAACATTTTTTTATTTTCTTCTAATTTATCACCTTTTCCAGCCAATTTAAGCATATATGAACCAAGTTCTAGCACTACCTGTTTCAAATCTTCTGGCATATTTCCTTTAAAAAAGTTTACTGCTTCTATAATTTCTAATGAATTTCCTATTGCATATCCTAGTGGCTCATTCATGTTTGTTAATATACATACTGTTTCTCTGTTTGCTAATTTTCCAATTTGTATCATTGTATTAGATAGTTTTTTTGCATCTTCTTTATTTTTCATAAAAGCACCTTTTCCAACAGTTACATCTAATACTATTTTTTGTGCACCACTAGCTATTTTTTTGCTCATTATACTTGAAGCAATTAATGGTATGCTTTCTACACAAGAAATGCTATTTCTAAGAGCATATATCTTTTTATCTGCTGGTGCTAAATTCAATGTTTGTGTAATCATACTTATACCAATTTGTTCTATGTTCTTTTTAAACTGCTCTATTCCAATATCTGTTTTATAACCAGGTATTGATTCTAATTTATCTGCAGTTCCTCCTGTAAAGCCAAGACTTCTTCCTGACATTTTAGCAATTGGTACTCCTAAAGAACTAACAAGTGGTAATAAAACAATTGAAACTTTATCTCCTACTCCTCCTGTTGAGTGTTTGTCCACAATTATTTTATTTAATGTGGATAAATCTAACATTTCTCCAGAATGAGCCATAGCTAATGTTAAATATGTTGTTTCTTGATGTGTCATACCATTTATAAAAATTGCCATTAATAAAGCTGCTGCTTGGTAATCCATAATTTCATTATTAGTATATGTTTTTACAAAGTATTCAATTTCTTCTTTGCTTAATTCTTTGTTGTCTCTCTTTTTTTCAATGATATCTAATATACTCATTCTTTAATTCCTACTATTCCTTTCGTAAAACTTCTTCTATGGATAGGACATAATCCATATTGCTTAATTGCTTCCATATGTTTTGCAGTTCCATATCCTTTATGGCTCATAAAACCGTATTGTGGATAAATTTCGTCCCATTGCCTCATAATTCTATCTCTTGTTACTTTAGCAATAATTGATGCTGCTGCTATATTATAACATTTTGCATCACCTTTAATTATAGAATCATATGGAATTCCTTTTGTATCTATATGTGTTAAAGCATCTACAACTATTAAGTCTGGTTTTACATCAAGTTCTTCTACCACCTTTGTAACACCTTGCTTAGTTGCATTTAAAATATTTATTTCGTCAATTACATCTTGTTCAATAATGGCAACAGAATAACTAATTGCTTCTTCTAAAATTAAATCATATAACTTTTCTCTCTTTTTTTCCGAAACCTTTTTAGAATCGTTGACTCCTTCTATCATTGAATTTTGTGGCATAATTACACCTGCAACTACTACTGGTCCTGCTAATGGTCCTCTACCTGCTTCATCAATTCCGCATATCTTTTGGAAGCCCTTACTATATAAATCTTTTTCAATTTCTTTTAATTTTGTTAATCTTTCTAGTTCTTTTTCTTTCATTTTTTACTTCCTAATTTTACATTTTATCAATTTCAGTTAATGAATATTGTCCTTTATACCCCATTGTATTATATATTTCAACTTTTGCACTAGTTTCGTCAAATACAATTAAATATTTTTCACCTTCTGTTAATTCAATTTTGTCTAAACTCCAACTTTCTAGTGCATCTTCTGTAAGTGCATAACATATAGCGCTTTCACTAATTCCAAGTTTAGTTTTATCTGCTGTTTCTGCTTTTTGTAATTGTGCTTTTGTAACATAAATTTCTTGTCTAATTTGTTCTTTTTCTTCATCACTCTTTTTTTCTGGAGATATACCAAATCTAAAATTCACTTCTTCAACATATTCTTTTGCTTTTGCTTCTATTAAAAGCATGTTGGTTTTTAATTCCTCTATTTTTGCTTTTTCAATTGCTTCCTTTCCGCTATATACTGTAATTCCTGTAATTATTGATAATACCATAATTGTAACAACTAATGCTACTAGTGTGACTCCATTTACTCTATTTTTTTTCATATTTATCTCCTTTTTTTATTTATTTCTTACATTATATATTTTTATCTTAATATTTTCAATACAAGTACAACTTTTTTTCACACAAATTTCACAAAAGTATTGTATTATTTCGATATAATAGGTTATAATTTTTAAAGATGTGTGTATGAATTTCATACAAATTAGAAAGGAAGGATTTTAAAATGGAAGAAAAACAAAAAAAGGAAGAAAGTGTACCAAGTTTTAAAACAGTCAAAAATCCAAATACATATAAGGATATTTACAAAAATGAAAGTTCTTCAAAGCATTCATTTGGATTTGGAAAAAATGTTTTATTGCCATTTTTTAGTGGTGTAGTAGGGTGTGCTGTTGTTTTAGGAGCTTGTTTTGGTGTACCTGCAATCCGTTCTGAAATACTAAATATAAACTCTAATACAGGAAATAACTCTAGTAATTCTCAAAGTTCTGGATACGTATCACAAACATCATTATCTAATTATTCTGATACTTCTGTTTATGCTGCCAACAAAATTTTACCTTCTATTGTAGGAATTAAAGTAGAATATAATGTTAATTCTTTAATGTCAATGTTTGGTAGACAAACTCAAAGTACTGCTACTGCTAGTGGTTCTGGAATTATAATTAGTGATGATGGTTATATTTTAACTAATAATCATATCGTTTCTACTTCATCTTCTGAATCTTATTACGAAATATCTGAGGCCACAAAAGTAACTGTTACTTTATTTAATGATGAAACAGAATATGAAGCAAAAATTATTGGTAAAGATGAACAAACTGACTTAGCTGTTATTAAAATTGAAAAATCAGGTTTATCTAAGGCAGAATTTGCTGATTCAGATAGTATAAAAGTTGGTGAATTTGCAATGGCAGTTGGTAACCCTTTAGGATTGCAAAGTAGTATTACTTGTGGTGTTATAAGTGCTGTAAATAGAGAAGTTACAGATACAGACGGTAAAACATTTAATTTAATTCAAACAGATGCTGCTATCAATTCTGGTAATAGTGGTGGTGCTTTAGTTAATAGCGAAGGAAAAGTTATTGGTATTAACACTCTTAAACTTTCTGGAACTGGTATTGAAGGAATGGGATTTGCAATTCCAATAAATTCTACTACTGATGTTACTTCTCAATTAATTCAATATAGTAAGGTAAAACGACCTTATATTGGAATTTCTGGTATGGATTTAGATGAAAAGACTGCTAAAGCAAATAATCTAGTTGTTGGTGTTTATGTTAAATCTGTTGATGATTTCTCTGCTGGTGAAAAAGCAGGAATTAAAATTGGTGATGTAATTATTGAAGCAGATGGCAAAAAAATCACCTCAATGGATGAATTAAATGAAGTTAAAAATTCACATCAAATTGGTGATGAAATGAAAATTAAAGTAAATCGTGATGGCGAAGAAAAAGAATTAACAATAAAACTTGGTGAACAACCATAACAAAAAATCACTTTTCGTTCACACAATGGACAAAATTCACTGTTAGAATATTTATATAATCAGTAACAAAACTGATTTAATTTAAAAAACATCCCCTTTTATTTTCAAAAAGAGAAGCTGTAAAAAGCTTCTCTTTCAACTATTTTTATATAATTACTAAATCTACTTCACTAGTATGTGCTTCATTTCCATAAGCATAAATAATATACAATGTATTATTCGTTAAATAAAAAATATCTGTATTTTCTATTTTATATCTATCATCATCTATATTACGATTAAAAATATTATAACCTAGTTCTTTTAAATCTTGTACTTTATTTTCCTCTATATTAATTTTATTTTTAATCTTTGTTTGTGTGTCATTTATATCTAAATTATATATTTTTAACACTTCTTCTAAAGAGATTTTTTTATTGTTTCTCAAATCATAATTATATGTTTGTATTATTACTCTTTGTGCACTACTTCCCTCTTTCAAATTTGACCTAATCATTACAGATAAAATGTCATTTTGAATGTTAGCAACATATTCTACTGTATAAATTATATTGCTATTTTGACTATCTAAAACATTATTTGTTTTTTTGATAAAATCTTTAATTTCTTCATTATATTGTTTTGCTATTTCATTATTGATATTAATATAAGGTATATGCACATCTACATCATAGCTGTTAGTTTTGTTTTCTTTTTTCTCAACTATTGTATATATAAGTGGTTTATCGGTTTCTTCTTTTTTGTTGTTTTGTTCGTTACCATCAATTTCACTATTATTAAAAATTTGATCAAATTTTGTTTCTAATAATTCTATTTGTTCTTCAGACTTTTGTCCAAATTCGCTCTCTACCTCAATTCCTATTAATCTTTTGAAGTCTATTCTAGCATAAAATTGTACATATGAAGCAATAATAATAGATATAATACATATTACTATTATTATTATATAAATAATTAATTGTTTTTTATTAAAAGCTTTTTCTTCTGCAATAACTACTCTCATTTTTTCTCCTTTTCTCTCGCTCATATATATTATAACATTTATATTTTTATTTGGCAAGCTATGTAATTTTTGCTAAAATTATTGACTATTTAGCATTTTTGAGTTATTATAATATAGATTAATTTTAGATAGAAATGAGGAATTTTAAATATATGTTATGCTCAGAATGTAATAAAAATCCAGCAATACTTTTTTATAAAAAAATAGAAAATGGAAAAGAATCTATGGAAGGTTATTGCTATGACTGTGCTAAGAAAAAAGGAATTAACCCAAATGAAGTATTAGCAAAACAAAGCGATATTTTATCAAAAGATAAAGTAAATTTGGCAGATATGACAAAACAATTTGAAAGTATTTTTAAAGATTTAGCAGAAAACATCAATTTAGAAGATATAGAAAATATTGAAGGAGCCATCACCTTTGAAAATACTGATGCAAGCGGTGATGAAGAAGGTCCTAAAATAACAGGTGCAGCCATTCCACTTGGTTCTATTTTCACAAATATGTTTAATAATCAAAATGGCAATAAAACAAATCAAGAAGAACCAATTGGTGCTAGAAAAAAAGTTAAAGTTGAAAAAAAGAAAAATGTAAAGCAAAACAAAAAGAAAAAATTCTTAGATACTTTTGGTACTAATTTAACTTTTAAAGCTAAAAATAATGAACTTGATATTGTTATTGGTAGAGATAAAGAAATTCAAAGAATTATACAAATTTTAAATAGACGTTCAAAAAATAATCCTTGTTTAATTGGAGAACCAGGTGTTGGTAAAACTGCTATTGCACAAGGTTTAGCCCTTAAAATTGCAGCACAAAATGTACCAGCAAAACTTTTAAATAAAGAAGTTTATTTATTAGATATGACTGCTGTTATAGCAGGTACCCAATTTAGAGGTCAATTTGAATCTCGTATGAAAGGTATTATTGACGAATGTAAAGAATATGGGAACATTATTTTAGTTATTGACGAAATCCATAATATTATTGGTGCTGGTGATGGTGAACACTCTATGAATGCTGCAAATATTTTAAAACCTGCCCTATCAAATGGAGAAGTTCAATTAATTGGTACTACTACTT
>CANQTU010000021.1 GCA_947626925.1 uncultured Clostridia bacterium | reverse complement strand
ATCATTATATCATATTTTTGGTACTTCCTATTTATTTTTTATATCTTGGTGTGACATATCTATTGTAAACCTATATTGAAAAAAATTCAAAAAATAACATAGTTTTAAAAATTATAAAAACGGAGTAAAAATCTCCGTCTTAATAAATTAAATATTTTTATCTATATTTGGTAATAGTTGTTTTTTCCTAGAAACAACTCCCTCCAAAAATGCTTTGTCATTTTCTAATTCTTTTCCAAAAGCTGGCTTAATTATTTCTGCTTTGTCTCCTAAAGCTATAATTTCTGAATTGCTATTAAGTATATCTGTAATAGCAAACACAAATAAACTTAGGCCTTTTTCTTCAATAGCCTTATTTATAACTTCTTTTATTTGTTCTTCTCTTTTTAATACATCTTCAATACTAACTGTATTAACTTGTGCTATTACAAATTTTTTCCCATCTTTTTCTAAAGATTTTGCATCTAAATTGATTAATTCTTCACAAGAGAAGTCGTCTAAGTCTGTTCCTGCTTTTAACATTTCAATTCCATATTCATTAACATCAATTCCAGCTATTTTAGCTAATTCGTCTAATGCAATTTCATCTTTTTTTGTTGTAGTTGGTGATTTTAATAATAATGTATCAGATATGATACTACTTGCCATTAAAATTGCCTCTTTTTTATCTATAGTATGGTTTGCATTTTTAAATTCTTCAAATAAAATTGTTGATGTACATCCATAAGGCTTTGCATTATAATATAAAGGTTCTGCTGTTTCAAAATTAGCAATTCTATGATGATCTGTTACACTCAATATTTTAGCTTTTTCAATTCCTTCTACACTTTGATTAAATTCATTATGGTCTACTAAAATTACTTCTTGCGCTTCTTCTACTTTTTCAATTAACTCTGGTGCTTCTATATTTAAATAATCTAACACATATTGTGTTTCTTTATTTATATTTCCTAATCTTACTGCTTTTGTGTTATTACATCCATTTTTTCTATCTAAAATTTCATGCACTAAGCTTGAACAAATTG
The DNA here is from genome assembly GCA_947626925.1 of uncultured Clostridia bacterium. Classification (GTDB taxonomy): domain Bacteria; phylum Bacillota; class Clostridia; order TANB77; family CAG-508; genus CAG-269. Next base: position 15,210 of record CANQTU010000021.1, on the reverse strand, counting down.
AATCTGTGTCTGGGTTTTTGTGTCCAAATATTAAAACTTCTTTTTCCATATTTCTTAACTCCTCTTTACTAAATTCATATTTTTTGTTACAAAAATGGCATATTAATTCTGCTTTTCCTTCTTTTTTTATAATGTCTTCTATTTCTTCTTTTCCAATAGTTGCTAAGCCTTTTGCCATTTTTTCTTTTGAACAATCACATTTATAACATGGTGTTATGTTTTTGTCAATTATTTGTATTTCGTTGTCTCCTGTTATTTTTTTTGCTATTTCTTCTAATGTTAATTTGTCATTTAACATTTTTGACATAGCACCTGCACTAAATATTGCTTGTTCTACTTTTGAAATTTCTTCTTCTGTTGCATCTGGCATTGGATTAATTAAGTAACCTCCTGCTGATTTAACTCCATTTTTGTCTACTAGTACGCCTAATGCTACTGCTGAATTTCTTTGTTCAGAATTGACAAAATAATTAGCAAAATCGTCTGCAATTTCTCCAGATGTTAAAGGTGAAATTCCTATATATGGTTCTTTTAAACCAATATCCTTAATAACATTAATATATCCTTCATTACCAACTGCATTTCCTACATCTAATTTTCCAAATTCATTTAATGGCATGTCTACATATGGATTAACAACATAACCTTTTACTTTTGGAAAATTGTTGGTTGTTGCTATCATCATTTCTATTGGTCCATTTCCTTTTATTTGAACAGTTAATTTGTCTTTTTCATTTTTCATTTCTGTTCCCATAATAGCTGTTATGGTTAGCATTCTTCCAAATGCTGCTGTAACGACAGGACTTAAATCATGTGTTTTTCTTGCTTCTTCTACAAGTTGAGTAGTATTAGCACATATAACAGATATTTTTCCGTTGTGTGCTAAAAATTTTATGATTTGGTCTTCAACTGCCATAGTTTATTGTTCTCCTTATTTTAGTTTTATAAATCCATTTGGCTTTTAATTTCATCTAATCTTTTTTTACACATTTTGATTTCTTTCTTTATTATAATATCAATTTCTTTTGTATACTCTTTTTGTCTCATTTCCATTAAATCTTTTAAATTTTTCACTGTATCTTCTATATTTCTTAATGTTACTTTAGTAGTTATACTATTTGGTCTACCACTTATATATTTATGCACAACAAAATCTGCTATTTTATAACTTTCAGATTTCATTACACAATTATAGACAAATAATACATCTTCATAAAGTCTATATTCAGGAAATCTTATGTTATTTCTTTCTAATAAATCTCTCCTCCAACATTTACTCCATGCATTTGGATATTTATCCTCTGCAGCCTTATAAGTTTTTGTGCATTTTTCTTCTTTTGGAATTACTAATTCTCTTCTATTTCCTTCTATTTCAAAACCTAAATATATTACATCTGTCTTGTCTTCGCCTATAACTTTATCTAATTTTTCTAATACATCATTATCAGCTAAATAATCATCTCCGTCTAAGAAAACTATGTATTCACCTGTCGCCTTTGCTAGTCCAGTATTTCTTACTGCTCCAAGTCGTTTGTTTTCTTCATGTTTTAAATATATTATATTTCCATATTTATCACATAATTTAGATATTATTTTTCCTGTGTTATCTGTAGAACAGTCATTTACTACAATAATTTCTATGTCTTTAAATGTTTGATTTTCAACACTTTCTATTGCTCTTTCAATATATCCTTCTATATTATAAGCAGCTATTATTACACTAAATCTCTTTTCTTTTTTTATATTTAATTGCTTTGCTTGCTGGTCCATCTTCTATATTACACTCCTTTTTCTCTAAAATAGACTCAAATAATTTTAACAAGTTTTCTGCTGCCATTTTAGCAGTCCATTGTTCTGTTATAAAATGATAAGCATTTTTCCCTAGTTTTCGTTGTAATTCTTTATCTTCTATAGCTCTTTTCACATTTTTTTCTAGTTGTGAATATGTATTATACATTAATCCATTTTCATTATGCTTAATTAAAAATGGCACTGAACCCATTTTTTGATTTGCTATAACGGTACAACCTGCATTCATAGATTCATTAATAACTGCTCCCCAACCTTCTTGGCTAGCACTTGTACCAAGAAAAATATTAGCATCTTCCATATAATAATGAACTTTATCACTTGGGACTTGTCCAACAACCTCTATGACATCTTCTAAATTTTCTTTCTTAATTTTATTTTTTATTTTTTCTTCTAATTTTCCAGTACCTAGCATTTTTATTTGAAAATTATAATTTTGTTTTTTTAAGTTTTTTGCCAATTTTACTACTATTTCTGGATGTTTCCACTTTATAAACCTTGCCACCCAAATAAGTTGCGTTTTTTCATTTTCTGCTTTTTTATCTAATAATTTGTCAATATCATATTGATTAGTCTCTAAAAAATAACCCCATTTGTAGATTTTATTTTTGTACAATCCTAATAAATTAAAATCATTTGGTCCATATGCATTTGCACATAGTAAATATAAGTTTTTATTTTTCCTAAATTTAATATGTCTATCAAAAAATAGTTTAATTTTTTCTTTGTTAAATATTGTGTTAATAATTCCATCAACAAATATAAAAACTCTTGCTCTATAGCGAAAAACTAATTTATCCTGTTTTAGCCTTTCCACAATTAGGTCATCTGTTGTTGAACCTATAATTACAACATCACTTTCAAGCGCTATTTTTCTTGCTCTTTCTGCTTCTTCTTCACTTTCATATGCTCTTACTACAAAGTCATACTCTTTGTCTAAATCTTTAAACCCTAAATCTAATCTCCATTGAAATATCTTTACAGTTGATATAAATTTAAAATCATCCCCTAACCTTTTTTGCATTTCTAAACAAAAAGGAATTTGATGATGCGTTAAAAAATTCGAGTAAAATGCTACTTTCATGTTTTCACACCCCATCTTATTTTAATTTTAGTTAACTTAATATATTTTATATGATTTTTCGAAAAATGTCAAATTTACCCACATACTAAAAAATTTATTTATTTTTAGCATATTTTTTAAAAGTTTGCATATATATACTAATATATTATACAAAGGAGGATTTTTATAATGGAATATGCAAATGATGAAATTTTTAAAATTAGATACAATACCAATTTAAATCGATTAGAATTAAAAGGAGAAAGTTGGATAAAAAAGTTTAATAAAATTATTAAAAAGAATAAGCTTTTGGTAAGTACAATTATTGCTTTGATTGTACTTATTAATGTTAATATAGTTATGATTTTTGCTTTTATGAAAAATTTGCAGGCTATATAATTTGATATTTTTGTTTATTTATGCTATAATATTTAAGTCACTTGTAGATGGGGGTTTTTATCCCTTTAGCTTTTTATTCATGAAAGGAGATTCCATTATGGAGAAAAAAGCTATACTTGCAACACTACTTGGCTTAACTTGTATATCTTTGGTAGGTATTGAACTTTACTACCAAACTTCAGTTAAGCCAACCCGGAAAAGACTTTCTATGATTTCTCCGGGGTTAGAAGTTATCTCTAAGGTAACTCAGATACCGAAACAAGTTATTTCTGAGTGCCAAGCAACGAAAAAAGCGTTGCAAAAAAAGAGATACATAAAATTAGCGAGAGGTTAGCCCCTCGCTTTTTATTTATTATTTAATTCAGTTATTATTCTTTTTGCAATGTCTTTACTAATTCCTTTTACTTCCATTAGTTGCTTTTCTTCTGCCTTCTTGATATTTTCTACACTTCCAAAATGTTTAAGCAATTCTTTTTTCTTTGCTTCTCCTATGCCATTAATATTGTCTAAGTCTGATTTTGTAATATCTTTATCTCTAAGTTTTCTATGGTAGTTAATTGCTGTGTCATGTACTGTGTCTTGGAATTTTGTAATTTGATTCATTAAGTTTTGTGATATTTTTAATTCGTTTCTCATTTCGTCCATTAAAGCTCTTGTTTGATGCTTGTCATTTTTAACCATACCAAATACTGATATATTTAATTTTGTATTCAGTTCTTTTTCTACTTTTTTTATTGCATTTTTTATTGCTCTTATTTGTGTAATTCCTCCGTCTGCAAATATAACATTAGGAAGTTCTCCAAATCCTCCTTTTGGATTTTCAATTGAATGTTTTAACCTTCTAGTAACTACCTCTTCCATACATCTTGGGTCATCTTGTCCAAATACAGTTTTTATTTTAAATCTTCTAGATAAATTTTTCTTAATTACTCCATCTTGCATTACACACATACCAGCTACCATATATTCTCCAGAAATATTAGAAATATCAAATGTTTCTATTTTTCGTGGCAATTTGTCTAAATTTAACACTTCTTTTAATTCCATTAAAATTTCGCTTTTATCTTTTTCTTTGTTATCTAGTGTTACTTTACTGTTTCTTTCTGCCATTCCTACAAAGCGCAATTTTTCTCCTTTTTTTGGTGTTTTTATTTCCACTTTTTTTCCTTTTTCTGTGGATAGCCATTGCTCAATTGCTTCTTTGTCTTCAATTTCTTCTCTTATCATAATTTTGTTAGGAATATTAGGATTTTCTAAATAATACTGTTTTATAAATCCAGACAAAATTTCTTTGTCTTCCATGTCTTTTAAGTCTGCATAAAAATAGTGCTCTCTTCCTATCATTTTGCTTCCTCTTACAAAAAATATTTCTATGCATACTTCTAATTCGGATTTTGCAATACCAATTACATCAATATCATTTTCTGATAAGTTAGATACTTTTTGCTTCTCTGAAATTCTTTGAATTGCTTGTATTTTATCTCTTAAATATGCTGCTTTTTCGAAATCTAATTTTTGTGATGCTTCTTCCATTTGTACTTCTAGTTCTTTAAGTACTTTATCTGTTTTTCCTTCTAATAAATCTATGATTTCATCTATTTGTTTGCGGTATTCTTCTTTTGTTATATAGCCCATACATGGTGCAAAACATTTGTTAATATGATAATTTAAACATGGTCTTGTTCTTTCTTTTAAAAATTTACATTGACGAATTTTGTATTTTTCTTTAATAAAATTAACCATTTCTCTGGCTGCACCTGGATTTGCATAAGGTCCAAAGTATTTAGAGCCGTCTTTTATAATTCTTCTTGTTATAAATACTCCTGGATATTTAGATGCTAAATCAATTTTTATATATGGGTAAGTTTTGTCATCTTTTAATAAGACATTAAATTTTGGTCTGTTTTTCTTTATCAAATTACATTCCAAAATTAATGCCTCTGCTTCATTATCAACAACAATATACTCAAAATGGTCAATTAAACTGACCATTTTTTCTATTCTTGCTGTTTTATTATTTTTTCTAAAGTATTGTCTTACTCTATTTTTTAAAGATATTGCCTTTCCAACATAGATAATGTTATTATCTTTATCTCGCATAACATATACACCTGGCTGGTTTGGCAGTTTTTTTAATTCTTCTTCTATGTTAAACATAGTAACTCCTTATATTTTATTCAATATAACCAATGTATGGTAAATTTCTGTATTTTTCATTGTAATCTAATCCATATCCAACAACGAATTTGTCTTCGATAGAAAATCCAATATAATCTACATTTAATTCTAATACTCTTCTTGACGGTTTTGATAACATTGTTACAATTTTAACACTTTTTGGATTTTTTTGTTTTAAATGTTCTAGTACATAGGTTAGAGTTCTTCCTGTGTCTATTATATCTTCTACAATAATTACATTTTTACCTTCTATTGAATTTCTAATGTCTTTATTTATTATTACATTTCCTGTACTTTCTGTTCCATGATAACTAGATACATCCATGAAATCCATTTCTACGCTTCTTTTCATATTTTTGGCTAACTCTGACATAAATATAACAGAGCCTTTTAAAATTCCAACAAATACAATTTCTTCATCTTTGTAGTCTTTCTCAATTTGCTTTGCTAATTCTTCAATTCTTTTTTCTAATTTTGCTTTGTTAATTAGTACATTTATTTCATTCATATTTTTTCTCCTCATTATCATAATATTTTGTTCCTAGCATTTTGTCTGGTAGGTATTGTTGTTCTACATAGTGACCTGGATAGTTATGTGGGTATAAATAGCCTTTGCTGTAACCTAGCTCTTTCATTTTTTCGATTGGTGCGTTTCTTAAGTGCATTGGGACTTCTCCTGTGTCTTTTGTTGATACATCCTCTAATGCCTTATCTATTGCTAGGTAACTGGCATTTGATTTTTTTGATGTTGCTACATATATTGCTGCTTCTGAAAGTAATATTCTTGCTTCTGGCATTCCTATAAAATGTACTGCTTGCATTGCGCTGTTTGCTACTACTAATGCATTTGGATTTGCCATTCCTACGTCTTCTGATGCACATATTACTATTCTTCGTGCTAAAAATAGTGGGTCTTCTCCTCCTTGTAATGCCCTCGCTAAGTAGAATACAACTGCATCTGGGTCTGAGCCTCTCATTGATTTTATGAATGCACTTATGTTGTCATAGTGTTCTTCTCCGTTCTTATCAAATATTGCTTTTCGGTCTTGTATACTGTTTTTTATTACTTCGTCTGTTAAGTGAATATAGCCATCTTCAGCCATTGGTGTTGTTAATGTGGCTACTTCTAAACCATTTAGTGCTGTTCTTACATCTCCATTGCTTATAGTTGCTAGTTTTTTTAAAGTGCTGTCTTCTATTTTTATTTTGTAATCACCTAATCCGTCTTTTCTTTCTAGTGCATTTTTTAAAATTTGATATATGTTTTCTTCTGTTAATGGATTTAATTTTATTACCATTGACCTAGATATTAAAGCTTTATTTACTTCAAAATATGGATTTTCTGTTGTGGCTCCTATTAGTATTACTGTTCCATTTTCTACAAAAGGAAGTAAAGCATCTTGTTGCAATTTGTTAAATCTATGTATTTCATCAATAAATAAAATACTTTTCCCTGTTGGATTTATCATAAAGTTTTTGGTTTCTTCTATTACTTTTTTTATTTCTGCAACACCTGATGTTACTGCATTTATTTTATAAAATTTGTATTTTGTTGTTTCACTTATTACTCTTGCAAGTGATGTTTTTCCACAACCAGGAGGACCAAATAGAATAATACTTGATAATCTATCTGCCTTTATAGTACGATATAATATTTTGTCTTTTCCGAATTACATGTTCTTGCCCTACATATTCTTCTAAAGTTTTTGGTCTAATTCGAAATGCTAGTGGCTCGTTTGAATTCATTTTCGTATTTTTTCCTCCTAACTATCTATTTTCCTAATAAATTTAATCCTTTCTTAATTAATTCTTCTGTTGTTAGAGTGCTTTTATCTAGTTTCGTAAATGCTTTTTCAATTTCCTTTTTGTTATATCCTAATACTTGTAATGCTGCTACTGCTTCTGCTACTTTATTGTTGTTTTCCATTGCTATTTGAATTTTATTTTCAACTTTTTCTTTGCTATTTACTTGTGCATTAATCTTTTCAATTTCTTGTTCTTTTGCTATTTTATCTTTTAATTCTAAAATAATTCTTTGTGCTGATTTTGCACCAATTCCAGGTATTTGTGTTAAGGCTTTTACATCTTCTGAAATAACAGCTAATGCAAACTCTGATGGCTCACAAGTAGCTAACATAGTAAGTGCTGTTTTTGCACCTACACCACTAACACTAATTAGTAATTCAAACATTTTTAATTCTTCTAATGTATTAAAACCATAAATACTTATATCATCTTCTCTTACACGATAATATGTATGTACTTTAACAGTTTGCCCTATATTTCCTATGTTTTCAATTCCTACTTCTGACATGAATACTTTGTAGCCTAAACCTCCTACATCTATTACGACATATCCTGTCATTTTCATTTCTAAAATTCCTTTTATATATGCTAACATTGTTTTTCCCTCTCTATTTTATATATTAAATAAATATGTTGCTTCTAAGTCTGCTTCATGTGTTAATAATGCAATTGGATATTTGGCATAACTATTGCCAATTGCATTATAATTTTCTTTTGGCTCTGTGTATCCCATATGCCAACGGATTGCATATTTTTCTTCTGGTGTTAATTTCATATATTCTGTTATCATCATTACTGATTTTTCACCATGACCATAAGGAATGGTATCATCAACAGTATAATATGGGACTTTTTCCCATACTCCTAAGGCATTTTTTGCATTCCTATAATCTACTTTGTAAAAGTTAGTTTTACATATATCGTGCAATAAAGCAATAATGATAATTGATTCTTCTGGGATATCTATTGGCATAACACAATGTTCTACTTTATGTTTTAATATTTCATATACTTTTAAACTGTGCTCTACTAGTCCTCCTTCATGGTCTCCATGATATCTGGTACTTGCAGGTGCTTTAAAGAAGTCAGATTTTTCTAAAAATTCTATTAGTTCTTCTATTCCATCTCTTTTTACTGTTTTTAATATCTCTAAAAATTTTTCTTTCATTATTTTCTCCTATTTTAATTTTTTATTTTTTTACATAATTATATTAGTAAATAAAGAAGTTACATAGAACTTCTTTGATTTATCTATCTATGAATGTGGTTCAAACATATCTTTTCCTTCACCACAAACTGGGCAAACCCAATCGTCTGGTAAATCTTCAAATTCTGTTCCTGGTTTAATACCTGCTTTTTCATTTCCTGATTTTGGGTTGTAAATATATTTACATTCTACACATTCATATCTTTGTGATTCAATTTTTTCTGCTTTGAAATTTTTATACCCTAGTCCTAATGCAACAATTACCATAAGTAAGAATGATAGTGCTTTCCATATTCCGCTTTCTAAGAATATTATAGCAAATAATCCAAGTGTTGCACTAATTCCATATAAAATAAGTACGGCTTGTTTTTGGCTAAATCCTCTTGCAACTATTAAATGGTGTAAATGAGACTTATCTGCTTTAAAAATTGCTTTTATAGATTTACCTTTAATAAGTCTTCTAACAATTGCCCAAATTGTATCAAATATTGGTAATCCTAGAGCTAATAAAGGTAATACTATAACAACTGCTGTATATGTTTTGGCTACTCCTAGAATTGATATAATTGAAAGCGAAAATCCTAAAAAGTTTGAGCCTGTATCTCCTATAAAGGTTTTAGCTGGTGCAAAATTGAATGGTAAAAAACCAACTAATGCTCCTGCTAATGCAGTTATTAATAATATTGACATTAATGGTGAACCATTTAATACAAAAATTATTAATAATGAAACTGCTGATATTACAGAAATTCCTGCTGATAATCCATCTAACCCATCTATTAGGTTTATTGCATTTGTTACACCTACTATCCATCCAATTGTTAAAACTATAGAAAATGCTTCTCTTAATTCATTTGATGTAATGAATGCAGGTGTTATTTCATCAATTCTTACACCAAATGCAACAACAATTATTGCAGAAATGGTTTGTCCTAGTAATTTGATAATTGGTTTTATTGTAATTACATCATCTATAATACAAAATATGGATATTACAATAATTCCTAAAAACATTCCAAGAAGCTTCATTCCATATTCTTCTTGCCCAAATAAGTTTATTTTATGTTCTAAACTCATAACTATTAATAAATACCCTACAGCTACTAAAAATCCTAATATAACTGCTGGTCCACCAAATTTTGGCATAGCTTTATTATGCATTCTTCTTTTGTCTTTTGGTACATCTACTGCTCCTACTTTTCGTGCTATTTTTATAGTATATGGCGTTGCCATAAATGTTACAATAAAAGCTAGCAAGAAAGCAATTGCTATATCTCCCCACATAGGCTTTGCCTCCTATTTCATGTTTTCTTCTTCTATTTTCTCAATTAATTTTATTCTTTCTTCGTGTCTACCACCTTCAAATTCTGTGGCAAGCCACATTCTTATAATACAAATAGCTTCATTTACTGTTACATCATCTGCTCCAATGGCTAAAATGTTACTATCATTATGCAATCTTGAATATTTTGCTGTATATTCGTTGTGACAAGGCGTGCATCTAATTCCTTTAAACTTGTTAGCACAAATACTCATTCCAATTCCAGAACGACATATTAATATACCTTTTTCACATGTTTTTGATTGTACTTGCTTTGCAACTGCTTTTGCAATATTAGGGTAATCTACACTTTCTTCGCTCATGCATCCTTCATCTTTATATTCTATTTGTTTTTCGTCTAAATATTTTTTTATTTCTTCTTTTAATTTATAACCACCATGATCACTACCGATTGCTATCATATCTATCACTCCATTTCTTTTAACAATATATCATAAATTGTTTGGCATTACAATAATTATTTTGAATTTTACTTGCTTTTTCCGAAAAAATATGTTAGAATATCATATGTTATAGTTTAATATAGACCAAGAGGAGGTGCTTATAAGGATGCCAAATATTAAATCAGCTAAAAAAAGAGTTAAAGTAATTGAAAAGAAAACTTTAAGAAATAATATGATAAAGTCTGGATATAAATCAGCTGTTAAGAAATTTGAGGAAGCAATATCTGCTGGTAATATGGAAGAAGCTAAAGTTCTATTTTCAGAAGCTACAAAGAAAATTGACCAAGCTTGTACTAAAGGTGTTATTGTTAAAAATACAGCTGCTAGAAAAAAATCTAGCTTATCAAAAAAATTGAATACTGCTAATGCTTAAGACTAAAATAATGGTGTAAAACACCAATAAAAATTATGCATAGTTTTTATTAAAAAATCATACAGGATATTTTACATATCTGTATGATTTTTTTATTTTATTACTGTATTTTTAATATAAAAAAGTATTAATTATAATTTGTAAATTGTGACACAATCCATTTAACTACTTCTGTTTTAATTGCCATATATTCCTCTTTTTCAAACTGCATATTTGCAATACAATATCTACGATTTGCAATATGTGAACAAAACATACATTCATGCAGAGAATTAGAGTCTTGTATAAAAAATGAATTACTAATTTTAGCAGAACATATTACACTATAGCTATTAGAACAGTTATTAGAATCGTCTACTCTAATACAATAGCTTGAATTAGAACTCCTTTGACATGCAAGTATATATTCAGAATTTGCACACCCATCTGTAAGAATCGTATTTTTACATGTTCTGCAATCTTGGCTTCTATATATATTTTCGCAATTATAAATAGTATCACTTTTAGAAACATTTATACTATCATATATTCTTTCTGTTGTAGTATAATTTATTTTGTTCCATAGTTTTAAAATATCATCTAATGAATTTATTTCTTTTTTACTTCTCATCCATCCTTTATATTCTTCATACTTTCTCATATTTGTTTGAGTTATATATTTATTTGAGTTAATAGATGATGCCCACGTTTCTTTTCCGTCAACTGCATCTATTACTTTGTTAGGCAATTTAATATCAAATGCAAACTCTGATATTACTTGCTCTATATTTAATGAACAATTTTGTCCAAAAATTCCCATGAAAATTTCGTCTAATACTTGTTTAGTTTGCTTATCATTCATTTCCGAAATTCACCTTCTTTCGTGATGCAGATGTTTTTTCCATTATTTCTTTTAATGTATTTTTTGTTTCTATGCTAAAAGTTCTTTTTTTATCTTCTAATTTATTTTTTATTTCTGTTTTTCTTGAAGTTAATATTTTTTTTCGAGGGCAAGGTTCAAAATCAAGTGTTTTTCCTTTAAAACTTGGCATCATTCTTCCATCTTTACCAATTCTTACAACACATTCTCTATCATTTAATTCAGTAAGTATTTTTAATCTTGTAATAATTGAATTTCTTACTGCAACTTCCATTTGCATATTCTTTTCTAGAGTGATAGCATCTAATTTTGAAACTCTAAAAACAAAATAATTTACAACATTAGTAAAAATTGCATTTTGCAAATTTTCACTAATTTGTCCAAAATATTGTCCTGCTAAAACTAGCGAAAGATTGTATTTTCTAGCTTCTGATAAAAATCTACTTATAATTGGATTTTCAATTACAGCAACTTCATCTATCACTAATATAATATGTTCATCAAATGTATGAGATTGTACTAATTGCAATATTTGTTGCATTGCAAATCCAGATAGTGTTTTTGTAATATTTAAACCTAAAGTCATTTGGTCTAAAGATAACATAGTTATAAAATTTTCTTCAATTTCTTCTTGAATATTTTTTATTTTATTTGTACTTGACATTGCTGGTAACAATTGCATTTCATCAATAAATGAAATTATAGGAGATATTGCTTCTTGATATGAAGTAGTTTTTAATTCATTAAAATCTACTCTAAAAAATTCTATTATATTTGGTTGAACAATATCTTCAACTTTTTTAATTACTTTGTTTCTATACTCTATTTCTGTTAATAATTTTCTTAGATTAACAAAATTAAATTCTCCCTTTTCTAATAGCAAATGTAAACTATATCTTAAAACCCTTTCTAGTTTTGAATTATATTTGTCTGCAATAATATTTTTAAAAATAGACATTATAGATTCTACTGCTGAAATTATATCATCTGTGGAATTTATGAATAAATTAATACTACTTTCTTCTGTTTTAAAATCTATTACACTTGTTTGTTCTAATCCTCCAATATCTTCTTCCATTGCGCTGTGAGGGTCAATTACTACTACTTTATATTTTAACTTGTTTTCACTACTTTGCGATAAATTTTTTATCATAGAACATATTAGTTTAGATTTTCCTGTACCACTTGCACCAATGACAACAGAGTGTTTTGAAAAATCATAATTTTTATAGTTTAGATATAGTTCTTCTTGCAAATATGGAAATACATCAGCTTTTAATATTGCATTTTCAATATTACTGTTTAATAATTTTATTACTTTTTTAGTTTCCAAATATTTTGATTCATCTTTTTGGTAGAAAAATCTTATATGTGTATCAAAATCAACACTTATAAATTTATATATTGCATCATTTAAAAAAGCTTTTCTTTTTATCATTTTTCCTTCTTCATCTTTTAAGTAAAAATGTGTTGTTGATAAGTAATTATCAAATTTGTATGGAAAAAATGTGATTTTTACACTTTGCATTTTTTGCATGTTTCTTGAATCAAATCTATCATATACATCTAATAGTGTGTTATATCTATTTGTGATAATATATGGTTTTCCTATAATTGCTTTTTCTTTTAGTTGTATATCTGTTCTTTTTAATAGAAATTCTCCCAATTCTCCTAATATTGGTGGAAGCATTCTGTTTGTTTCTATAAAATATCTTATATAATTATTTTCAATATGTATCCATAAATTCCATGGTCTAAATAATCCATTTATTTTTGATATTTTATATACTAATTTTAACCACTCTTTGCTTTCTACATATGGTAATGTTAAATATATTTCAAATATGTTTTTTTTCATTTTAATCCCTCTTTTTATAATTATACTAAATATTTACATAAAAATACTGACTTTTTCTTTTCAAAAAAAGTCAGTATTTTTTAATATTCTATTGGAATTAATAAATCTGTAACTTCATCATGATAATATTCTAATTCTGGTAAATCTCTAAAATTATATTTACAATTTGGGAAAAAATCATTATAAAACATGTCAGAAGTTTCTTGGATATGCTCTGCATCTTGTGAACTTGTTCTTATTGATATCCATTTGCTTTTTGGTATTATTATCTTTTCTAATCCTTCTATTTTTCTATTAAATAATACCCAGTATGATTTTACATTTATTCTTTCTTTATCTTTGTATTCTATCATTCCATATTGTGGTTTTCCAAAGTTTTTTTCAATTTGTTCAAAAAATTTAGGAGCATCTTTCTTTATTTTTTCATTTGATGTTATTTTACATTTACCATATAATATCATTTTTTCTTTTTCTTCTATTTTATATTCAACTTTTTTACTTTGTTCATTTATTTCATTAAAGTGCAATTTTGTAAACATTTTTAATTTTTCTGGGTTTTTTCTTACTTCACTTGGTTTAATTCCGTGGAATTTTTCAAAAGCTCTTGAAAATGCTACGCTGTTTCCATATTGATATTTCATTGCTATATCAATTACTTTTTCATTTTTTAAATATAAATCTTGTCCTGCATTTGTTAATCTTCTATTTCTTATATATTCTGTTATCGTTATATTGCTTATTAGAGAAAATACTTTTTGAAATGTATATTCGTTTACTCCTATCATTTTTGATAGTTCTTTGCAATCTATGTTTTCTTCTAAATTATTTTCTATATATTCTATTATTTTATTTAATTCTACATATATATTCATAATAATTATATTTTATCACCTTATTTAAACTTTGTCTATATTTTATGCCAAGCATTTCCATTGTTTTTGTGCCATTTTAATGTTATTATTAATATACATACAGTTTTAATGAAGGTGATTATATGTTTAAAAAAATAATTGGTACTTTTAAAGCTTTAGACAGTCTTACTTTTAAAATTATGAAATATGGTTTCAAATTCTGTTTTTCTATTTGCATATTATCAACAATAATTTTAATTACATATAATTTATCAATTTTATCTCCTTTTATGTATTACATAGGAATTAGTTTATTTAGACTTAGCATAGTTTTTTGTATTGAGTTTATTATTTGTGGTTTAATTGTTGATAGTATTAAAAAACAGTTAATATAAAAAGGATAGAAAGCTATCCTTTTTTATTTATTTAATTCTTCTAAGAACATTTTATTTAACATTTTAGGGTTTGCTTTTCCCTTTGTTTCTTTCATAGCTTGTCCTACTAAGAAACCTAAGGCTTTGTCTTTTCCACCTTTGTAATCTGCTATAGATTGTGGGTTCGCTTCTAAGATTTTTAATACTACTTCTTTTATTGCTCCTTCATCAGATATTTGAATCCAACCTTTTTCTTTAATTATTTCTTCTGGGTCCCTTGGATTTTCAAATAATTCAACTAATACTTTTTTACCAATACTTGAACTTATTGTTCCATTATCAATTAATATTACTAATTTTCCTAATTGATTACTGTCAAATGGTATTTCAATTGGCTCCATCTCAGTTTCATTTAAAATTCTTGCAATGTCAGATATAATCCAGTTATTAACAGCTTTTGGATTATGGCATACTTTAATAGCATTTTCAAATAAATCTGATAAGTATTTAGAAGATGTTATTAGATTAGCATCTTTTTCTGATAATTTGTATTCTTCTAAGTATCTTCTCTTTCTACTTTCTGGTAATTCTGGTAAGCTTTCTTTTATATTTTGAATATACTCTTCAGATAATTTTATTGCAACTAGG
>CANQTU010000020.1 GCA_947626925.1 uncultured Clostridia bacterium | reverse complement strand
GGAACAAAAAAAATATAGATCCAAATAGAATAACAGGAAATACAGAAAGTGATAAATTATTAAATGTGTATGACTTATTAGGAAATTCAGGTGAATGGACATTAGAAGCAAGTAATGCAAGTGATAAGACGACCTTGGTCAGTAGGATTATAAGGGGAGGTTATTTTTTTGATGATGCTGCTCCAGGGAGGAGGGTACGAAAGTATCCAACGATTGATCAAACGTTTTTATGTTCTAGAGGTTCGTTGTTTGTTAAGTAGGATTCTAATGAAACAATAAATAGCTACGAAATAGCAATGGAACAAAAATTTAAGAAAATATGAATAATCAAGAACTAATGCAAAAACTGAGCTTTTTAGAATAGTATTTAAAGATTTACTTAAAAATTGTAATATCGAGTTGGTTACGGAATGAAGGAGTTAAAAGCTTATATGTTGTATAGTGTTTACATTTAAAAATAAAAACAAAATCGTATAATGGTTAAAAAACCAGCTATACGATTTTTTCTTTTGCAAATTTTGAATCCTAAGTAACAAAAAAATCTAAAAAATTTTAAAAAAATGCTACATTTTCTAAAAAATTGAGGTTTTTAATAAAAAAATAATTTTATAGCATAGAGACAAGCTAAGTGCATATATTTAAAAAGGTGAGTAAGAATGATTATATATAGAGAATTTGCAAAAAACGAAAAAAACATGCAAGAATTAATAAAAGAAATAATAACGAGATATATAATAGAAAACTCTTGCAACATAATACAAACAGAGTTAAAATCAGACAAACTTGGAATAAACAATTCTATTATTAATTAAACATCGAAAGGGGATAAAAAATGTTAGATGTAGATAATAGAAATTTATTTTATAATATTTTATATAAAGTAGCAATATATTTAAGACTTTCAAGAGATGACGAAACTGTTGGAGATTCTGAAAGTATCATAAACCAAAGGGAATTTTTAACAAAATATGTAAAACAATATCCTAATTGGGAACTTGTAGACATCTACGTAGATGATGGTTATACAGGAACAAATTTTAATAGACCAGATTTCATAAGATTAAAAAATGATATTGAATCAGGAAAAATAAATTTAGTAATAACAAAAGATTTATCAAGATTGGGTAGAGATTATATTGGAACAGGATTTTACTTAGAAAAATATTTTCCTAAAAAAAGGGTAAGGTATATAGCAGTAAATGATGGCATAGATACGTTCGAAAAAAATAATGGCAATAATGATATGGGAGCGTTTAAATCTGTAGTAAATGATATGTATGCAAAAGACATTTCAAAAAAAGTAAGAACAGCCAAAAAAACAAAGGCGGAAAAAGGAGAATTTATAGGAGCTTTTGCACCGTATGGATATAAAAAAGCGCCAAATGATATTACAAAATTAGTAATCGATGAAGAAGTAGTAGATGTAGTTAAGTTTATTTTTTCTGAATATAATAAAGGAAACGGCTTATCATACATAGCACGCAGACTAAATGAAAAACATATAGAATGTCCGTCAGTATATAAACAACGAACCAGTAAATTTCATTGTAAAACACTCACAGGATTATGGGGACACGAAACTATAAAAAAGATATTAACCAATAGAGTGTACATAGGAGAGTTAATCCAACGAAAAGGCGAAATGGTAAGTTATAAAGTAAAAAAATATATTCAATTACCAGAGAGTGAACATACAATAAAGAAAAATGCTCATGAAGCAATAATAAGTGAAGAAGAATTTAACATGGCACAGAGAATATTAAAAACAAAAACTCATAAACACCATAGAAAAGAAGGTACAGAGCATTTGTTGTCAGGGTTATTATATTGTCCTAGATGTAATAGTAAGTATAGATATCAAAAACAAGCAGGCTTAATGCAAGATATGGTAGCAATATGTAGTACCTATAATAGATATGGAAAAGAATACTGTTCAAGAGTAGCAATACGAGAAAGTATTTTAAATAAAGCAGTAAAAGATGATTTAAAGCTACTTATCACAGAAAAAATAAATATACAAAAAATTATAAATATTGAGGATATAAAAAACTTAAAGAAAGAAAAAATTAAAATAAATAAATCTAAATTTGATTATGAAAGAAGAATAAATCAAATAGATAGAATAATAAAGCAAAGTTATGAAGATAAGGTAAATGGAATTTTAAATACACAAGAATTTATTAAAATGACAGAAGATTATAGAAAAGAAAAAGAAGAATTAACATTAAAAATAAATAATTTAAATAAAGAATTAAATTCTTGTCAAGACATGGCAGAAGATGGACTAACAAGAATTGTAAAAAATATTACAGATATTGAAAATATTGATAAAAATACAATAATAAGTTTAATTAATAAAATAGAAATAATAGATTCAGAGAGTATAAAAATATATTATAATTTCTCTGAATAAAATTTATTTCTCATCTATCCAATTGGCAATTGTGCTTGGAATGCAGATGATATTGATAACATTTTAAAAACATTGCAAGATAACCAAGTAAAAATCACATTTTTCATGGTAGGAGATTGGATTGAAAAATTTCCAGAGTCAGCAAAAAAGATACACGAAGCGGGGCATGAAATAGCAAGTCATAGTGATACACACCCACATGTTAACAATTTAAGTTATGAGCAAAATATTGAAGAAATAGAAAAAAGCAATGACAAAATTGAAAAAATAACAGGCAAAAGAACAAAAATCTATAGAGCGCCTTATGGAGAATACAACGATACTGTTATTAAATCAGCGCAAGACAAAGGATACTATACAATTCAATGGAACTTGGATACTTTAGATTATACAGGGCTTACGCGGTGAAGAAATGTGGAAAAGACTAGAAGGAAAAATAAAAGCTGGAGATATTATTTTAACACATAATGGAACAAAACATACAGCAGATAGTTTAGATATGTTACTAAAAAACATTAAACAAAAAGGGTTTGAAATTGTACCAGTATCAAGTCTAATTTATTTTGATAATTATACTATCAACAGCAATGGAACACAAATAAAAAAATGATGTATAAAATTACCAAAAAAGGCAATAATAGAAATAGAAAAAAATATATTAGGGGATGTAAAATGTCATTCATTGGTATAGTTGCAAGTAAAAAATGTTTTGAAACTATTAAAAAATATGTGACAGAAAATATAAAAGATGAAACAATAAATTTTATTCAAATAAATCTTAGAAGCATAGAAAACATAAAAAATATCAAATTTGATACTATTATAATAGAAGATAATATAGACAAATTTAAAAACAATAAAGAAATTTTAGAAAAGCTTTGCAATAATACAAAATATTTAATAATAAACACAGACAAAAACTTGAAATACAATAATAATGCACCTCAGAAAATTACCTATGGGCTAAACAGAAATGCAATGGTAACAATTTCTAGCATTAGTGATACAGATATTTTAATCTATTGGCAAAAAAATTTAAAAGATAAAGATGGAAATGCCTTAGAAATAGAAGAAAGAAGAATAAAACGAAAAGAAAAAAGTGCTTTAAAAACCTATGAAATCCTTATTATATATTCACTTTTTCGAATCTATGCAAAAAGCATAATGGAGGAAATATAGGAAAAATCTAACTTTTTTTAAAAAATTTAACTTTTTATGTAGACAAATCCAAAAAAAAGGTGTATAATAGTAACTGAATTAATTATGCGTAAGGATAAAAATACAACTGCAAAAAGATAAAAAATAGGGAGGAAAAGAAATTGGATACAAATTATTTAGAAAACAACTACTTAACACTAGTTGGAAAAGTTACAGGAGAAAAACAATTTAGTCATGAAATATATGGAGAAAGATTTTATATCTTCAGTTTATCTATACCACGTTTAAGTGGAAATGAAGATATTATTCCAATAACTATATCAGAAAGACTAATTGGAGAAAATACCTTACAAGAAGGTAAAAAATTATTAGTAAAAGGTCAATTTAGATCTTATAACAGTTATGAAAACGAAAAAAACAGATTAATTTTAACAGTATTTGCAAAAGACATTATGGAAGTTGAAGAAAAAGAAGAAGAAGAAAATGAAATGGTTAGAAAAGATACTATTACAAACGAAGTAGTATTAATTGGATATATATGCAAAAAGCCTATATATCGTCAAACACCATTTGGAAGAGAAATTTCAGACATATTACTTGCAGTAAACAGAGCATATAATAAATCAGACTACATTCCATGTATTAGTTGGGGAAGAAATGCAAGATTCTGCCAAAACTTAGAAGTTGGATCACAAGTAAAAGTAGTAGGAAGAGTTCAATCTAGAACATACGAGAAAAAATATGAAGACGGAACTTCTCAAACAAGAGTAGCATATGAAGTTTCTGTTGGAAGCTTAGAAGTAATTGAAGAGAAGAAAGAAGAAAAAGAAGAAATCGAAGAAGTAGAAAATCAAGAGGCTGTATAATAAGAATTGTATAAGTAATGAAATATATTAGAAAAAGTTTCAAAAAGCTAGTCTTTTGAAACTTTTTTTGATATAATTTAGCAAAATGGACACAAAAAAGGAGAATAATTCATGAAGAATGAAGAAATTAACAAAAAAGCGAAAAATAAGATATCAATTAATAAAACAATTTATTTTACAATTTTAACAATTGTATTAATTGCAATTTTTTGTATTGCATTAACACCAGTAACATTTCAAAATGACACTTATTACAATATAAAGGTGGGGGAACACATTGCTCAATATGGAATAGATGGACAAGACCCATTTTCATGGCATGAAGATTTAAAATATACTTATCCACATTGGGGATACGACTTATTTGTTTATCTCATTTATAATACATTTGGATTTACTGGAATTTATATAACTACATGTATATTATCAATACTATTAGGAATATCAATTTATTTTGTAAATACAAAACTAACTAAAAACCAGCTATTATCTTTTGCAATTACAATTGGAGTAATGTATTTAATACGTGGATATATAGCAGCAAGAGTACAACTTTTAACATTTATATTATTTGTTTTAACCATATATTTAATTGAAAAATTTTTAGAAACAAGGAAAAAAAGGTATGCTGTTGGACTAATTATTATTCCTATAATAATTGCAAATACGCATGTTGCTGTATTCCCATTTTATTTTGTATTATATTTACCATATATTGCAGAATATATACTTGCTTTATTAGGCGAAATTGTTTTTTACCAAAAAATAAGAGTGGCTTTACTAAAATTCAAAATTAAACATTTTGAAAAAATTGACGGAAAAGAAGAAAAAGTTCAAGAATTAAAGAAACAACAAAAAACATTAGAAGACAAAGTTGATAAAATAAAAGTAAAAAGAACCAAAGAATTGCAAGAGCCATATAAAATAAAATTAGTTAAAAATGATAATTGTAAATGGTTAATTCTTATCTTGATAATTTGTTTATTTACAGGTCTATTAACACCTTTAGGAAACACACCATATACTTATTTAATTAAAACAATGCAAGGAAACACAACACAAAACATAAATGAACATTTACCAATGACAATAGCAGAAGAAACTGATGCATTATGCACAATTATAATATTTTTAGCAATATTAATATTTACAAAGGCAAAAATTAGATTAAGTGATTTGTTTATGATAGGTGGACTATGTTTCTTAATGTTAAGTTCAAGAAGGCAAATTACCATGTTTGCTTTAATTGGATCTGTTATTTTAAATAGATTAATATTAGGAATTAATCCAGAACATACAAAACAAAAAAATGAAAAATCCCCAAATAAATCTTCAATTATACTAAGAAGTATTGCAATAATCGTTATAATGTTAGGTTTAAGTTATCATTTTGGAAAAGATAAATTCAATGACACATATGTAGATGAAACTACATATCCTGTACAAGCATCAGAATTTATATTACAAAATGTTGATCTAACCACAGCAAAATTCTATAACGAATATAACTATGGAAGTTACCTTTTATTTAAAGGAATACCAGTATTTATAGATTCAAGAGCTGATTTATACGCACCAGAATTTAGTGGAAAAGATGATGATATATTTATGGATTTCATTAATACATCAAGTATTGGTAAATTTTATGGAGATACATTTGAAAAATATGGTATAACACATATAATTGCTTACAAAAATTCTAAAATGAATATGATAATTACCAAAGTAGATAGTGAACATTATAAAGAACTATATAAAGACGATTATTTTGTAGTTTATGAAATACAAAAATAAGTTATTTCTTGATAGGGAGGATGTGAAAGATACTTGAAAACTCTTGTAGTAGAAAAAGAAGAAGAAAATAATAGAATTGACAGTTATTTGGCAAAACATGAAATAGAACTTTCTAGAGTAGCTGTTCAGAGATTACTAGAAACGGAAAAGATTTTAGTAAATAATAAAAAAGTAAAATCATCTTATAGAATTCAAGAAAATGACAGAATAACTATAGAAGAAGAACTACCAAAAGAAATCGAATTAAAAGCACAAGAAATTCCAATTGAAATAATTTATGAAGATAAAGATATAATTGTAGTAAATAAGCCAAAAGGAATGGTAGTACATCCTGCTAATGGAAATCCAGACGGAACACTAGTAAATGCAATTATGGCAATTTGCAAAGATTCTTTATCTGGTATTGGTGGAGAAATTCGCCCAGGAATTGTTCACCGTTTAGACAAGGACACATCAGGTATTATAATTATAGCTAAAAATGATAAAGCACATATCAATTTAAGTGAGCAAATTAAAAATCATGAAGTGAAAAAAACGTATATTGCAATTGTAAGAGGAATAATTAGAGAAAATGAAGCAACTATTAATATGCCAATTAGTAGAAGTACAAAAGACAGAAAGAAAATGGCAGTAAATAGTAAGGGAAAAAATGCAATTACCCATTTTAAAGTTATTGAAAGATTTCCACAACATAATTGTTGCTTTTTAGAAATTAATATTGAAACAGGAAGAACACATCAAATAAGAGTACATCTATCTGAAATTGGTTATCCAATTATAGGAGATAGTGTATATTCAAACGGAAAAAATGAATGGGGAATACAAGGACAATGCTTACATGCAAAAAGCTTAAAATTCAAACATCCAACAACAGGTAAAGAAATGTTTTTAGAAGCAAAATTACCAGAATATTTTGAAAAATTATTAGAAGAATTAAAAAAACAACCTTAAAGGAGGAAATCATTTTGGAGGAAATAAGGTTGCAAAAATTTTTGTCAGAAGCGGGAATTGCATCACGAAGAAAAGCAGAAGAATACATCAAACAGGAGCAAATTAAAGTAAATGGCAAAACAATAACTGAGCTTGGAACAAAAATCAATCCAAATAAAGATAAAGTAGAATATCAAGGAAAACTTATAAAGAAAGAAAACAAAAATATATATATTTTATTAAACAAACCAATTGGGTATGTAACAACTGCAAAAGACCAATTTAACCGTGATACAGTATTAGACTTAGTAAAAATAAAAGAAAGAATAGTGCCTGTAGGAAGATTAGATATGTACACATCAGGTGCATTAATACTAACAAATGATGGTAACTTTGTATACCGCATAACACATCCAAAACATGAGATAGAAAAAACATATACAGTTACACTAAAAGGAATTATTAATCAAGAAAATATAAAACAACTTAAAAATGGTATAAAAATAGAAGATTATACAACAAGTCCTGCTAAAGTAAAAATTTTAAAAATTGATGAAGAAAAGAAACAATCTAGAGTAGCTATTACAATACATGAAGGAAAAAACAGACAAATAAGAAAAATGTGCGAAGCAGTAGGATACAAAGTGTTAGCCTTACATCGTAGTAAAATAGGAAATATTTCAGTTAAAGATTTACCACTAGGCAAGTGGAGATATTTAAAAAAAGATGAAGTAAATAAATTAATTAGTTGAAAATATTTACAATAAAACAAAATATTTGTATAATACACATATACTAAAGAAAAGGTGAGAGACAAATGAAAAAAACATTTAAATTTAAACCAGAAGGATGGAACAATGAAATTACTCCTTTAGATAAAAATAATATTAATAATTATATGCAAAAAGATGAAATATTACAAGGAGTAGTAAAAGGTTGTGATGAAAATTACAATTTATACATACAATTTCAAAACGGAATAACTGGTATAATGCCAAGACATGAGATAGAAGCAGTCAACTTAGAAAATAGTGGACTACCAAAAACAAATCTATGCACTGGAAAAGTACACAAATTTGTTCAATTTAAAATAAAAGAAGCAAAAGACGAAAACCATATTATTTTATCAAGAAAAGAAGTCCAAAAAGATGCATTGAATTGGGTAAAAACAGAATTAAAAGAGGGCGATAAAATAAATGGAATTGTAAAAAATATCAAACCTTATGGAGCTTTTATTGAAATTGGTGGTGGAATTGTAGGTTTAGCACATATTGAAGATTTATCAATTGCAAGAATCAAGACACCTTATGAAAGGCTAAAAATTGGACAAAATGTCGAAGTTGTGGTAAAATCTATAAATAGAATTTCAGGACAAGTTGTTTTGTCATATAAAGAAACTTTAGGCTCATGGGAAGAAAATGCAAAAAAATTTGAAACAGGTTCTACAACAAAAGGAATAGTTCGAGAAACAGAAAAAAATAAAAACGGAATATTTATTGAATTAACTCCTAATTTGGTAGGTATGGCAGAATATAAAGAAGGACTTGACTATGGACAAACAGTAGATGTTTATATTAAAAAAATTGATAATCAAAAGAAGAAGGTTAAATTACTAATTGTTTAGGTATTATAAAAATAATATATATTGAAAAAACTTAATAAATCCAAAAGGAGGAATTAAAATGGTTGAAGATAACCAAATTAAAGCGCAAGTATCACCTTTTGCTATTAGAGAAGGTGAAATCAAAACATTTGATGGTAAAGATGGATATGTATCCATGAACCAAATTGTACATAAAATAGACATAGGACATATTAACGAAATTCACTTTGCTATTTTAGAATTAGTAAATGAATTTGAATTTATTACATCAAGGCAATTGTACCAAATGTTAGAAATTAAGGGAATAGACCCAAAATCACAAGACAAGTTAAACAACAAATTAGACCAACTTGTAAAATCTAAAATTTTAACTAGATATTATTTTACATCTGATGAGGGAAAAGGAATTTATAGGATATATTGTTTAGAAAAAATGGGAAAATATTTATTAAATTCAAAAGAAATTGAATGTAAATGGCAACCATCTGATAACACAAAACCAGTTCCTATGATAAAGAAAAGATTAGCAGGAAACCAAACTTTAATAGCCTATTTAAGAAAAGTAAAAGCATTTGATAGTTATATAGTAAAACCTGCTATTACAGCTAAAATTGTGGGAAAAATATTTAAAGCAACAGGTGGAAGTGTTAAACTAACAAAAAATAAAAAATCTATTCAATTTGTTTTTGAAGTAATAAGAAGAGAATCAGACTGGCAAAAGAAACTTGTAGATAAAATGAGATTATATAAAGAATTTTATGAAAATTTTGTACCAGGCGATTCTGGATTCAGTAGCTTACCACAATTAATTTTAATTTGTGAAGATGAAAGACATATGGCAGAAACATTTAAAGAAATTGTAAAAAATCAAGTAGAAATACCTACAATTAAATTATATTTCACAACAGATTTAAGACAAAATAAAGAAACATTGGAAGATACTCTAGTAGAATTTGTATTAGTTGATGGAAAATATAAAATGGAAAACATAGAGTTAAAACTATTAGGAATGTAAAATAAAAAAGTTTTAGGATTATGAAATACCTAAAACTTTTTTTGCTTTTTCTATATCATTGTCATTAGCAGTTCTTGTGTTTTCTAGTTCATATTTTAAGCCAAGATTTTTCCATTTAAATTTCCCCATATCGTGATATGGTAGTAATTCAACTTTCTCTACTGTCTTTAAGCTATCAATAAAATTCTTTAACTTTAATAAATCTTTCTCATCATCAGTATAACCGAGGAATTAATACTTGCCTAATCCACATAGGTATACCATTATCACTTAAATATTTTGCAAATTCCAATTCCAATTTGTTAGAAAAACCAACTAACTTTTTACACTTTTCATCATCAATATGTTTAATATCTAATAAAACCAAGTCAGTTAAAGATAATAGCTTTTTAATATCATCTGTTAAAGCAACCATTCCAGATGTATCAATACATGTGTGAATTTTTTTCTCTTTTAATCTAGTAAAAAGTTCAATTAGAAATTGAACCTGTAACAAAGGTTCTCCACCCGTTATAGTAACACCACCGATTAGGATAAATATAATTTTTATAATGCATAATTCTATCAAAAATTTCGTCTAATGATTTATAATTTCCACCATTCATATCCCAAGTATCACGATTATGACAATATTTGCATTGCAAATGACATCCTTGTAAGAAAATTACAAATCGAATACCTGGACCATCAACAGTTCCAAAAGATTCAAGTGAATGAACCTTGGCATAAAACCTTAAATCTTTATCTTGCATTAAAAATCTCCTTATATTTTTTCATGAATAGTTCTATTTATTACATCTAATTGTTGTTCTCTTGTTAATTTAGTAAAGTTCACAGCATAGCCAGATACACGAATTGTTAATTGTGGATATTTTTCAGGGTGTTCCATAGCATCTTCTAGTAGTTTTCTATCAAATACATTTACATTTATATGATGACCAGTTTGTGCAAAATATCCATCTAACATATTAACCAAGTTAGAAACTCTTGCTTCTTCAGTTTTGCCCAATGTTCCTGGTGTAATAGAGAAAGTATAAGATATACCATCTTCAGCAGAATAAAATGGTAGTTTTGCAATAGAATTCATAACAGATAAAGCTCCATTTGAATCTCTTCCATGAAGAGGGTTTGCACCAGGTCCAAAAGGTTCACCTGCTTTTCTTCCGTCTGGTGTACTTCCAGTTGCTTTACCATATACAACATTAGAAGTAATAGTTAAAATAGATAATGTTTGTTTTGAGTTTCTATATGTTTGATGTTTTCTTAATTTATCAATAAAAGTTTTAACAATATCTACTGCAATTTGATCTACTCTATCATCATCATTACCGAATTTTGGGTAATCACCTTCTACTTCGTAATTGGTAGCCAAACCTGTTTCATTGCGAATTACTTTTACTTTAGCATACTTTATTGCAGATAAAGAATCTGCTACTACAGATAATCCAGCAATTCCACATGCCATAGTTCTAATAATTTCTCTATCATGTAAAGCCATTTCAATAGCTTCATAAGAATATTTGTCATGCATATAATGAATGGCATTTAAAGCCTTTATATAGATTTTTGCTATATATTCCATCATTTGGTCAAATTTTTCCATAACTTCATCATATTGCAAATATTCAGATGTTATAGGCTCATATTTAGGAGTAACTTGTTTTCCAGATAATTCGTCTTTACCACCATTAATTGCATATAATAATGTTTTTGCTAAATTTGCTCTAGCACCAAAGAATTGCATTTGTTTTCCAATTTTCATAGGAGAAACACAGCAAGCTATACCATAATCGTCACCTAAAGTAATTCTCATTAAATCATCATTTTCGTATTGAATAGAAGATGTGTTAATAGATAGTTTTGTTGTGAATTTTTTAAATCCTTCTGGTAAACGTGTAGACCATAAAACTGTTAAATTTGGCTCTGGTGCTGGTCCAAGTGTTTGTAATGTATGAAGAATACGGAAAGAATTTTTAGTAACTAATGTTCTTCCGTCAATTCCCATACCACCAATACTTTCAGTTACCCATACAGGATCACCACTAAATAATTCATTATATTCAGGTGTTCTTAGAAAACGAACTAATCTTAATTTCATAATAAAGTGGTCCATTATTTCTTGTGCTTGTTCTTCTGTTATGCTACCAGATTTTAAATCTCTTTCAAAATAGATATCTAAAAATGTTGATGTTCTTCCAAGACTCATTGCAGCACCATTTTGGTCTTTAATAGCTCCTAAATATCCAAAATATAACCATTGAACAGCTTCTTTACTATTTTTAGCAGGTTGAGAGATGTCAAAATTATATTTAGATGCCATTACTTTTAATTCATTTAAAGCACGGATTTGTTCACTAATTTCTTCTCTTTCACGAATAGTTGCTTCATTCATTTCATCTACATTAAGAACATCTAATTCTTTTTTCTTTTCTTCAATTAAAATGTCAACACCATATAAAGCAACTCTTCTATAATCTCCAATAATTCTTCCACGACCATAGCCATCTGGAAGACCAGTAATTAAATGAGAACTTCTAGCAGCTCTTATATCAGGTGTATAAACATCAAATACACCATCATTATGTGTTTTTCTATAATTGTGAAAAATTTCTTCTACTTTAGGATCGACTTTTCTTCCATAAGCTTCACAAGATTTTTCAACAATTCTAATTCCACCAAATGGCATAATAGCTCTTTTTAAAGGACTGTCAGTTTGTAACCCAACTATTTCTTCTAAATTTTTATCAATATATCCTGCTTCATGGCTAGATACAGTAGATATGGTTTTTGCATCAATATCTAATACACTGCCTTGGCTTGCTTGTTCTTTTTTATATAATTCTAATACTTCATTCCATAATTTTTCTGTTTTTTTAGTTGCTCCAGATAAAAAGCTGTCGTCACCTTCATAAGGTGTGTAGTTTCTTTGTATGAAATCTCTAACATTAATTTCGTCTTGCCATTCACCTTTTTCAAATCCATTCCATTGTTCAAATTTCATTTTTAAAATCATCCCTTTCAAATGTATAAATCTGCAACTTTTCATATTCTATATTTTTATATTATTAACACTTTTGACGTAAATTATAATAACACAGTTATAAAATAATATCAATAAAAATGATTAATATTTTTGGATATATTTGACTTTAAATAATTATATTTTTCATAACTGCGTAAGCGACCAAACGGAGCGCTAGCGCAGTGCGATTGGAGCAACTTACATACAAGTATTTTTATTATGGAAGTTGCGACACACAAAGTTATGAAAAATATAATTATTTAAAGTCAATAAAAAACCAATACTTTTGTATTGGTTTAATTTATTATTCTTTTTCAATATCAGTTTCTACAATTGCTTTTGCAACATTGTAAATAAGTTTTTGTTTTTCTGGTGAACATCCTTTAATCAACTCAGAAAATTCTTTATTTAAATAATTTTTTGAACTACTAGAAGCACCATTTAAAACATAACCTTCTGTAACATCTAGCAATCCACATAATTGATTTAATCTTTTTAAATTTATATGAGAATTTCCTCTTTCAACTCTACTTAAAAAAGCAACAGAAATATCTATTTGTTCTGCTAAATCTTCTTGTGTTAAATTTTTAGCAAGTCTTGCTTGTTTAATTCTTTGACCTATTACTGTATAATCTAAAGCCATTTTTTATCACCTTCCTATTTTATTTGACATTTAATATAGCATTTTATAGTTTAAATTTACAGAAACTAAAAAATACAAGTAGAACATATAGGTTAATATAGAGAATATAATAATTTTTAACTAAAATGCATAATATTTCAATATGGAGGTATTAAATGATGTAGTAAATAAAAGAAAAAATGAGGAAAAATAAATAAAAAAGAGAAAAATATGTATAAATTGTAAAATAAATCCATAAAATTTGTTAAATATTTAATAAATTGGAACAAAAACAGTATACATAACTTGAATTTGGACAAAATATGTAGTATAATAGACTTTAGTCGTGTTTAAAAACTTTATAAAAAAGGAGCGTGAATTTATATTTTAAACAAGAAATTAAAATACTATACAAAAGAAATTTTAAAGTATTTTAATATTGCAATAATTGCCTTTGGCATTATTATAGCGATTATATTAATTAAATATAAACCAATGTATAAAGTAAGTATATCTGGAAAAGAAATAGGATATATACAAAGTAAAGAAGCTTTAGCGGAAATGATAAAAACAAATATCATAGAAAAAGAAGAAAAAAATATAGATAATGTAGATATCAAATCAAACCCAGAATACGAACTAAAACTAGTTAGTAGAAATATAGATACTAAACAACAAGATGTAGTAGAAACAATAGAACAAGATGTAGCAGTTACTTACAAATATTATGAAATTGCTGTTAACAATGAAGCAGTAGACTCTGTAGACACATTAGAAGAAGCAGAAGAATTAGTTAATACAGCAAAAGAAAAAACACAAGAACAAGAATTAGACCTAAGTATAATTGAAAAATATACAGAAAATGAAGAAGAAGTAACAACTAATAACATTGAAACAGCAAAAAATGACATACAAACTAAAGTAGAACAAAAACTAAAAGAGCAAGAAGAGAAAAAAGCAGAAGAAGAAAGAATAAAAAGTATGCCAGAAGTAAATGGCATAAAATTAGCATATTTACCAGTATCAGGAACAATATCTTCAAGATACGGAGCAAGTAGTAGAATAAGAAAGTCAAACCATACAGGGCTAGACATTGCAACACCAGCAGGAACACCAATAAAAGTAGTAGCAACAGGAACAGTAACAGGTGCAAGTTATGAAGGCTCTTATGGAAATCTAGTAAAAGTAGACCATGGAAATGGTATAGAAACATGGTATGCACATACAAGCAAAATGTATGTTAAAGTAGGGCAACAAGTGCAAGCCGGAGAAACAATTGCAGCAGTAGGCTCAACAGGAAACTCAACAGGAGCCCATCTACACTTAGAAATTCGAATAAACGGTGAACACGTAAATCCACAAAAATATTTATACAAATAATGTGCAATTGAGGAATTTCCTCTTGCACATTTTTTAATTGTACATTGACAAATTTTTCTAATAATATATAATAAATATGGTTAAACTAAAGAGAAGAAGGAGGAAGATTTTATGCCAGAGAATATAAGTAAAGAAGAAGAACAAAGAGTTCAAAATATGATAAATGAGCTAGTTGAAAAAGCGAAAGTAGCTTCAAGAGAATATCTAAAATTGGATCAAGAAACTGTAGATAAAATTACAAAAGCAATGTCAATGGCGGGTTTAGAACATCATATGGAACTTGCTAAAATGGCTGTAGAGGAAACAGGAAGAGGTATTTATGAGGATAAAATAACAAAGAATATGTTTGCTACAGAGTATGTGTACCATAGTATTAAATATGAAAAAACAGTTGGTATTATTAACGAAAATGCAGAAGATGATTATGTAGAAATTGCGGAGCCAGTTGGTATTATTGCTGGTGTTACACCAGTTACTAACCCAACTTCTACTACAATGTTTAAGTCAATTATATCAGCAAAAACAAGAAATGTTATTATATTTGGATTTCACCCTTCTAGCCAACAATGTAGTAAAAGAGCAGCAGAAATTTTAAGAGATGCAGCAGTAAAAGCAGGTGCACCAGAAAACTGTATTTTATGGATTGAAGAACCAAGTGTTTTAGCAACAAGATTATTAATGAATCATCCAGATGTTAATTTAATATTGGCTACAGGTGGAACAGGTATGGTAAAAGCAGCATATTCTTGTGGAAAACCAGCATTAGGAGTAGGACCAGGAAATGTGCCTTGCTATGTAAATAAAAGTGCTAAATTAAAAACATCTGTAAATGATATAGTATTATCAAAAGCCTTTGATAATGGAATGATATGTGCTTCTGAGCAAGCAGTTTTAGTTGATAGAGAAATTTATCAAGAATTTGAAAAATATATGAAAGAATTTGGATGTTATTTTGTAAATCCAGAAGAAAAAGAAAAATTACAAAACAGTATGTTTGAATACACAGAGGAAAATGGATATAAATTAAAATCACATGTGCCAGGACAATCACCTTACACAATTGCTAAAGAAGCAGGATTTGAAGTCCCTCAAGACACTAAAGTTCTTGTAGTATATGAAGAAGGAATAGGCAGAGACTATCCATTTTCTAAAGAAAAACTAAGTCCAGTTTTAACATATTATATTGTAGAAAATGCAGAAGAAGGAATAGAAAAATCAGAAAGACTACTTGAATTTGGAGGATTAGGACATTCAGCTGTAATCCATTCCGAAGACCGAGAAATCACTTTAAAATTTTCAGAAACAATGAAAGCAGGAAGAATCATTGTAAATTCTCCATCAACACATGGAGCAATTGGCGATATTTATAATACAAATATGCCATCTCTAACTTTAGGATGTGGTTCATTTGGTGGAAATTCAACAACTGCCAATGTATCATCAGTAAATCTTATTAATGTAAAAAGAGTTGCAAGGAGGAGAGTTAATATGCAATGGTTTAAAATTCCAGAAAAAATATATTTTGAAGCTGGCTCAATACAATATTTAGAAAAAATGCCAGATATAGAAAGAGCATTTATAGTAACAGACGAAGGTATGATGAAATTAGGCTATGTTGATAAAATTTTATATCATTTAAGGGAAAGGCAACAATACGTACATTCTGAAATATTTAGTGATGTAGAATCAGATCCATCTTTTGACACAGTAAAAAAAGGTGTAGAAGCTATGAAAGCTTTTAAACCAGATGTTATTATTGCTGTTGGTGGAGGTAGCCCAATAGATGCAGCAAAAGGAATGTGGTTATTTTACGAAAATCCAGACGCAGATGTTGAAGGATTAAAACTAAAATTTATGGATATCAGAAAACGTACCTATAAATTCCCAAAACTAGGAACAAAATGTAAAATGGTTGCAATTCCAACTACATCTGGAACAGGTTCTGAGGTAACATCATTTGCAGTTATAACAGACAAAGAGAAAAATAAGAAATATCCATTAGCAGATTATGAATTAACACCAGATGTAGCAATAGTTGACCCGGATTTAGTTATGAGTTTACCAAAATCAGTAACAGCAGATACTGGTATGGATGTGCTAACACATAGTTTAGAAGCTTATGTTTCAAATATGGCATCTGACTATACTGATGGATTAGCAGAAAAAGCAGTAGAATTGGTTATTAAATATTTGCAAGTTGCATATGAAGACGGAAGCAACAAATTAGCAAGAGAAAAAATGCACAATGCAAGTACAATTGCAGGTATGGCATTTACAAATGCATTTTTAGGAATAAACCACTCATTAGCACATAAAATAGGAGCGGAATTCCATTTACCACATGGAAGAATAAATGCAATTTTATTAC
>CANQTU010000019.1 GCA_947626925.1 uncultured Clostridia bacterium | reverse complement strand
TCTCATCTACATATACCTTTTACGTACTAAACGTAAAGCTTCGAATCGACAGGGGAATTATTAACTATAATATGTAACTGTTAAATTAATTATACAAGTTTTAGAAAAATAATTCAATAGTTTTTTGAAATTTTTTCAAAATTATTCATTTTTTTATAATTATATAGTTACAATTCACAGTCCACAACTTTTTTAATCAAAATATTAGGTGTGATTTGTAACATTATATATAAATGAAACTATAAAAAGGACTTTCGTCCTTTTATTTTAATATGCACCATGTTCCTTTTGCTTCTGGTAAATCTTTAAATGTCATTTTTTCTTTAGTAATTGGATGCTCAATTGTAAGTTCATAAGCCCACAGTGCTATTTGCTTGCCATTTCCTCTTGTTCCATATTTTTGGTCTCCAAAAATACTATGTCCAAAGTTTGCAAGCTGTACTCTTATTTGATGGTGTCTTCCTGTATGTAAATTTATTTTTAGCAGACTTAAATTTTTAACTTCGTTATATTTTAATACTTCGTAATCTAATTTTGCAAGTTTTGCATTTTTTTTATCTTTATTTACAACTTTGCTAGTATTATGCCTTTCATCTTTATATAAATAATTTTCTAAAACTCCTTTTTGGGGCTCAACTTTACCATCTACAACAGCTAAATATTTTTTCTTAAAAACTTTTTCTCTTACTTGGTTACTTAACCTAGATGCTGCTTTTGAAGTTTTAGCAAAGATCATAACCCCACCAACTGGTCTATCTAACCTATGTACTAATCCTAAATATACATTTCCTGGTTTTTGATATTTTTCTTTTATATATTGTTTAACTAAGCTTAACATATCTATATCTTCTGTTTTGTCTTCTTGTGATGGAATATTAGGCTTTTTTTCTACTACAATAATATGATTATCTTCAAATAATATTTTTAAATTCTCCATAATTTTCTCCGTCTAAATTTTAATTTTCCCATCTACCATAAATACCACATGGCAATATCAATTTTGAGTTTTCCATTGGAAGCCCTATTTCTCCACATTCCAAATGTCCTTTATGTTTTTTACTAATTGTGATATTTAAAATATTTTGTAATACTGTACTTGATATTCCTGTTGTATAAGAGTTTATTAAAAAGAAAATTGGATTTTCTGATAATACTTGTGAGCATAATTCTACTAAATCATAAATATTTTCTTCAAATTGCCATACTTCGCCTTTTGCACCTCTTCCGTAAGATGGTGGGTCCATTATAATTGCTTCATATTTATTGCCTCTACGGATTTCTCTGTTAACAAATTTTACAACATCATCTACTATAAATCTAACTGGCTTGTCTTGTAACCCAGAAGATACAACATTTTCCTTTGCCCATGTAGTCATTCCTTTTGAACTATCTACATGGCAAACTGATGCACCTGCTGATAAACAAGCAACAGTTGCACCGCCTGTGTATGCAAATAAGTTTAAAACTTTTATTTCTCTTTTAGCAGATTTTATTTTATTTATCATCCAATCCCAATTAACTGCCTGCTCTGGGAAAAGTCCTGTGTGCTTAAATCCCATTGGCTTTATGTTGAAGGTTAAATTTTTGTAATGTATTTGCCAGTTGCTTGGCATTTTTTTCTTAAATTCCCATGAACCACCACCTGTTTTGCTTCTGTGATATGTTGCATTTATTTCTTTCCATTTGTTTGGGAAACTTTTATCTTTCCATATTATTTGTGGGTCTGGCCTTTCTAATATTACTTCTCCCCATTTTTCTAGTTTTTTACCATCTGCCATGTCTAGTATTTTATATTCTTTCCATTCATTTGCTATCTTCATATTTTTGCGTAGTAAAATACTACTATCCTCCTTTTATTTGAATAGTAGTATTATAACATAATTTTATTGATTTTTCCAATGTTTTTTATTTTAATTTATTAGCAGTTTGTTTAATTCTTTCTATTGCTTTAATAGAATTTTCTTTTGTTCCAAATGCTGTTAATCTAAAATATCCTTCTCCATTTGAACCAAATCCGCTTCCTGGTGTTCCTACTATATTTGCTTCTTCTAATAATTTATCAAAAAATTCCCATGATGTCATTCCTTCTGGGACTTTTAACCAAATATATGGTGAATTAACACCTCCATATACTGTAAATCCTGCTTCTTCTAAACCTTCTTTAATTATTTTTGCATTTTCTAAATATGCTTTCATATTTGCTTTTATTTGTTCTTTACCTTCTTTTGAATATGTTGCTTCTGCAGCTCTTTGCACTGCATAAGACACACCATTGAATTTAGTACATGTTCTACGATTCCAAAGTTTGTTTAGACTTACTTCTTTTCCATCTGTTGTATATCCTTTTACTGATTTAGGTACTACTACATAAGCACATCTAACCCCTGTAAAGCCAGCTGTTTTAGAATAGCTTCTAAACTCAATTGCTACGTCTTTTGCTCCTTCAATTTCATAAATACTATGTGGAATATCATCTTCTGTAATAAAAGCTTCATAGGCAGCATCATAAAGAATAACTGATTTGTTTTCTTTAGCATATTCAACCCATTTTTTTAATTCTTCTTTGCTTAATACAGTTCCTGTTGGATTGTTTGGAAAGCACAAGTAAATCATATCTACTTTTTCTTTTGGTAACTCTGGTATGAAGTTATTTTCTGCTGTTATTGGTAAATAAGTTATGCTCCTTCCAGACATTATATTTGTGTCAAGATATACTGGATAAACTGGGTCTGTTATTGCTACTTTATTATTTTGTGCAAAAATATCTACTATATTTCCGCAATCACATTTTGCACCATCTGATACAAATACCTCGTCTTCATCTAAATCTACTCCTCTTGTTTTGTAGTCATTTTCTACAATGGCTTTTCTTAAAAAATCATACCCTTGCTCTGGTCCATATCCTTTAAAGCCTTCTGCTGTGCCAATTTCATCTACTGCTTTGTGCATAGCTTCCAAACAAGCTGGTACAATTGGTTTTGTAACATCTCCAATTCCTAATTTTATAACTTCTTTATCAGGATTTTCTTGTGTAAATTTTGCTACTTTTCTTGCTATATTTGTAAATAAATAACTATCTTGCAATTCTAAAAAATTTTCATTTATAAGGCTCACTATACCATCTCCTATAATATAATTATTATATTTAACTTAAAAATTGTCAAGACTCTGTACAAAAAAAATAAAAAGTTATATAATTAGAAAAAATCATTTGGAAAGGACTTTTTATTAAAATGAAACTAAAAGATGTTTTAAAAGATATTGATATTATAGAATACTCTGGTTCTTTAGATAATGAAGTTACTAATATTACATCAGATTCTAGAATTTTAGAAAAAAATGGATTATTTGTCGCAATTATTGGTTATGTATTAGATGGTACTAAATTTATTCCTAATGCAATAGAAAAAGGGGCTTCTGCCATAATGGTAGATGAAACAGTTTCTATTTCTGATTTATCTGTTCCGGATAATGTATGTGTTGTTAAGGTAAAAAATATTCGTTACCAATTAGCCATTGCTAGTTGTAATTTATATGATTATCCATCTAAAAAATTAAAGCTAATTGGTGTTACAGGAACAAAAGGTAAAACAACATCTACATATATGTTAAAATCTATTTTAGAACAAAAAGGTTTTAAAGTAGGATTAATTGGAAGTATTGCTATTTATATTGGTGATAAAAAAGTTGAAGAAATGGATAGAACTTCTGCTGAAAGCTATAAACTTCAAAAAGTATTGGCTCAAATGGTAGATGAGAAAGTAGATATTGTTGTTTTAGAGGTTTCTTCGCAAGCTATGAAACTTGACCGAGTTGTTGGATGCGAATTTGATTGCGTATTATTTACTAATTTATCAGAAGACCACATCAGTCCTAAAGAACATAAAGACATGGAAGATTATTTTAATGCTAAACTTTCATTAGCAAAATTATCACCTGTTGTTATTTATAATTCTGACAATGAATATACTGCAAGAATTCCAAGTTTATTGCCAGAAAAAAAATTATTAAGTTTTGGTATGGTAAAAAAATCTGATATATCTGCAAAAGATTTAATTTTATCTAATAGTGGTGTTGATTTTACACTTCTAAAGGAACAAGAAGAAATAAAAACACATATTTCTATTCCTGGAGAATACATGGTATATAATGCTTTGGGTGCTATTGCTACAGCTTGTACTTTTGATGTAAGTAACAATGATATAGTTAACGGTTTAAAGGATGTTCGTGTATTTGGTAGAAGTGAACTTGTTCCAAATAAACTAGGATTAACTATTATTATTGATTATGCTCATACTCCTTCTAGTTTAGAATCTATATTAAAAACTGTAAAACCTTATACAAAAGGTAGAGTTATTTGTACATGGGGCGTCGGAGGTGACAGAGATAGCGCAAAAAGACCAATAATGGGTGAAATTTCTGGAAATTTAGCAGATTTCACAATTCTTACTTGTGATCAAGTTCGTACAGAAGACCCAAGAAAAATACTTTCTGATATTGAAGTAGGGTTAAAGAAAACAAATGGAAAATACACTGTTATTTTAAATAGAACAGAAGCTATACGTTATGCTTTGTCCATGGCTAATAAAGATGATATAATTGTTTTACCAGGGCTTGGAAGTGATTTATATATCGAATATATGGGAGTTAAATATCCTTATAATGAAAGAACTGTTATTCACGATATTATTGAAGAAATGTTATCTTCTTCTGAAGAAAAACAAGAAGCATAAATTTATTTTGAAAATATTGCTATTTTTAAATAGCAATATTTTTATTTGTCAAAAATAAAATCAGCATTAATTTTGCCATCAAAAACTTTTGTAGCAATGCCTGTCATATAAATTTCTTGAGTGCTTTCATCTATTTTTATTTGCAATTCTCCCCCTTTTAAAAATACTTTTCCTGTTGATTTAACTAATCCCTTTTCATGGCATACAGCAAAAGCTGCACAAGCTCCTGTACCACAAGCAAGAGTTTCTCCTGTTCCTCTTTCCCAAACTCTCATTTTAATACTTGTGTTTCCTAGTACTTCTATAAATTCCACATTAGTTTTATTAGGAAAAATACTATTATTTTCAATTTCCTTTCCATATTTTAAAATATCTATTTTATCTATATTTTTGCATATTATAACAAAATGTGGGTTTCCCATAGAAACTGCTGTACCTTCTATATTTTTTTCTTTTAACTTTACACTAATTGTTTCTTTCCCATTTTCAATAACAGATGGTAATATTTTATCTTTCCAAATTGCACATCCCATATTTACTTCTACTTCTTTTACAGTTTCTTCTTCTATTTTTAAGTTTAACTCCTTAATTCCTGCTAAGGTTTCAATTTTAATTTTCGATTTTTCTATAATTCCTGATTCATATGCATATTTCCCAAAACAGCGTATTCCATTACCACACATTTGAGCTTGACTACCATCTGCATTATAAATTTCCATTTGCAAATCTGCTACTTTACTACTTTTTACTAAAATTATGCCATCTGCTCCTACTCCAAAATTTCTATTACATATGTATCTAGTAAATTCCCCTATTTTTTCTTTTGGAATTTCATTATTTTTATCTAGGGTATTAATATATATATAATCATTTCCTAAACCATGCATTTTTGTAAAACTAATCATCCCCTCATCTCCTTGGTTTATTATATTAATTATTAATTTGAATTGTTATTAAAAAAAATATATTAAACTTTTGGATATATATATTACAGTTGATAGCTCTAATATATATTATTTTGAAATACCGCGTAAGCGACCAAACGAACGGAGCAAGTAGCGATTGGAGCAACTTACATACAAGTATTTTTATTATGGAAGTTGCGACACACAAGGTATGAAAAATAATATATATTAGAGCTGTGAATTAGATATATAATTTATAGTAATAAAATTTCTTTAAATGCATTCCAATGTTAAAAAATTTGTTATATAATAAATATGAAATGAGGTATATATGAAATTATTTAGAAAAATATTAATTATATTTTTACTTCTTTTAGTAGTTGGTGCTAGTATATTATTTGTTGTTGGGTATAGCTATTATGCTAATACTTTAAAAGAAAAGCCTTTAATTAGCCGAGTAGAAGAAGTAACTAGTAAAGAAAATTTTATAAAATTTGAAGATTTACCAGACAATTACATTAATGCTGTCATTAGTGTAGAAGACCACCGTTTTTATGAGCATGGTGCAATTGATCCTATTGGAATTGCTAGAGCTTTTTATACTAATATTCGTGACCATGAATTTGATGAAGGTGGTAGCACAATTACACAACAAGTAGCTAAAAATGTTGTTTTTAATCAGGACAAGACTCTTATTAGAAAATTGGGAGAAGTTTTTGCTAGTTACGATTTAGAAAAAAATTATAGTAAAGATGAAATCTTTGCATTATATGTAAATTCTTCTTATTTTGGTGATGGTTATTATTGTATTTATGATGCAAGTAAAGGATATTATAATAAAGAGCCAAAAGATTTAACTTTAGCAGAAGCAAGTATGCTTGCTGGTGTTCCTAATGCTCCTTCTGTGTATGCTCCTACTGTTAATCCAGATTTGGCTAAAAAACGTCAAAAACATGTACTTAATAAAATGGTTGAATATGGCTATATTTCACAAGAAGATGCTAATTCAGCTATGTAAAATTTGATTGTAAATTATAAAAAATATTACTTTAAATAATTATATTTTATCATAACTTTGTGTGTCGCAACTTCCATAATTAAAATACTGTATGTAAGTTGCTCCAATCGCACTTCGCTTTCGCTCCGTTTGGTCGCTTACGCAGTTATGAAAAATATAATTATTTAAAGTATTTTATTTTTTATAGTATAACTTCTATTTTGTATACATTTCTACTACCATCTAATTTAATAGAATTTTCTACCTGATTACCATTCAAGAAAACTTTACTTGTCTCATTTTCTATAACATTTTTACCATTTGGATTTTTAACAACAATGTCATAAACAGTTTCTTTCCATATATATTTTATTTGATATTCTTTCCAATCTTTTGGAATACATGGTTGTATTTTTAAATATCCTTGTTCTATTTTTAACCCTAATAAATCTTCAATTCCTGCTTTATAATACCAACTTGCTGAACCTGTATACCAAGTCCATCCTCCTCGACCAACTAAGTTACCACTTCCATATATGTCTGCTGGTATTACATATGGTTCTACTTTATATTTGTTACTTGCTTCTTTTGTTCTGCTGTGTTCTATTGGGCTTATCATACGATATAATTCAAAAGCTTTGTCTCCAAACCCAAGCATAGCTTCTGCAATAATTACCCATATACTGCTATGTGTGTATTGTCCACCATTTTCTCTAACACCAGGTAAATAAGCTTTAATATATCCAGGTTCTAATTTTCCTTTTTCAAAAGGTGGGTCTAACAATTTAATTATGCCATTTTCTCTATCAATTAAATGATGTTCTAAACTTTCCATAGAAATATATTTTTTATCATTATCACCCATTTTAGAAATAACACTCCAGCTTTGTGCAATACTATCAATTCTACATTCTTCATTTTCCATACTACCAAGTACATTACCATCATCCATAAAAGCTCTTTTATACCATCTGCCATCCCATCCATTTGTATTTAAAGCTTTTTTTAGGTTATTTTTTATTTCTTCATATTTTTGTGCTAATTCTTTATTTTTGTATTCCTCACAAATTGGTATAAATTTTTCTAAAATTAATGCTAAGAAAAATCCAAGCCATACACTTTCGCCTTTTCCTTTGTTACCAACTGTACTAAATCCGTCATTCCAATCTCCAGAGCCTATTTTAGGCAAACCATTTTCGCCAAAATTCAAACTTTTTTCAATTGATTTAATACAATGTTCATAAATGCTTCCTTCTTGTTTTGACGGCAAATATTTGTCATATCTTTCGTCTTGATTTTCTGCTAAAATTGCTCCTTCTAAATAAGGTGTTTGAATGTCTAAAATACTTTTGTCACCTGTAAATTGAACATATTCAACTACTAGATAAGGAAGCCACAACAAATCGTCTGAAAATCTTGTTCTAATTCCTCTTTGATTTTCTTCGTGCCACCAATGTTCTACATCTCCTTCTATAAATTGATGCTTGCTGTGTTTTATAATTTGCTGTTTTAGTATTTCAGGCTCTAAATATTTTAACCCAATTGTATCTTGCAACTGGTCTCTAAACCCATAAGCTCCACCAGACTGATAATATCCTGTTCTGCTTAATAATCGGCTACTTACTATTTGATAAACTACCCAACCATTTAATAAAATATTTGTTGATTCTAATGGTGTATATACTTGCAGTTTTCCTAAAAATTCTTTCCAGAATGTTTTTATTGTATTTAATTCTTGCTTACAATTTGCTATTTTTTGGTATTTATATGCAATGTTTTTACAGTCCATTTTGTCTTCTTCTGCTCCTAGAATAATTGATATTTCTTTGTTTTCAAAGCTTTCTAATTCGATTTCTATTTCATAGGCTACACATGCCTTTTTGCCTAATGCATTTTGATTATTTAATGAAACTTTTTTTAATGCTTGTGGGTTTCCAATTCCTCCTTCTCCTAAAAAGAAATTTTTATCCCCTGTATAAGATTTTATTTTTTCACTAGATGATATATATATTTGAGTTTTTTCTATTTCTTCTTTATATAAATTTTTTGCAATTACTACATTACTATTAGGGTCCATTTCTACATGTATATAGCCATTTGATTTTATTTCATCTTCACCAATAACTGGTTTAATATAATAATAAAGTTTTAATTTTTTGCGGTTTGGTGTAGTATTTTTTAAATTTAAAATTCCAATTTTACAACTATCTTCTTTTGGAACAAATATTTCTAACTCTTGTTCTATATCATCACTTTTATGAATATATTTACAATATCCAAATCCATAAATTATATTGTAATTCTTATTATCTGGCATAGGGTTTAGACCTAAAGACCAAGCTTTTTGATTTTCAATATCTTTTAGATAGATAATTTCAGATGGAATATCATAACTTGGATTATTTTCCCAGCTTGACACACGGTTTAATCTACAGTTTTTGTACCAACTATATCCACCCATATTTTCTGTTAAAACTGTACCAAATTTTTCATTTGTTAAAATATGACTCCACACTGTTGGTAGTCTATTTTCTTCGTTTATGCAAATCCAGTATTCTGCTCCATCACTAGTAAAACCACCATATTCGTTATAGTATTTTAATTCTTCTTGATTTGCTAAAATGTCTACATCTTCTTTGCTTTCTTCAACTGTTTGTATTGGTTGTATTTCTTCTCCAATTGCTTTGTATTCTTCTAAATAACTTTCTTCTAATTCTTTTAAGTTATTTAATAATCCTCCTTTATTAGTATCTATTGTAATTGTCGCCAAAAATTCTAATAAATTCATATCCTTTTTATCAATTTCACCTTTGCTAAGTATGAAAATTCCACCCTTTTGATTTTTTAAATATCCCATATGCTCATTTAAAATAGAACTTTCAATTTCTTCTCTTAGGTAATTTTCATAACTATGCTTTTCTTCATCTAAAATTACAATTTCTGTTTCTATATTTTTTGCTCTAAAAAATTCATAAGCTTTTAGAATTTCTTGTACTATATAACTTTCATTTACATTTCTTACTTTTACTAAAATAATAGGTAAATCACCAGATATTCCATATTTCCATAAATCACTTTGATGATAGTTTTCTTGTTTTTTAATATTTTTAATTTGTTGCGTTTTTATAGGGTTATCAAAAATTATATAAGATAGCATTTTTTGATAAGAAGCTATTTCATTGCCCTTCATTCTTAAATATCTACTTTCTGCTTCTACCCTTGCTTTTGATAATTCAAATTCTTTTTGCACATTTTGGCTAGATTGATATTTTTTAATGTTTTCTATAACAAGTGCTTCATCTTCATTAACTGATAATATGAAATCTAATATTGCTTCATCTTGTGGTTTTACTTTAACTGTTCGTTTTAAAGCTACAATTGGCTCTGTTACTAGACCTGTTTTTTTAGATAATGGTATTGAGTTTTTTACCATATTAGGAATACTTAAATTTCCTCGTCCTATAAACTTTTCTTTGTCAATTTCAAATTCAATATCCCCAATTGTTTCATTATTTGTGGATAAATTTGCACCTAAATACATTTTTACTTGATTTTGTTCTCTTTTCTTTCTTTCTATTAAAACACTATTTGTTTCTTCGTCCCATTTATTAATTAGAAATAAATTATTAAAAATTGGATGTGCATAATCTTGTTGCTTGCTTGATAAAACAGGCTCAAAATATGCTGTTACTTCTAAAATTTCTTCATCTTGTCCTTGATTTTCCAACAATATTCTTCTTAATTCAACAGGAGCAGATGAACTTACCGTTGTTTTTATAGTTGTTTTTATATTTCCATTAATAATTTCTTGTTCGTTTTTATCAGGCATAAAACTTATTTGGTATTGTTCTTCCTTGTTTTCATTAAAATTGTAATAAGAGCTTACAACTTTTTTAGTTTTTATATTTTTTATTGTAAAGAAAATACCTTGTGCATAGTCATCTGTTGTTTTAAATCTGTTGATATAAATATTTTTATATTTACTAACTCCTTCTCCTTTTTGATTCATACAAACTACATAATCTTCGTCTGATATAACATTTCCTGTTATTAATCTTTCGTCTAATTTTTTATAGGTAGTTTGAATATAATTTTCATAATCTTTGTATTTTAGCTTTTCAACTTTTTCCTTTTTCTCTTTGGTTATAATTGCAGTTTCTGGCATAGTTTCTTGCAATAATATACTTACACTTTCAATTTCTGGATTTTTCATAAATCTTTTTTGCAAGATATTATTATTAAATAAGTTATTAATACTTAATAAAATTAACCCTTGATGATGTGCCATATAAGTTTTTACTACTGCAGAATTTTTTCCTTTTTCTACTCTTTCTGGTGTATAGTCAATAGCTTCGTAAAAGCCATATTTATCTAACATTCCCTCTTGTTCTAATTTTTTCAAATTTTTTATTTCTTCTTTTGGTAAATCATTAATTGCTAAAATACTTCCATAACTTGCTACCACCATCTCGTCTGCTAATCCTCTTTTTAGCCCAAGCCATGGAACTCCAAAAGCCTTATATTGATAGTTTGAATGTAAATCCTTTAAGTTAAAAGCCGCTTCTGATATACCCCAAGGAATATTTAAATTTTTACTATATTCAATTTGTGTTTTAATTAAAAATTTACAAGACTCATCTAATAAACTACCTTCATACCTAGGTATATTAATATTTGGCATTAAATACTCAAAAGCAGTACCAGACCACGAAACTAGCCCTTTGAATTTTCCTAGAGTTGTAAGTGTCCTACTTAAATAATTCCAATGTCTACTTGGCACATCTTTTTTAGCTATAGCAACTAAACTTGCTTGCCTTGCTTCTGATGCCAACAAATCATAATAAGAGTCTGTTAGTTTATTATCTTCTATATTAAATCCAATTGAAAAAATTTGCTGTTCGTAATTATAAAGCAAACCAAAATTGGTATTATCTATTAACTTTTCCACTATCTCTAAGGTTGCCAAAGGAGACGTTTCTTTTTGGCAACTTTCTTCTAGAAAAGTTTTTACAACATACAAATAACCTACTAAATTCCCACTATCTACAGTTGATATATATCTTGGGCTTAATGGTTCTTTTGTTTTTATGTTGTACCAATTATACAAATGACCATTCCACTTTGCTAATTCATCTATTGTATTTATCATTTTACTTAACAAATTTATTGCTTGTTCTTGTTCTATAAATTTCAAGTCATATGCTGATATAACTGCAAGCAAGGAAAGTCCTATATTTGTTGATGATGTTCGTGGTATTACCTTTTCTTTTCTGTCTTCTTGATAATTATCTGGTATTAAATAGTTGTTTTCTTCAGTTAAATAAGTTTCAAAAAAGCTCCATGTTCTT
The DNA here is from genome assembly GCA_947626925.1 of uncultured Clostridia bacterium. GTDB lineage: Bacteria > Bacillota > Clostridia > TANB77 > CAG-508 > CAG-269. The sequence goes on along the minus strand of CANQTU010000019.1, from coordinate 5,277 downwards.
TTTGCTATTTCTAAAACATATTCTTTTTCTTCATTTGATAATTTTTCAATTGATGCTTCTTTTTTAGTTTCTTTGCTAATATAACACATTATCATTGGTACAAACATCCAAAATACTCCTAATAAAATAGCAACAATATTTGCTCTTAATAAACCTAACCCAATACTTATTACACCTACTAAAACATTTACTGCCATTTGATTATAGTATGAAATCAAGTCTGATTTTGCTTGTTTTTCTGCTTCTTCTGATGTTGTCCATTCCAAAAGATGTTTTTTAGTAATTATAGTTCTATATAAAGTTTTTAATATTGATTTACTTGAAATATAGGCTTTATATGGCAGGCATCCTAATGTTATAATTGCTCGCAAAAATGCTCCCTTTATTCCTGATATTTTAGGAGCAAATGTTTTTTGTTTTTGTTCTCCTTCTTTTTTAAATATTATTATATTTAAAAATTCTAGTAAATAAGGAAAAATACTTACGATTAATAGACTTGCTACACTTAAATAAATTGTTTTTCCTTTTAATAGACCAATTATATTGCAATATAATATAGCAATAATAATACTGATTTCTAACAAACTTCTTCGTAAGTTATCAAATATTTTATATTTTGAGAGTAAGTTAAGAGGACTTTGCATGCCTAACCATTTTGTTATTTGCCAATCCCCTCGTATCCATCTAGAAAGTCTATTCATAAAGCTATTGTATTTTGTTGGATATCCATCCATTAACATGATATCAGATACTAAACCACATCTTAAATAACATCCTTCTAAAAGATCATGACTTAATACAGTATTTTCAGGAATTTGCTTTTCTAGTATTTTTTCGTATACATGTAAATCGTAAATTCCTTTACCTGTAAAAATTCCCTCTCCAAAATTATCTTGATAAGTGTCTGATATTGCATTTGTATAAGAGTCTATTCCTCCGCTTCCTGCAAATACTTTGGTAAACAATGTTTTATAACTAATATCTAAATTAACACCAATACGTGGTTGCATAATACCATAACCATCTACTACAATATTTTTTTCGCTATCTATAATAGGTGTATTTAAAATATGTGCCATACTACCAATTAATTCAAATGCAGAATTTAAAACTAAATCTGTGTCTGCATCTAGTGTAATAATATATTTTATTTTTTCAATTGTTTGATTTTCTAAAGTATTAGTTTGAAATGGATTTTTTATTTTTCCTAATAAATATTGGTTAAATTGGGTTAGCATTCCTCTTTTGCGCTCCCAACCTAAAAAAGAATTTTCTTTTTCATTCCATACACGTTTTCGATAAATAAAGTTAAATATATTTTGCTTGTATTTTTCGTTTAATTTGCTTGCTATTTTTGTTCCTTCTTCTATTACTTCTTTATCCCATTCTTCTTCTCTTTTTTCACTTTCTGAGCAGTCTCCTAACAAAGTAAAATAGATATTTTCTGATTTATTTGCTAAATAATAAACTTCTAGTTTTCTCATAAGTTCTCGCACTTTTTCTTTTGACTTCAAAATAGTTGGAATTACGACCATAGTTTTATGCTCTTCATCAATTCCATTCGAAAAATCTAATTTTGGTATCATTTTCGGCTTTACAAACTTGCTTAAAATATATTGCACAATTTGTATTGCAAGTTCAGAAGAAGGAATTAAAAATAATATAAAACTTAAAAAATTAAGTTTTATTAAACCACTAATTCCTAGTGAAATCAAAATACTAAGACAACTTATTCCCAATAAATAAGCTTTTGCCTTATCTTTAGAACTCATTTGCCTACTTGTTTTATATTGCAATAGGTCATATAGTTCATTAATTCCTTTATCAATTAAATAATAACCTATATGGGCTTGCTTTGTGTTATTTTCCTTTGCTTGAGATAATTCTAAAGCTTTTTTTACAATATAAATTTCAGAAATTTTCGTTTTTTTCGAGATTTCTTTTATCTTATTTCTATAAAATTCTTTTGTTTTATCATCCATTTTTTCATAAACATGACTTGGATCTTGTCTTAAAATTTCTTCAACTCCATTAATTTTCTCGAAAATTTCTAAGAAGTTAATTCTTTGTATTTTCTTTATGCTAGTTATACTATTTCCAATTGATACTTTCCTTACTGCAATGTCGAAATGTTCCTTTTTTATAATTTCTGACACACTAGTCCCCGCCATTTCTACAGTATCTTCTAGCACTCTTAAATAGCTATATCCTTTTTTTCCATAACGCTTTAAAATATATGACATGTATTCTATAAAAGGATATTTCATGTCTTTGAATACATCTTTTTCTAATTTTTTTAGTTGACTTATTTTAAAACTTTGTTCTGATTTATTTTTGTTTTCTACTAGTCTTTCTACTATATTTTCTGCTTTGTATTTTTGTATTTGACAGCTATATATTTTTTCGCAAATTTCTCTAATATTTTCAATAATAGCAATTTGAAGAAATATTCCAATATTCCATATTTCTTCCATGCTTAACGTTTTTTTAGTTTGATAACTAATTAAATAATCTTCTAAATCTTGTCTTTCAATTTTATTATCTGTATATGCAATAATTTCACTAGCTAATACATATATTCTTGCAAACCCTTTATATGTTCCATTTGCTATTCCAACAAAATTTGTATATTTTTTTAAGGTTAATTCATTTTGTATTTGTTTAACAGTTTCTTCAATAATGTATAAATTATCTAATAGCCATTCACCAGCTGGATGTATGCTAATTCCTAGCTTTAAATGTTCATTTAAAAGTTGATATACTTGTTCTATAACTTTAAAGTTTTCTAACATTTGAGGTACTGGGTAAGTATCTTTTTGCGATTTATTAGTTAAATTATGGTTGGAAGCTATTTTTTGCAAATGATTTTTTAATTGGTTTTTATCAAGTAAGGTTCCATTTATTTTTAATATCCTACTAACTTTCAAAAAAATTCCACTCCTTGCTTAATATGTTTTAAACATATTGTTCGCAAAGAGTGGTAATTTTATGCATTTTTAATATTTAATTATTCTAATTCAATATCATCATTTGATTTTGATATTTCTTGTTTTGAATTAGATTTATTTTGTATTTCTTTTATTGCATTTATGAAATTGTTTTTAGCTTTTTCATATTGTTTTTCAGTAAATTCTGTCTTTCCTTCTTGTTCGATAATGTCGAGTTGCTCCATGTAGTCAAATCCTTCAGGGATTATCATTCCTAAGCTTTCAAGTTTTGATGTGTATTCTTTCATTTCTCCATATTTGTCACCTGGAATTACTTTAACTGCATATTCTTCTCCTTGTTCGTTTGTTTGAACAGCTATACTATCAATAACTTCCTCATTATTATTTAGTTTTACGCTGTAAACCTCAAGACCTTCTTCTGAATTTGTATAAGATTTACCATCTTCATTTATTGCTCTTTCTGTTTCAAGTGGTGCTATGCCATGTGTTACTATTGTTTCATCTTCTAATATGTACACATAGTTTTGGTCGTTTTCAACAATTGCAATGTCTTCTGTATTTAAATCTAATCCGTCTACATACATATCTTTTAAATAGTCCAAAACTGCATCAGCATTTTCTAATTTTGAAATTTCATTTTCAATTGTTAATAATTCACTTGAATCTACTGAAATACTGTCTTTCCAGCTTTCTGCTTTTGTTTCATTTTGGCTTTCTATTCCTTTTGCTTCTTGTTCTATTTTAGCATTGTTATCAACCACTTTTACATCTTTATCTGTATTACATCCTGCTGTTAATCCTACTGCTGCTACTGTTCCGCCTATGGCTAGTCCTTTTCTAAATTTTTTAAAAAATTGTTTTATTTTTTCAATTATACTCATCTTTTTTCCTCCTTGGCATGTTACATTTTTATTATAGCATTAGTTTTTTTATTATTCAAGGAGTAATAAAAAATTAACTGAGAAATATTATTTGTATCTATAATACATTAGCTACAAAAACATCCTAAATACTTAAATATATTTATAATTATTACTTTAAATACAAAACAGGTCGAAAAGAATATAAACTATACCCTACTTCTAATCCCAATCCTTGTTTCGTACCAGCAGCATAGTTTTTATTGTCTCCTCTTCCAACTTGTCCCCCCGCACATACACAAGGTCCCCAAGACGTACTAGTTGATGTTTCAGTAATCCATTCAATCATATTGCTAGCCATATCCCAAATATTACATTTTTTATCTTGTTGTTTAATATCTTTTGAATTAATTGTTCCTTTATATTCCCTCTCTGAATTTAAACTCACTTGCTTAGAATAATTTATATCCCCTGAACATTCTTGTATAAATACAATCGCAGTATCCCATGCATATCCATTCATTAAATCACTTATGAAATCATTAGAATTATACATGTTTCTCGCTAATAAGGCTGCTTCTGGTTGTCTTATCCAATTATATACATAATTATTAGATTTAATAACTAGTTTATTTTCATCACTCGTATTGTCATCTCTTTCATTTGCTGTATTTCCATCTTTTGCTTCATATCTCCCAATATAATAGCCTCCATTACCTCCTTCTTCGACTGGACTTGCACTTTTTTTAAATGCTTCAATATCTATTGCTATTGTATTTCCTAAATTTAACAAATTATCTTTATCTCTTGAATTTTCCTCTATAAGAGTTCCATCATATTCATAAGGTGTTCCATCTTCTTGAAATGAATATCTTCCTAATTGGATTTCGTGTACATTTCCGTTATTGTCTTTTACTTTTCCTACAGGTATCCATACAAATTCATTTCCATCACTATCTACTACAACCAGTCCCTCATTTATTAAATCTTCTCCTTCTATTCCTGTTGGTGCAAATCCTGCTGGAATAATAGCTGTATTTCCGTTTTTATCTGTATATTTTTTTCTTTCTGTATTCATTGCCGCATTCATAGCTGCTAGTTTTAATTGTTCTTCCTCACTTGCTCTCTCTGTTTCTGTTTTAGCCGTTTGAGCTTTTGTTAGTATTCCATTATCTCCTGTTAATGTTGCTATGCTTACTCCTGCAAGTATTAAAAGTACTATTATAGTTATTACCAAGGCAATTAAGGTTATACCATTTTGTAATTTACTCCCTTTTTTGTGTTTTAATTTCATGATTTCTCATGCCTCCTTTTTTTATATTTTTTATATTTTTTAAATTTAAAAACTTTTTGAACGCAAAAAAGATAGCAAATAACACCTATTTCTAGGTTTTATCTACTATCTTTTTTATTTCTATTTTATTTATTTTTCTATTTAGTAAACATAAGGTGTGTGTGTGTGTGTGTGT
>CANQTU010000018.1 GCA_947626925.1 uncultured Clostridia bacterium | reverse complement strand
GTATTTTCTCGTAAGAAACGTATTAAATCTGGGTCATTTTCATAACGCATCAAGATTCCATTTATAATATAATCAAATTTTGGTGCATATTCAAAAGTTTCACCAATTAGTTTTTCTTTTATTCTTTCATAATCATTTGCCTTATCAAAAACATGCTCTATTTTGTCTTGAATTTTTTCTACCATTGGTTTGTCTGTTTTATTTAATTCATCTTGCTTATCTAAAAGATATGTTGCTATAAATGTTTTCATTTCTAAGTTTGAACTTTTTAGTTTTGTAGAAAGTTCTTTTTCATTACAAATTATAATTGTTTTTATGTGGTCATGTTCAACAAAGTTATTTATATATCCTAAAATATCAATAACATCTACATTTGCTCTTTCTAAGTCATCAAAACACAATACTTTATCGTCAGTTGAAAAAAACTCTCCATAGTCAACTCTATCGCCATTTTGTGTAACACCAAAAAAGTTTGCCATATCAATTCCAGTTTTAGCATATTCCGGTATTGTTGTTCTACCATTTGAATTCATATATTTTCTTAAATTTTTATCCATTAATTGTGTCGTTTCTATAAATATTTTTTTGCTGATTTCTTCTAAATTTGATATACCATATAAAGACATATAAATTGTTGTATATCTTTTACCATTTAGTTGTAAAGATTCAATTTTATTTCTAATTTTGTTATTCCAGAAATGCGTTTTACCAGAACCCCATTCGCCATTTATCATAATTGCATAATCGGTGTAATCTGATCTTACATAGTCTAGTATGCTCTCTACTAAATCCTCCATGTTTCATTTTCCTTTCTTCTATTTTCTCTTTTGAAATTATCGCTTAATTTTAAATTATTCTAATCTTTTGCTAAAGTAAAAACTCCAATTTTTTGTGGATTTGCTTGTTGTAATATTTTGCTACATTCATTAACCGTACTTCCAGTTGTATAAATATCATCAACTAGTAATATTTTTTTGCTCTGCAAAATTTGGGGTTTATGCATTTTGTATGCACCCTGTATATTATCTTGCCTTTGTTCTTTATTTAATTTACTTTGTTCAATAATATTTTTAGATTTCAAAAGGCATATATCGTTATACTCTAAATTCGTGCTTTTTGCTATTTCCCTAGCAATTAACGCACTTTGATTATAGCCTCTTTCCTTCATTCTTTTTTTACTTATCGGAACTGGTATTATTGTATCATAAGATTTAAAAATTGCAAAGAACATTTCATTTTTTAACAAAAAATTCACAATTGTTTTGTATAAAAATGACATATCATTAAATTTATAATCTAATATAACTTTTCTTATAATACCCTGATATTCAAAAACATATAAATGTTCTTTAAAAAAATAATTAAATTTTTTATATTTTTGTACTTTAAATTTTGCTTGATTAGTTAATTGAATTTCGCATTTTTTGCATAAAAAATTTTTGTTTAGTTTTCCACATATTCCGGCATACTGGTGGATAAATTAAGTTAATTAATTGTTCTAAAATATTTTACCTCCTCATTTTGTATTCTAGTCCTGTATTTCTCTTTTTTATATCTACATTTTGTATCATCATTTCAACAACTTTTTCCATTCCTACTATTACTAATAGTTTTTTTGCTCTTGTAATTCCTGTGTAAAGCAAGTTTCTTGTCATTAGCATTGGTGCTGCTGGTGGTAACACCATTACTACAACATCAAATTCGCTTCCGTTGTGATTTATGTATTGTTATTGCATAGCTATGTTCTATTTGGTCTAAGTCTGAAAATTCATATAATGCGACTTTTTCGTCGTCAAACCTAATTTCTATTTGTTTTTCTATTTCATTTATTTGGGTAATTGTTCCTATTTCTCCATTAAATACTCCGCTTCCCATTTCTATTTTTCCATCTGTGTTTTCTTTTTCCCAGTAAATATCATAATTGTTTTTTATTTGCATAACTCTGTCTCCAATTCGATAAGTTGCACCCATACTTGATTTTTCTGGTAGATTATTAATATTAGGATTTAGTTTTTCTTGCAATGCCTTATTTAATTCTTTGGTTCCTAATATTCCTTTTTTTGTTGGAGATAATACTTGCATATTTTTAAAAAAATCATAATCCCCATAATTTTGCAATCTTCCAGTACACAAAGATATTACTTGAGCTAACATTTTTTCTTGATAGCTTTCTTTTATAAAAAAGAAGTCCTGTTTTGTTTCTTCCGTAAGTTCGTCGCCTTTATCATTTATGAAATTTTCACCTTGATTCACTCTATGTGCATTTAGTATAATTTTGCTTTTTGCTGCTTGTCTAAAAATTTTGTCTAGGTGAATAGTTGGAATTTGTTCAGAGTGGATTAAATCTTTTAAAACACTTCCTGGACCAACAGATGCTAATTGGTCTTCATCTCCAACTAGAATTAATTTTGTACCTTGATATATACATTTTAACAAGTAATTCATTAAAAACATATCTACCATTGACATTTCATCTACTATTATTAAATCTCCATCAATAGGTGCCCCTTCATAGTTAGATGAATTTTTGTATAGACTATCTTCATCAATTTTTCCAATTTCTAATAATCTATGTAATGTTGAAGCTTCTTTCCCAGTTGTTTCTGTCATTCTTTTTGCTGCTCTTCCAGTTGGTGCACAAAGTACAACTTTCTTCCCTTTTGCTTCATATATGTCAATAATTGTTTTTATAATTGTAGTTTTTCCTGTTCCGGGTCCACCTGTAATAATTGTTACATTATTTTCGTTTACTAATTTTATGGCTTCTTTTTGCTTATCTGACAATTCTATACTTGAACTTTTTTCTACTTTCTTTAATTCTGATTCTATATGTGCTATTTTTTTTACATTTTTTGCATTTTGTAATCTATGAATTAATATGGCTATTTCTTCTTCTGCATGATAAAAATTATCTAAATACACATATTCTTCATTATCTCTTTCCTCTAAAACAATTTCGTCTTTCATTTTAAGAGTGATTAATCCGTTTTCAACATTTTCAGATGTTACATCTAAAAGGTTAATAACAAATTCAATTAAGTTTGCTTTTAAAACACAAGCATGTCCATTGTAAGTACTTCGAATTAATCCATATTTAATTCCACTTGTAACTCTTTTTTCATTGTCATTACTAATACCTAAATCCAATGCCATTTTGTCAATTTGTTTAAAATCTACACCTCTTGCAACATCAATTAAAATATAAGGATTAGCTTCTATTGTTTCAATAGCGTTATTACCTAATAAATCAAATACTTTTTTAGCATTTTCTGCCCCTATTCCAAATCGTTCTAAGAAGCCAACAATTTGCCATACTTCCCAATTTTGAATAAAGTCTTCTGATATTTGCTCTGCTTTATTTGCTGAAATTCCTTTAATTTCAGCTAGCCTTTTAGGCTCATGTTGAAACACATAAATTGTTTCATCTCCAAATTTTTTAACAATCCTTTTAGCCAAAGCTTCCCCTATACCTTTAATATTACCACTTGCTAAATATCTCTCTAAAGCTCCCAAAGTTTGTGGCATAAGCTTCTCAAAAGTATCAATTTTGAACTGCATTCCATATTCTTTATGTTCTACAAACCTACCAAATAATTTTAAGGTATCACCAACATTAATAAATGGCAAATAGCCCACAACTGTAGTTGATTCCTCCTCTATTTCAAACTCAGCTATGGTATAACTATTAACTTCATTTCTATATATAATATTGCAAATTTCTCCTATAATTTCCATTAATTAAACTCCTTTTTTGTCCCGTTCTGGGACAGGCACCAGTGTACCCATTTTGTCCCTTTTTGGGACAGGTCTATTTATTAAGTGAATGCTGAAACAAGCCCTATTTATGCCTTTTTTCAAGTTCAAGTTTATCATAAAGGTATTGATTTTTCAAGTAGAAACATATTTTTAATTTTACACAATTGACTTTCTAAAAATGCTTTGTTATAATTCAATATATTTATTGCCAAGTGCAATTAGTAACAATGTTTAAAGCAATAATTTGTAAGGAGGTATCACATAGTGAATGCACTAACTCGGAGAGAAATATTTTTCGAGAATGTTTGTTGTTATGACAAAGAAACTGAACAGCAAATCTTAAAATGGGTTTCTGACCTATTTAGAGTCAGAAAAATTTCAATTGAAAAGTTTTCATATTTATTTAGTAAATATGAGAAAGTGATTTTTCCTATAAAAATTTCTATAGAAAATGATGTTTTATATAATTTTGTAGATAATAATGGTAATAAAGGCTTTTTTCAGTGCGTGCCGTATAAAAATGACTATTCTATTGGATTAAGTCAATACCCTTATTATTCCACATTTGAATTTAACATTAGTAAGGAAAAAATCACTAAAACAGAAGGTAAAGTTTTTTGGATAAATGAAGATGGCATTGTAAATAACGATTATGTTTTTAAAATGTCTTATGAAGATCCTAAAAATTCTACTACTTTAACTTTTAATTGTGAAGACTATCAAATTAAGATTGTCTACCCCGTTCAAGATGAAAAGTTTGATGAAAAAGTTATGGAATATCTTTTTTGTAATTATAACAGTGTTGAATGTTTTTATGATATATTTAAACTGTTTATATTTATAGAAAATATTAAAACTTTTGATTCTTTAACTATTAAAGCTAGCTGTTTGGACGATTCTACATCAGAAATCGTTATGGTTAATCGAACTATAACAAAGTATTCTTTTACTGAGATAATAAGTGATTTAGAACTTTGTCGGCATCAATATTGCATGCTGAAAAAAGCTAATGAATTTATCTCTGAGTATTTAGTCTAATTTACAGAGTCTCCTAATTGGAGGCTCTTTTCTTTATTAATAAAAAAGAGAGCAAACTTGTATACACCCCAAATTTACCCCCCATTATTTAATTAGCTTTTATTAATACATTCCTTCCATTCCAGCTGGCATATTTGCTTCATGGTTTCCGCCACATCCTTTTGGCTCTGGTGCATCTGCTACCAAGCTTTCTGTTGTAAGTACCATAGATGCTACTGAAGCTGCGTTTTCTAATGCACTTCTTGTTACTTTTGTTGGATCTACTATTCCTGCTTTTTTCATATCTACATATTCTTCTTTTGCAGCATCAAATCCAACTCCTACTGTTGATTTTTTAACTGTATCTATTATAACTGCTGGCTCTAATCCACTATTTGTAGCTATTTGTTTTACTGGCTCTTCTAATGCTTTTAATACAATTTTAGCACCTAATGCTTCTCCACCTTCTAAAGATGTTATCATTTTTTCTACATTTGGTATTATATTAATTAATGCTGTTCCACCACCAGCTACAATTCCTTCTTCTACAGCTGCTTTTGTAGCAGATAATGCATCTTCGATTCTTAGTTTTTTGTCTTTCATCTCTATTTCTGTTGCAGCACCTACTCCAATTACTGCTACTCCACCAGCTATTTTAGCTAGTCTTTCTTGTAATTGTTCTTTATCATATTCACTTTTTGTTTCTGATATTTGTGCTCTTATTTGAGCAACTCTACTAGCAATTTGTTGTTTATCTCCTGCACCATCTACAAGTATAGTATTTTCTTTTTGTACTTTTACTTGTTTTGCTCTACCTAATTGTTCAATAGTTGTGTCTTTTAATTCTAATCCTAAATCTGATGTAATTACTTCTGCTCCTGTTAAAATGCTAATATCTTCTAACATAGCTTTTCTTTTATCTCCAAATCCTGGTGCTTTAACTGCTACTACATTTAAAACACCTCTTAATTTGTTAAGAATTAATGTAGATAAAGCTTCTCCTTCAATGTCATCACAAATAATTAATAATTTACCAGATTCTTGCATAAGTGCTTCTAGTAATGGTAATATTTCTTGTATGTTGCTAATTTTTTTGTCTGTTAATAATATGTAAGGATTATCTAAAACTGCTTCCATTTTTTCAGTATCTGTTACCATATATGGTGATACATAACCTTTGTCAAATTGCATTCCTTCTACTACATTTAATTCTGTATTTGAAGTTTTAGATTCTTCTATTGTTATAACACCATCTTTTGATACTTTTTCCATTGCATCTGCAATTAATTTTCCTATTTCTTCGTTATTAGCAGATATACTAGCTACTCTTGCTATATCTTCTTTTCCGTTTATATCTGAACTAATACCTTTTAAACTTTCAACTGCAGTTTTAACCGCTTTATCTATTCCTCTTTTTATTGCCATTGGGTCTGCACCTGCTGCTACATTTTTTACTCCTTCTTTTATCATACTTTGTGCTAAAACAGTTGCTGTTGTTGTTCCATCTCCAGCTACGTCGTTTGTTTTAGTAGATACTTCTTTTACTAAACGTGCTCCCATGTTTTCAAATTTATCTTCTAATTCTATCTCTTTTGCAATAGTTACACCATCATTTGTAATTAAAGGTGCTCCAAAGCTTTTATCTAATACAACATTTCTCCCCTTTGGTCCTAATGTAACTTTAACTGTATCAGCTAATTTATTTACACCTTCTAATAAAGATTTTCTTGCATCCTCTCCGAATTTAATTATTTTTGCCATTTTTATCCTTCCTTTCAAATTTGATGATTAATTATAATTTTATTCTACAATTGCTAAGATGTCTTCTTGTCTAACTATTATATATTCTGTTCCTTCGTATTTAATTTCTGTTCCAGAAAATTTGCTAACAATTATATTGTCTCCTTTTTTTACACTAACTGGTTCAAACTTTCCGTCTATTTTTTCTCCTGGTCCAACCTCAATAACTTCTGCTATTTGTGGTTTTTCTTGTGCATTGCCAGCTAATATAATTCCACTTTTAGTAGTTTCTTCGCTTTCTTTCATTTTGATTAAAACTCTATCTCCTAATGGTTTAATCATTTTTAAGACCTCCTTGTTTTGTATTAGCACTCTTATTAAGTGACTGCTAATACTTTATACCCTTTTTGCTTACTTGTCAATACTTTTTTGGTTTTTTCACATAATTTTCACATATCTATTATATTCACAACTTTGTCAGATATGACTTATCTTGCGTTTTTGTTGTAAAAAGGATATAATATAGCCATGAAAAAATTAGTAGTAAACCAAAAATATAATGAAAAAAAATTAAATAAGTTTTTGCAAGAAAACCTTCCTACTTTATCTACAAACCTTTTTTATAAAACACTAAGAAAAAAAGATATTAAAGTAAATGGCAAAAGAGTTTCTGAAAATATTACCCTTCATGAAAATGACGAGGTTTTAGTTTATATTACTGATGACATGCTTGCCCCTAAAATGAATTTTAATATTGTATTTGAAGATGAAAACATTTTAGTAATTGACAAACCTTATGGTATAGAAGTAACTGGCAAGGATAGTTTGACTTCTTATATTCATGAAAAGTATAATTCTTTAGATTTTAAACCTATGCCTTGCCACAGAATTGATAGAAACACTACTGGTTTAGTTCTTTTTGCAAAAAATAAAGAAGCTTTAGATATTTTGCTTGCAAAATTTAAACAACATGAAATAGAAAAACACTATTTAGCTTTAGTGTATGGCCATCCAAAAGAAAGTTCCCAAAAATGTGAAGCTTTCTTATTTAAGGACAAGAAGAAATCCTTTGTATATATTTCTGATTTTTATAAAAAAGGATATCAAAAGATAATTACAAGTTACAGTGTTGTAGAAAAATATTCAAATAACACTGCTCTTTTAGATGTCGAAATTGAAACTGGTAAAACACATCAAATTAGAGCACACCTTGCACATCTTGGATATCCTATTGTTGGTGACCGGAAAATATGGCATTAATGAAATTAATAAAAAGTTTGGTAAAAAATATCAGGCACTTTGCAGTCATTTGATAAAATTTAATTTTACAACAGATAGTGGAATTTTAAATTATTTAAATGGTAAATCTTTTGTTTCTTCTATTAATATATAGCTATATACATATTCCCCTACGATTGCATATAAATAATTTTCATAATGAATAATATTGCAATTATTCTGTTCTGCAACATCAATTAAATCTTCTAATGTCATTACTTCCATTATTTTTAAATCTGCAAAGTTTGGCTTATCATTTACTGTAACAATTATATCTCTATAATATTTAAGAATATGGTTGATATTTTTTTCATATTTTTCTTGTGGAGTCATTTTATTTTTATTAATTTCTATTATAAATATAATTATAGCTGATATTATGAATAACCCCGCAATAGCATAGCAAATATATTGTTTTATTTCACTTTTTTGTGTTGATGTTATAATATTTCTTACACTCTCTTTTTCATAATTTTCTTTTACTTCTGTTACAGTATTAGTTAGTGGTATATCTAATTCAATTGAATCTTCTATTTTCTCGGTATTTATATAATAAACTATATTGAAATGTACTTTTAATATAGCATCCAACTTAATTTCATATTCATTTTCATATAAATGCACTAAATTATTATATTTTTCATAATCAACATTAATTTTTTCTTTAACCGAAAATGTATCTATATTGGTTTGTTTGTCACTCTTATTTTCAAGAAGACAAAAATTTCTATTCCAAACCTCTTTGTCCTGATATTCGTCTTTTACTGTTCCAACTAAATCAGTAGTAACATTATAATCGTATTGCATATCAATTTTGCTATTTCCTTTGAAACTATATTCAAAATTTATTATAAAATCATCAATTGATTTAGAAGCATAGTATAAATTTGCTGGAAGCGTTTCAGTTTGATAAAACTCATTTGCTTTTAATAAAACTTCATAATCAGATTTTTTCTCTGTTTTATATTGATATATTGATACTGTGTTTTTGTGTGCTAATAGCCCTAATATTATGAAAATAATTGCTACTATAATTATTATAACTATAACACTAATATGATACTTTTTATTAACACTCCTATTTCTTCTAATGTCTATTTCTTCTTTGACATATTTTCTTTTCTTTTTTATCATCTTTCCCCCCTATTTATTAAAATATTCATGTAACCAAACTGTTGGAAATCCAATATATTTTATATGAAACATATACTTCCCTTTGATTTGGTCTGTTTGCACTAATATTTTGTCTGATACATTATTTCTATCTCCTTTTGTCTGATAAACTACTGTATCACTTTTTTCTATTTTATCTATAATTCTGTGTGCTATATTTTGCTCTCCAATACTGTAAATAATTATTTCATCTATAGATAATTGTTTTAATTCACTATCGCTTAATTTTTTATAAATAACTATATCGCCAACTTCAAAGTTTGGTTTCATACTATTTGAAAGTATTGTTATTGGTTCATATTTAAATGCTCCCGCCATAAATAGCACTAAACTTATACAAAAAATTAAGGTTACTATAAAACTAATTTTATTGTAAGAGTTTTGTTCCTTTTTCCTTACATCATTATTATCATTGGTGAATTTATATTTAAATAAAGCATAAATTATTGCAGGAGATAAAATACCTGTGGTAGCTATAATAAACCAGTCTATATTTGGATAAACTGGTAATATTAGCACAATTAATTTATTAAAAATTCTATATATTAATGGAACAACAAATGAACTTCTTATAGTCAAATATGTGCATAAACTACTATATGCTATAAGTGGTAAAATTGTTTTGCAAACATATTTAAAAAAATCCTCCCTATAAGGATACAAACTAACTAAAATATTATATTGAAGTTCTACTAAAATAAGTAATATCGTGATAAATATAAGCACTAATTTATTATTCTTGCTTCTAGTTGCTATTACATTTCTTGCTAGTTCAATACCAACTATCGGAATAATTATTGCAATAAAATTATAATCATTTGTTTTTTCAGAAAAACCTAATATAAGGCCAAGATATAAGTAAATTGCAACATGTATACACGAAATTATAATTATATATTTTAAATATTTTTTATTTTTATTAAGTCTAATATAATTTTTTTTTGTATTTATAATTAGATATATTATTATTGCTCCCCAAAATAATGGATTTATAAAGTTTATATAAATTGTGCTATTTAAAATTATTAAGCTAGTTGTTATAAATACATATATTACAATTGCTAATAATAATTTTTCATTTTTTAAATATTTCATCATTTTCACCTTCATTTTTATTTGTGAAAATTACTCAAAGGTTAGATTTTTTAAATATAAATTCTAACCTTTGAATTATTTGGTATTTAATTTTGGATATATTCTACAACTCCTGTTATTGTTTTACTTTTAATTGATGGCATTTCTGTAGTATTTTCATCATAAGCTACCTTTATTAAAAAACCTGTTGTTGCTCCTGCTTTTAATAAAGGTTCTGGTTCAGTATTTGTATATACAATAGCTGGTGAACCATTTTCGTCAGGAGTTAATGTTATTTTATTTAAAGTTGCATCTAGTGTACCAGCATTTTCAATCATTACTAGGTAAGTAATATAATCACCTGGTTTTACTAATTCGGCATTGAAAGTTACAGTTGTGTCTGTAAATTCGGGATTGCCTGCATTACAGCCTTCACTAACATCTTGTGCGGTAATACTGGTTATTTTTACGTTCCATTCACTTATAATTTCTGCTGACCCGTTTATAAATAATTGCGTGGCTAATGCTGAGTAAGCTACTGCCATTAATAATATCGCAATTAATATTACAATGATTATTATATTTCTGTTTCTATTTTTTGACATTTTTCTGCCTCCCTCTGTTTATAATATGCTTATTAGACTGATTATGACAATGCCCCTATGTGTACAAACAAAAAAATCAACCAGTTTAATTCTGATTGATTTTGTGTATATATGTTCCTAAAAAAGTTCGAACAGATTCGTTATTGGAGCGGGTAGCGAGAATCGAACTCGCGCGACCAGGTCGGAAGCATGGCATTCTACCACTAAATTATACCCGCACAATTAATTTGGTGGAGATGAGGAGAGTCGAACTCCTGTCCACATTGCTTTCCAAATAGAATTCTACAAGTTTAGTTTGTATTTTATTTTCGTTTTAATTTCACCTACAAACAGGTTAAACTAAAATATAGCTTTTTAAATACCCACTACTTCAAAAGCAAAAGTAGCTTTGTTTCCCACTAATTATGACACTTTTCTAAAATCTGTGGGCTATTCTAGAAAAGCGTAGCTGCAACTTAGGCAGCTAATGCTAATTCTTCATTATCAGCGTTTATATTTAACTTTCGCTTTTTTTAAAGTGGCCGAAGCGAACATCCACTACTTGCTATCTATCCTTCTGGCAATATGTCGAAACCATTACATCCCCGTGTACCTATTTATTATACTATATTTTTTCGAGTTTATCAACTTTTTACTTTGAAATTCATATAGTATTTTAGGTGATGAAAGCATGAGTATTGTTAATACAAACATTTCATATAACTCTGGTATTTTAAGGCAAAATCTTTCTGTGTTACTAAGAAACTATCCATTTCTTAATGTTCAAATAGTTGGTAATAGTGTTTTAGGAAAACCTATTTATGTAATTAAATTGGGACGAGGTGCAAAAAAAGTTTTCTATTCTGGCTCTATTCATGCAAATGAATGGATTACTTCTGTTTTACTTATGAAATTTATAGAGGATTATTGTATTGCTTATACAAATCGTTCTAATCTTTACGAATATTCTGTTACTAGCCTTTTTAATTCTACTTCTATTTACATTATGCCTATGGTTAATCCTGATGGTGTTGATTTAGTTACTGGTTATCTTCCAGTTAGTTCTCCTAGTTATCAAAAAGCTATACATATTGCAAATCAATTTTCTAGTATTCCTTTTCCTGATGGTTGGAAAGCAAATTTGAATGGTGTGAATTTAAAAAACTACCAACCAAGTTATTAAAATATTAAGATGATGAATGTATTTTTTCAGATCTTTCAAAGCCATCATCTGAATAGTATTCATATTTTCCATTAGTATATTTAAGGACCATTCCTTCTGTTGCTATTTTTAGTAAATCTTTTGGAATATCCGTTTCTTCAAATTCTGTTTTAGGTGCATCTGTTAAATCCCACAAAAAACGATTATTTCCTAATTCTTCGGTTACTACATATAGATGTCCTTCTTTTCTGTGCTTATTTAGATTTATGTTCTGTTTATCTAGTATTTCTTTTGCCATATTCTTTATTTCTTCTTGCAATTCTTTAGTAGAAACCTCATCAATTACATAATTATCATTGCTAATTTTTAAAACGTCATTTATTTTTACATCACTTGGCATATCCTTTTTGTTTATTTCTACTTCCTCTATGTTGCCATTTTCTGCTTTTAATATGGTATAAACATTGTCTTTTTTATCTTTCACAAAATATATTGCATCATTATCTAAATTTTTTTGTTCATATTTTGATATAACATCACTTAGGTTCCATCTTATAGAATTTTTATTCCCTGTTGTAAAATTATTTTTAGACAATATATCTTCTATGATTGGAATTTCCTCATTTCCAGAATTTAGATTATTTTCTAAATAATTTGATAACTCTTTCATAAAATTTTGCACAAATTTATTCTCCTTTAAATTATTAAATAAATCATTTACTATGTCTAAATTCAATATACAATCACTCCTTGGAAATATACTATTAGATTTAATAGTATTACGAATTAAATTTAAGAGTAATTATATATTGTTTTCCAAAAATTTACAATGTTTTTTTTATATTTTTAATTATATGACATAAATATTTTATTATTTTTCATGACTTTCTCCAGTAGCATAATCAATGTCTATTCCTGGTTGAACATTATAACAATAAACATTAAAGTGAATTCCTTTGCCTGAATCTTCAACTGACCATGCCTCCATCTGCACTCCACTTGCTAGAAGATTATTATTCTCAAAAATAGGTGTTACTCTATACAAAACATGATTATTTTCATTTTTGTCTATGTATTCAGCTACTTGGTTTTCAAATGGTAACATTCCTTCTGTATTTAAATATCTTGTCCCAGTTATTAAATTATTTTTATTTGCATTTTCTCCTGCAAGTTGCCATCCAATTAAATGACAGCGATTATATAAATATTTGTCTTTTATTAAATTATCATACCTTTTTTGAACCCAGCCTGTTAAATCTTTGATGCTTCCTATTTCGCCACGTTCTTCTCCCTCTTTTGGCATTATCTCTTTACAAATATTTGCATAAGCTACCCCACTTCTTCCTAATATATCTAATTTACTATATTTTTCAAATGGTTCAGTAGTATAATCCGCTTCTGTAAAATATGGAACATTATTATTTATTTCGACATAAGGCTTTTCTGAATATTCTGGAATTGTAGATAAATCAACTACTGTATTTTGATTATTTACATTATAATCATTTACTGAATTGTCAGGTGTAGTATTTTGGTTTATATATCCATAAATAGAAATACAAATTAATATGACTACTGCAAGAATGTATTGCCAAATATTTATTTTTTGATTTTTCTTTTTTCTTCCCATAAAATTTTACCTCATTTGTTTTTCATCATTTTATCATTAAATTTGCAATTTCTCAATATGGGTTTTTGGTTTTGAAAAATTGAAATAGATATAAACATTTTTGTCTTTATCAATCTCAATTTTATTAATCAAACGATATAAATACATTTTGTCTATTTGTTCTAATTGCAAAAAATTTTCTATTAATTCATTTAATTCTTTTATTTTGTTTTTAGTAGCGATTTTTTCTCCTGTTTGTGTTAGTTTTTGTTCTAATTCCTCTTTTTGCTTTAATAAATTTTTTCTCTCTAATACAAATTTTTGTGAATATCTTATATAGTCTTCTTCTAAAAGAACGCCTTTTAATTTATCCATATACATCCTATCTAAATTGCTATTTATTTCATAAATTGCTTTATCTAATTGTTCAATTTTTCTCTTGAAATTTTCTCTTATATCAAAAGTTTTGTTCTGACATTTTTCATAAACTGAATAAAACACTTCTTTATTGGCATAAATTTGAATAATGTTTTTTACTATATAAATGATTTTACTTTCAAATTTTTCATAATTAATGTTTAGTGGTGGGCAACCTCTTGTTTTATGACCTGCGCAAGTTATATATGGGTGTGATTTTGCGTTTCTTTTCGAATTATTTTTTAGTACTATTTGCAATTTTCTTTTGCAATGATAACAATAAAGTAGACCTCTTAATAAATAGTCATATTTTGGCTTTGTATTTGTTCCTCTCTTTTCCAAAATACTATTTACTTTTTCGAATACTTCTTCATCTATGATGGGTTCATGTGTATTATTTACTCGTATTTGATTTTTCTTTTCTACAGTTCTAATTTTCTTTACCTTATACGATACAACTGTTTTTTTATTTTGTATTGTATTTCCAATATATACTTCATTTTTAAGCATATTACATAAAGTTACTTCGTTCCAATTATAATTTGTTTTGCTTCCATCTTTCACCCTTCCTGTTTTCCTATAACCAGTTGGAGATAAGTATTTATTATTATTTAAGTAATTTGCTATTTCTACTGTGCCATGTTCATTTGCATACATATCAAAAATTTTCTTTACAATATCAGCTACGTTTTTATCAATAACTAACTTATTTTTAATACTAGGATGCCTTTTATAGCCGATATGCTGGAATACTACACAAATATTCACCTTGTTTTTGCTTTTCTTTATAAACACTTCTGATTTTTTTTGATATGTCTTTTGCATACATATCATTCATAATTGCTTTAAAAGGTGTTATATCATTGTTTGTGCTGTCAATATATGTGTCAATTCCATCTGTTATTGCAACATATCTAATATTTTTTTCTGGAAAATAATTCTCTATGTATTCTCCTGTTTTTATATAGTCTCTACCCAATCTTGATAAGTCCTTTGTTATAACCATATTGATAATCTTATTTTCAATATCTTGCAGCAGTTCATTAAACCCTGGTCTGTTAAAAGTTGTACCACTAACCCCATCATCAATGTATTCTTTGATAAGTGTTAAATTGTTTTCTTTTATATATCTTTGCAAAATTTTTCTTTGATTACCAATACTTTCGCTTTCCTGCTTGTCTCCATCTTCTCTAGATAGTCTAATATACATTCCAACTTTGAAGTTTTGAGTTTTTAAATCTAACATTCTTCTCCTTTCTAGTTTGCAAAATAACTATAACGTGCTCAATTAATTTTTCAAATATTTTTGAATAATTAATTATTTTTAATTTTTAAACTTTCAATATAATCTTTAAACATTAATACTATAACTTCGTTTATATCTTGCTTTTCTTCTGTAAAAATATAATATGTATTAAATTCTTTTTTATCTTTATTCAAAACATACACCTCTTAATAATGTTTATTATTATTAAAACAAAATATGAGCCTATAATTTTAAACTTATAGGCTCATATTTTATTTAATAATAAGAACTATAGTTAGCATATATATCTATTTGCATAGTGGTAATTATCCTATCATACTCATTTGAAATTACCTTTAAATCCTTATCCATTAAAACCATTTTATTATTATCATTTTTTACTAAGTACATATTATCATATACATCAATTGCAGTTGTTTGCAATAGTGTTTTTCCTGTTATATCTATTATTAAAAAGTGAAGTTCACCTTTTTTATTTTCATCATAATTCTCATCTTCAGTATTATTTAATTGTTGTAATATTACTTTATTATCTTTAATATCCTTTATAGTATAAGTATTAGGAATTGTTATTTGATTTCCGTCATTATCGTACCAACCATTACGTGTCTGTTCTTCATTTTCAAATTCTATATAGCCATTAGTAAATACATCCAAGGTGGCGTCTTCTTCATTTAAACCTGGTAAATATACTATACTAGTTTCTTGTTCTCCATTAGACTTAGTTATAGTTACATTATATTTTGTATCATTTGATGGCAAATAATAAATATTTTCATCTTCATCATAGTCTGTTTCTTCATATATTGGCTCTATTATCATAGAATAATTTTTATTATTATAATAATATTTAAATTTTTCCTCCGTTAACGTAATAGTATTTGTATTATTTGTTTCCACTGTTTGTTGATTTAATTTTGTTTCTCCTCTAGTTAATATTTGTAAGAAAAATTCAAATGATTGTATATAAGCTAGTCTATAGTTTCCTCCTTCATTTACTATATTTGTCATTAACTCACCCAAATGATTATCAACTATTTGCATATACTTCTCTAAATTTCCATTTAGTTCTATACTATTATTACTTTTTGAAATTATATAAAATTTATTATCTTTTTTTGCTAGAGCTATATAATATGTGTTATTATTGATTTCAATTTCGTTAAAGTACGTTACCCTATCATATTGGCATGATATTTTTTCTTCGCCATTTTCATTTATAAATCCATACTTGTAGTTTTTTTCTACTGGAATATATAACTCTTTATCTGTGCTACCTTTTAGTGTAGTAACATTATTATATAATTCAATTAGTCCATTTTTCCATTTAACTTCATTCACTTTTGTTATTAATAATGAAGATAATACCATTATCAAGAAACCAACAACTAATATTAATTGTAATACATAATATAATATTATATTAACAATTTTTCTCGATTTACTTTCTTCTATATTACTATCTTGAAAATGTATATATAATAATTGCATAACTACTGCAATTATTTGCCAATATGTGCTAATAATTTCTAATAAACTAAGAATTGAAAGTATAATAACTGCAATATAAGAAATAACTTGAATTACCTTTGGCTTATGTTTCTTTATTAAAACCAGATTAATAATTGCTAATATTATTGGAACTATACTTGATATGATTTTATCTATCCATTTAATAATATTTTCATCAATACTAGCAACTGATATGAATACGCCTAATCCTGTCCAAAAATAACAAATTCCAAATACTAATTGCCAAAAACATATTTTTTTATTTTTTTTATTTTGAATGGCACAAATAATATTAATTATACCAATTCCGCTATACATTAAAGGCAATATGATTTGAATATTGTTTATTAATATGTCAATTATAAAACTATTATAAATTGATTTACCTTCAGGTTCTCCTGACAAAATACTCGACATTAAATAACTTGCAGAAAAGGTAAATATATAAAATGTGGCTATAGATATAACATTAAATATTGCTACTATTCGATTAGTTCTTTTTGTATTCATAAATCCCCCTATATTATTATTTTTTTTCGTAAAACCAATCTAGTGGAACGTAATATTTTTCCTAATATATTTCTAACTTCGTCTATACTAACCTTATATTTATCATTTAAAACATATTTATTTTGCATACTTTCAAATGCTTGTATTAGGTCATTGCTAAAATTTAGTTTAAAATAAGTAAAATCTTTTATTTCAGTATCTTCTTCAATTCCACCAATTCTTGCTTTTTCTTCTTGTCTTTTATATTCTATTAACTTTGATAATTCTTCTTTATTATTTAATAGTTTTTGAATTTTATCACTATT
>CANQTU010000017.1 GCA_947626925.1 uncultured Clostridia bacterium | reverse complement strand
AAATCAGAAAATGTAGATGCACCAATTATAAATGAATTTCCAATTTGTTTTGAATGTGAATTTATAGAATATCAAAACGACGAGTATGGAGCAGGAGTTATTGGAAAAGTAGTTAATGTAACTGCTGACGAAAAAGTAATGAATGGAGAAAATGTTGATATCGAATTAGTTGATGCAATAGCATTTGACCCATATACACATGGATATTATAAGGTTAATGAAAGAGTTGGAGAGGCCTTTAAGGATGGTTTTAAGCTGAAAAAATCCGTATAAATATTGTTTTAAACTTGACAACAAAGCGAATTTAAATTATATTAAATATGTATAATTATCGAATAAGGGGGAATAACCATGTCAGGACATAGCAAATGGCATAACATACAAGCAAAAAAAGGAAAAGCAGATGCAGCAAGAGGAAAAATCTTTACTAAATTAGGAAGAGAATTACTAATTGCAGTAAAAGAAGGAGGACCAGATCCTGCTGGAAATTCTAAATTAAAAAACGTAATAGCAAAATGTAAAGCAGCAAACATGCCAAACGATACCATAAACAATGCCATAAAAAAGGCATCTACAAGTAATGAAAACTATGAAGAAATAACATACGAAGGATATGGACCAAACGGAGTAGCTGTAATTGTTGAAGCAGCTACAGATAATAAAAACAGGACTGCAGCAGATGTTAGACATGCTTTTGATAAATCTGGTGGAAACTTAGGTACAACAGGATGTGTATCATACATGTTTAACAAAAAAGGAGTTATAGTAATTGAAAAAGAAGCAACATCAATGGACGAAGAAGAATTAATGATGTTGGCTTTAGATGCAGGAGCAGAAGATTTTCAAACACTTGATGAAATTTATGAAATTACAACAGAACCATCAGATTTTACATCAGTACGCGAAAAATTAGAAGAAGCTGGAATAGAATTTTTAGAAGCAGAAGTGCAAATGGTTCCAACTACAACAGTAGCATTAGATGAAAAAGGTGTAGAAAAAATGGAAAGACTAATTGAAAGATTAGAAGACTTAGATGATGTAGCTAATATTTATCACAATTGGGAAGAATAAAAGTAATTGGAAATAAATTAAAGGGGTGTCCAAAAATGAGACAAAAGAAAAATACAAAATTAATATTAATAATAATTGTGTTACTTATAGTTCTTATCATATTAGCAGGTGTAACATTTGCATATGTTGCAACAGATACATTTAAGGGAAATAAAGAATTATTCTTTAAATATGTATCACAAATTGGAAATACACAATTAAAAGAATATATTGAAAAAAGAAAAGATACGCCATATTCAGATGACGGAACAATATCTGTAAATATTACAGCAACAAATGGACAACAACAATTTAATAATATTAATAATATAAACTTAACATTTAATGGGCAAGTAGATACAGCCAATTCTAAAGCTGAACAAAATATTAGTTTAAATTATTCAGAAAATGTAACATTTCCATTAATATATAGGCAAATAGGAAATATAATAGGAATTCAAACTGACTATGTAGGAAGTAAATTCGTATCAATTGATACAAACCAAGAAAATTCATCAATTCAAGGTGTTGACGGAATAGGAAAGGCAGAAGAATTTTCCCAAGTAGAATTTACTGCTGAAGAAGCGCAAAGAATAAAAGACACATACTTTGAAATAATCAATAATGAACTACAAAACAGTGATTTTACAAAAATTCAAGAAGATAAAAGCAAAGGATATAAATTAACTTTAAATGGTGAAAAATTAAAAAGTATAATTATTAAAATACTTGAAAATCTAAAAGCAGACAATGCAACTTTAGACAAAATTAATGAATATATGAAAATTCAAAGAAATTCTGCTAATATTAGAACAAGTGACATTGACGATATGATTGAACAACTAAATAAAAATACGCAATTAAATAGTCAAAATATAGAAATTACTGTATATCAAACAAAAGGAAAAGTTACTCGTTTATCAATAAAAACACAAGAAATATCAATTAATCTGGAAAAAACAACCTCTGAAAATGACATGCAATACAATTTCGAAATGCAATTTAATGACAGTTCAATACAAAAATTGGGATTTGCAATTAAATTATCAGGTTTACAAAGTATGCAAAATATTGTAGAAAATTATCAATTAAGTTTAGAAACAAATGAAGTAAACTATCAATATAATTTAGATAACACAGTACAATTTGCAGAAAATGTGAACATAGAAGATTTTAACGATAATAATAGTTTATTATTAAACAGCTTAGGTGAAGAACAAAGCAATGGCTTAATAAATGCTATTGCCGAAAGAATTCAAGCTGTAAATAAAAAACAAATGGAAGAATTAGGACTAGGAGAAAACGAAAATCCATTGCAATATATTGTTCCACAATTAGGTATTTCATCTAGCATAGGTGGAATTGATGAAATTAATGAAGTAGAAGTAAATACTTTTAATGCAAAATTTGAAAACTATGCAAGTACTAACTTAAAAGGAGTTACAGTCAAGGGCTTACTTTCTACTATACAATTAAATAATGAATCTCAAGAAAGTGAAGATAGAAAAATAAAAGAAATTCATTTTGACGGAGAAGAATTTGAAGCAACAGATCAAAATATAACATTATTAAAAGGTAGCGTAGAAACAGAAACTGCATATAGAGTAGAATTTGAAAAAGATGAAAATACAGGCATCATTTATAGAGCAGTTATAAATAAAAAATAATACTGATAAGTTCTAAAAAATTAAGAAGGACATATATTATATAATATATGTTCTTTTTTGTGGGGGTTAAATTGAAAAATATAGAAGAAATACTAAAATATTTTCCAAATCCAATTTATAGTCTTTTAAAAAATACAATTGCCCAAGATAAAAATTTAGAAAGAAATTTGCAAGAAATTAGAATTAGAGCACAAAGAGCAATTATTTTAAAAACAAGACAAGCAGATATAATTATAGAATACACAATAAGTTCTAGTGAAATTTTGCAAATTTTAGAAAAAATTTGTGAAAATTCTATTTATGCATATAAAAATCAAATATGTGAAGGATTTATCACTGTAAAAGGAGGACATAGAATAGGAATAACAGGAACAGCAGTTGTTCAAGAAGGAAAAATAATAAATTTAAAATATGTAACAAGCCTAAATTTCAGAATTGCAAGGGAAGTAATTGGTTGTAGCCAACATCTACTAAAGGAAATAATCGATTTTGAAAATAATACTATTTATAACACATTAATAGTTTCGCCACCAGGAAAAGGAAAGACTACTTTATTAAGAGATATAATTAGAAACTTAAGTAATGGAATAACTGAAATAAATTTTAAAGGAATGACATGTGGCATAATTGATGAAAGAGGTGAATTGTCTGCTATGTATAAAGGTGTGCCACAAAATGACATAGGAATAAGAACAGATGTAATCGAAAATATCAGTAAATCAAAAGGAATGAGAATGTTAATACGCTCTATGGCACCAGAAATTATTGCATGTGATGAAATAGGATCAAACGAAGACGTACAAGCAATTAAAGAAATTATAACAGCAGGTGTTAAAGGAATATTCACAATGCATGGAAAAACAATGGAAGACATAAAAAACAATAAAGAAATAAACTATCTTATAGAAACAAAGCAAATAGAAAAAGTATTTTTTCTATAATTTTAATATATCATAAAGCTAATAAAAGGCAGTTTTCTTATGAAATTTTAAATGTGATAAATTCAATAAAAAAGTTCTAAAGAAAAAGGACAAGAATATAATATATAAAAATATATTATAGAATTAATAATTAGGAGTTTTAATGTTAATGCAAATTATAAAATATTTTATGTTATTTTTAATTTTAATAGGGTGTACTTTACTTGGTAGATATATTTCAAGAAAATATGTACTTAGAGTAAAAGAACTAGAAGAAATAAAAAATGCGCTAAATATGTTTAAATCAAAAATAAAATTCACATATGAACCAATACCAGAAATCTTTGACGAAATTGCAAAAAACACTACAAATAGCGTAGCACAAATATTTCAAAAATCAAAAGAAAAAATGCAAACAACAACAGCAAACATTGCATGGGAAGAAGCAATTGACGAAAGTGAAAATAACCTAACAAAAGAAGACAAATACGTATTAAAAACATTATCAAAATTACTAGGACAAACTGATGTAGAAGGACAAACTAGTCAAATAGAAATAACGCAAAAATTCTTAGAAACTCAACTAAAAGAAGCACAAGAGCAAAAAGAAAAAAACGAAAAACTATATAGCAAGTTGGGCACAACAATAGGACTAGCCATAGTCATAATTCTATGCTAACAAAAAAACATTATGATAAAAAGAGAAAGGAAAAAACGTAAATGGACATAAACCTATTATTCAAAATAGCGGCAATTGGAATACTAGTTGCTGTATTACATCAAGTTCTAGTAAGGGCTGGAAGAGAAGACCAAGCCATGATGACCACATTAGCAGGTCTAATAATTGTTCTAACCATGGTAATCAAAGAAATAAGCGGACTATTTAACACAGTACGAACAATATTTAATCTATAAATGTCCCATTCTGGGACAGGCACAAGTATACCCATTTTGTCCCTTTTTGGGACAGGTGTACTTTTTAAATATTAATGTTTACGAAAGAGAGGGCAATTAATAGTGCAAATTATAAAAATATTGGCTATTGCTCTTATAGCACTAATTATTATCATTTTATTAAAGCAATATAGACCAGAATTTGCAATATATATTAGCTTACTAACAGGTGTGTTAATTTTACTATTAGTAATTGATGATTTAAAAGGAATTGTAAATTTATTGCAGTCATTAGCAAACAAAGCATCAATAAATGGCACTTTTCTTACGTTATTGCTAAAAATAACAGGAATTGCTTTTTTGGCAGAATTTGCAGTTAGTATATGCAAGGATTCAGGAGAAGGAGCCATTGCTAGCAAAATAGAAATAGGAAGCAAAATAATAATAATATCAATGTCAATTCCTATTATATCTAGTCTATTAGAGATAATATTGAAAGTTTTACCAACATAGACCTGTCCCAAAAAGGGACAAAATGGGTACACTTGTGCCTGTCCCAGAACGGGACAAATTCACAAAAGAAGGAGTTAAGATGAGAAAAAATGTGTTTTTAGTATTAATTGTGTTTATAGCTATTTTTTTTGCTTCTCCATTTTTTTGTGTTTATGCTAGTAATGATGAAGTCTTGGCAAGTCAGCAAGAGGAGTTTGGAATAGAGGATTTTTTGGAAGAGGCAGAGTCGTATAAGGGTGATTTTTTTGAAGATGTAGATATGAAGGATGTGTTGGAAGATGCTATAAAAGGAGAAGTTGATAATTCTACTTTTGGTAAAAAGTTACTTAGTTTGCTGGGTTCGGAGTTTTTGAATAGTTTTAAAGCTGTTGGTAGTATTTTGGTTATTATTGTTATTCATAGTGTTTTGAAGGCAATTAGCGAAAGCTTAGAAAATGAAGGGGTTTCAAAGCTAATTTATTATGTTCAATATATTTTGATTATTACTATTATAATGGCAAGTTTTTCAGATATTGTAAAAATGGTTCAAAGTACTACTACAAATTTAGTAGCATTTATGAATTTGCTGATACCGCTTTTAATTACGCTAATGATATCTACAGGAAGCATTGCTACAAGTGGCATAATTGAACCAATTATTTTATTTATGATAAATTTTATTGGCAATATGATACAAAATATTTTTCTACCACTTGTTATGATTTTTACTGCATTAGTTATAATATCAAAGCTTTCTGATAAAGTTAAAATAGACAAGTTAACAAAATCTTTAAAGTCAGGCATTGGTTGGTTTTTAGGAATTGTTTTAACAATATTTGTAGGAGTAATATCACTAGAAGGCACTTTGTCAAGTAGTGTAGATGGTATAACAGCTAAAACTACTAAAGCTGTGGTTAGTTCTGCAATTCCGGTTGTAGGAAAGATACTAGGAGATGCAGTTGATACTGTACTTGGTTGTGGCATTATTTTAAAAAACGCAATTGGATTAGTTGGAGTTATAATCATCCTAGGAATTTGTTTATTGCCTATTGTAAAATTAACCATGTTAACAATTACATATAAATTACTTGCAAGTGTCACGCAAGTAGTTGCAGATGAAAAAATAACTGGATTATTAGAGCAAATAGGAGATATTTTTAAAATATTTTTAGCAATATTAAGTAGTATATCTGTAATGATAATTGTAGGAACAACATTAGTTTTAAAAATATCCAATAGCGGTATGATGTATAGATAGGAGATTTACAAATGATAGATTTTATGAGTTCATGGGTAAAAGGGTTAGGGCTTGCAATTGTTATAGTATCTATTTTAGAAATGTTACTTCCAAATAATAAAACAAAAAAATACATTCGAATGGTAATGGGAATATACATTTTATTCACCATAATTTCTCCATTTGTATCTAATAAAGAAAAACTAAATTTAAATGATTTTAACTTGGAACAGTATGGGACAATAGAAACAAGTGCTAATTCACAGGAAAATTCTATGGAAGATAGAATTGAACAGATATATATTCAGGAATTAGAAAAAGATGTTACAAAAAAGTTAGGAGAGCAGGGGTATGAAGTAACAAATTGCAATGTACAAGCAGAAATATCAGACACAGAAGAAGAAACTAAAATAGAAAAAATAACTTTAAGTGTTAAAAAGCAGGAAGAAAATAAAGAAGAAAGTAAACAAGAAAAAAATTTAGAAAATGAACTTGTGGTGCAAATTCAAAAAATCAAACCAATTGATACATCAATTAAAAACAATAGCAATGAAGCAGAAACAACGCTAGAAAACAACGAAAATGACAAAAGCATTAGTAAATCTGACATTCAAAACATAAAAAAATTTTTAATAGAAGAATATGGGGTGAATGAAAAATGTTTAGTGATAAATTAAAGGAAATGTTTAAAAGTGATAATACTGAAGGAAAGAAAAATGATAAAAGAAAAATAGAAAATTTAGTATTTTTTATTGTTTTATTAATTATCACTATTGTATTTATAAATTTAATTTGGAATGGAAAAGAGCAAATCACAAAACAAGATGAAAATACTACAACAAAGCAATTAGCAAATGCTAACACAAATGTTGAAAACAACGAAAACACTAATAATTTGGAAGAACAATTAGAAAATATTCTTTCAAAAATACAAGGTGTGGGAGAAGTAAAAGCTTTTATCAACTATTCGGAAACTAGCCAAGTTGTAGCAATGTATAATGAAACAACTAAAACAAGTAATACAGAAGAAAATGACACCTCAGGTGGGACTCGTAAAATAGAAGAAACAGATTCACAAAAAGATATAGTATATCAAGAGCAAGATGGTGAAAAAACACCTATAACACAAAAAGTTATTCAGCCAAAAGTTGAAGGTGCAATAATTACGGCTAAAGGTGCAGGAAATGCTGAAATTAAAGCAAATATTATTCAGGCAGTAGAAGCTGTAACAGGACTTGCTACTCACAAAATACAAGTATTTGAAATGAATTAAAACAAATAGGAAGGAAATGATATTAATGAAACTATTCAAGAAAAATCAAATTATTATTTATGTAATTGTATTAATGGTAATGACAGCAGGATATTTAAACTACACTACAAACACACAAAAACAAGCATCAGTAGAAACTGCAATGCAAATGGAAAGTAATGACGATATGCAATTAGCAGACATAGGAGATGCAACTTTAGTAAATAGTGATGACGTAGCTACAGAAAGTGCAAACGAAAGTAACAATACAACAGAAAATCAAACCGATAGCAACACAACTACAAATAATGAAAATGCAAATCAAACAAATGAAGCAAATAATACAGTAGAAACTAATAGTTCTAATAATAATGACTATTTTACAAAATCAAAATTAGAACGTGACACTATGTATTCACAAATGATAGAAACATACGAGAAAATATTAAACAGCACAAATTCATTAGAAACCCAAAAACAAACTGCAACAGAAGAAATAGCAAAAATAAACAATACAAAAAACAGTATAATGATATGTGAAAACTTAATTAGAACAAAAGGATTTGAAAACAATGTTGTATTTGTAAACAACGAAAGCGTTAGCGTAATAATAGGAGCAGAAGAAATACAACAAGAAGAAATAGCTCAAATACAAAATATCATTGCAAGGGAACTAAAAGCAGAAATAGAAAACATACATATAGCAAAAAAATAAGCCCTATCTAGTTAGGCTATATTCTTAGTCATTTTTCTAATATACTTTCCAATTTCCTCATCAGTCAAATCTAATTCTATGATTAAATTTCTAAGAACATCTCTTCTTGGTAAATCTTCTTCATTATCAATTCTTACATACTGCCTTAAACTAATACCAAGAATTTTTGACATAGCCTCTTGAGTGTAATTTTTAGATTTCCTTTTCTCTTTAATCATAAAACCACCTATACTTATCAATTACAATAATTATTACATAAAATAAAAAATAAGTGTATTGACATTTAATGACATATGTCCCGTTCTGGGACAGGCACAAGTGTACCCATTTTGTCCCTTTTTGGGACAGGTCTATAAATATTTGACAAAAATTATACACACAAAATAAATAAATTTATTACAATTTTGTAACAAGTATTGAAATAATGCAAGATATATATTATACTATGTATAATATAATTAGAAAGAGGAAAAAACGAATGAAGAAAATAGAAGCTAGAACCCTTGCGGCTGTACACACACACACACACACACCTTATGTTTACTAAATAAGAAAATAAATAAAATAGAAATAAAAAAGATAGTAGATAAGACCTAGAAATAGGTGTTATTTGCTATCTTTTTTGCGTTAAAAAAATTTTTAAATTTAAAATATAAAAAATTAAAACCAAGGAGGCATGAGAAATCATGAAATTAAAACACAAAAAAGAAATGGAGTTAAAGTCAAAAGTTATAAGTCTAAGAGATAAAAAACAAAAGAAATCAAACACAATTAATAAGCTACAAAAAGGTATAACATTAATAGCCTTAGTTATAACGATAATTGTTTTGCTTATACTTGCAGGAGTGAGTATAGCAACGTTGACAGGGGATAACGGAATATTGACAAAAGCACAAACAGCAAAAGAGGAAACAGAGAAAGCAAGTGTAGAAGAGCAAAGGCAATTAGCTCAACTAAACGCAACTATGCATACAGAAAAATATGATTATGAAACAGAAGATAAAGGCGAAGATGGAAAACCAATAATAGTTCCAATTCCAGCAGGATTTGCACCAACACAAATAGAAGGGGAAAATTCTGTAGAAGAAGGGCTAGTAATAACAGATGAAAATGGAAATGAATTTGTTTGGATACCGTGTGAGTACGACCAAGCATCTGTTAAAGAAGGAGCAGGTGAAGAGATAGTATATTATAATGATAAAAGTGTACAAGATGAGAATTTTGACAATAGAGATAGTAGTTGGAAGCAATATCAATTTAAGTATAATGGAGGAACATGGTATGACAAACAACCGCACACAATAGGAATGGAAAGCATAAAACAATATCATGGATTTTATGTAGCAAGATATGAAGCAGGAGTGCCAAAGGATGCGGATTTTTATGCAAGCAAAGAAGGAGATATATATTACACAGGAGAACCATTGGAAGATAGTGGTAACACTATAGTAAAAAATACAGATAAATATATTCCAGTAAGTAAAAAAGGAAATCAAGTGTGGAATTATATATCACAAAAAAATGCAAAGACTGTAGCAGAAAATATGGTAAATAATTCAAATGTAAAAAGTTATTTGATAGATTCGCATGCATGGAATACAATATGTAGATTAATTAAAAAAAAGGATAAAGATAAAAATTTAATAGACTCAACAAAATGGGGAAATTACCCTAATAATTTAGAAACAAAATATGAAAAGTTAAAAGGATTATGGGTAGAGCACACAAAAAGTAATGGATGGGTACATGATAATTATAATAATACAAGTATTCCAAAAAAAAGTAGTGGTAAATATATAGAATTGGCAACAGGAATATGTGAGGATTTCAAAGCATATAATATATATGACTTGGCTGGAAACATGATGGAATGGACAACAGAGACTGGACAAAATCCATTAAGCGATATACCAGAGGGATACCCAACTTGTAAAGAAAATGAAGACTGTCCAAGCTCTGTCAGTTTGCCAAATGCCGTGCTTCGTGGTGGTAGCTTTAATGTGTCCGATTACGAACAAGTAGTCTACGCCTACGGTAACGTTACGGTTCATAATAACAACTTGGACATTGGGTTCCGTGTTGTGCTTTATCTTAAGCCAGAATCAAATGAATAGACTTTTTTCTCAAAAACAGTTGTAAAAATAGTAAAAAATTGATATACTTTAATAGAAATTTAAGTATATCAATTTTTTTGATATCAAAAGGAGGAATTTAATATGAGTGAAGAAAATAAAGAAAACGGTGAAATAGTAGAATTGGAAGAAGAAATAAAAACAGAAAACGAAGGAATAAAAATATCAAATGATGTAGTAGCAGTAATAGCAGGTGTAGCTGTATCAGAGGTATCAGGAGTAGCAGGTATGTCTGGTGGATTTGCTGGTGGTATATCTGAAGTTTTAAGTGGAAAAAAGAATTTAGCAAAAGGAATTAAAGTAGATATAAATGAAACAAAAGCAAAAATAGATGTTAATATCATTGTAGAATATGGTACTAGAATTCCAGATGTTGCATTTGAAATTCAAAACAGAGTAAAAAAAGCAGTTGAAAGTATGACAGGCTTAGAAGTAGAAGAAGTTAATGTACATGTTCAAGGAGTAAACACAGATATTGTAAAATCAGAAGAAAACGCAGATGAAACTGGAGAAAATAACAATAATAATGAAAACTAATAAAATAATTTATAAAAAATAGGAGGAAATGAAATGAAAATTTTAGAAAAAATCGCACTAATTATTTTTTCAGACATTATGCTAATAGTATCAATTATCCTATGCTTATTAGTATTTGGATGGTTAGATATAGGACTAGTAGGAGATATTGCAACAAAACTTATAGTAGGAGAAACATCAAGCAAAGTAATACTTGGAGTTAGTGTTGTATTTATTTTATTATCAATAAAATGTATCTTTTTCGATTCAACATCTAAACAACAAATAAAAGAAAGACAAGGTGTACTTTTAGAAAACGAAAGTGGAAAACTTATGATTTCAAAAGAAACAATAGAAAATTTAGTTAATTCTGTTGCTCTAAACTTTCAAAGCGCAGAAGATGTAACAACTAGGGTTGAATTAGATAAAGAAAACAATGTTAAAGTATTTATCAATTTAATAGTAAACGAGCAAGCAGTTATTAAAGATTTATCTGCAAATTTACAAGAAAGAATTAAAGAAAAAATAAAAACAGCAACAGATTTAGAAGTAAAAGAAGTAAATATAACTGTTAAAAAAGTTGCTCCAAAACAAGTAAGTGAATAAAAATTGCTAAACAAAAATTGTTAAAACGAAAGGAAAGTGATAAAAATGAATCTAAAAGAATTTTGGAACAACTATAAAGGTGCAATTATAGGAGTAATTATAGCAATTATTATTTTAATAACAAGATTACATGATTTAATATTAGCAATTGTTGTTCTAATATTAGGTGCTTTAATAGGAAATTATGTGCAACAAAATAAAGAAGATGTAAAAGCAAAACTAAAAGGATTTATAGACAAAATGTAACAGCAATAATATGCTTAGAAAGGGAAAAAATATGAACCGAACAGCTATAAGAGAGCAAACATTTAAATTAATTTATAGTTTAGAAATTCAAAAACAAGAAAATTTAGAAGAAGCAATTAAATTATATGAAGAAAGTAACGAAATTACTGATAATAATGCCAAAACCTATATGAAAGAAACAATTTTTGGAATACAAAAATATAAAGAAGAAATTATTAATCAAATAAAAGAAAATCTAAAAGAAGACTGGAAAATAGAAAGAATTTCTAAAATTGATTTAGCTATTTTACAATTAGCAATTTATGAATTGCAACACACAGAAATACCATTTAAAGTAGCAATTAACGAAGCAGTAGAATTAGCAAAAAAATATGGAGAAGATTCTTCTAAAAACTTTGTAAATGGTGTTTTAGCAAGCATTGTAAAAAATAGTGAAGAGGGGAAAATATGAAATATGCAGACATGGCAATAACAGTATCAAGTTTAAATCAATACATAAAAAATAAGATTGCAGAAGATGAATATTTAAGCGAAATATTAGTAAAAGGGGAAATATCGAACTTCAAAAATCATTATACAGGACATATGTATTTTACTTTGAAAGATGAAAATTCATTAATAAAATGTATAATGTTTAAATCTTATGCACAAAAATTAAACTTCATGCCAAAAGACGGAATGAAGGTATTTATTTTTGGTAGTGTGTCTGTATTTGAACGAGATGGAGTTTATCAAATTTATGCAAAAGCCATGGAAGAAGATGGCTTAGGAGATTTATATACAAAATATCAACAGCTAAAAGAAAAATTAGAAAAACAAGGATTATTTGATGAAGACCATAAAATGATAATTCCTAAAATGCCAAAAGTAATAGGTGTATTAACATCACAAACTGGCTCTGTTATACGTGATATCATAAATGTTTCAACTAGAAGAAATCCAAATGTTACAATTCGTTTATTGCCAGTCCCTGTGCAAGGTGAAGGTGCAGCAGAAAAAATAGCAGACGGCATTGAATATATGAATAAAAACAAATTAGCAGATGTATTAATTTTAGCCAGAGGTGGAGGCTCTTTAGAAGATTTATGGCCTTTTAATGAGGAAATTGTAGCACAAAGTATATACAATTCTGAAATTCCAATTATATCTGCAGTTGGCCACGAAACAGATTTTACAATTGCAGATTTTGTAGCAGATTTAAGAGCTCCAACACCTTCTGCAGCAGCAGAATTAGCAGTACCAGATATTTACGAAGTACAACAAAAAATACTAACCTATCAAAATAGATTACGAATGTCTTTACTTAAAAACTTAGAATTTATGAAATTACGTTATCAAAAATGTATGTCTAGTGTAGTATTTAGAGAGCCTACTAGATATATACAAGACCAATATTTAAAGTTAGACACTACAATAAAAACAATAGTAAATGAACTGCAAAAAAAGTTAAAACAAGAAAGCAATAAATATGTAGAATTAGTTGCAAAACTTGATGCATTAAGTCCATTAAAAACAATGGCAAGGGGATATTTAATTGCACAAAAAAATGGAGAAATTATAAAAAGTGTAAAACAATTAAATAAAGAAGATATTATAGATTTAAAACTTTGCGACGGAACAAAACAAGCCAAAATCCAAAATTAAAACAAGGAGGATGTTTATAGTTATGAGCAGTAAACATGCCAAAGAAAATAAATTAAGTATAACTAAAATTGTATGTATAATAATTATATGTATTGCAATTATTGCAGTTATTATTTATTTTGCAACAAAAGATGTAACAAAAGATGATACTAAAAATATTACAGCAGAAACGAATACAGTAGAAACAACTATAGAAAATACAGAAAATCCAGATATTGAGTCAAATGAAACTTCAAACGAAAAAACAACACCAAATAATGACAACGATTCAGTAGCAAACTTTGGAGCAGATATAACAGATGATGAAAGTAAAGCGATAGATTTAGTTAAAAAACATAGAGGTAAAGAAAGTGATGTTTATTACACAATAGATGGCAAAAAAGGAGATATATATAGTGTTGTAGTAAGAAATGAAAAAACTACAGCTGCAATAATGTTTTACAGTGTTAATATTACAACAGGGGAGGTAAAAGAACAATAATGAAAAAAAGTTTTGAAGAAAATATGGAAGATTTAGAAAACATAGTTAAAGAACTTGAAGAAGGAAAATTAAATTTAGAGCAATCTGTAGAAAAATTTGAAGAAGGAATAAAAATATCTAAAGAATGTAGCAAAACTTTAGAAGAAGCAGAAAAGAAAATAACAATTTTAGTTAACAAGGATGGAGAAGTACAAGAAGAAGACTTCAATTCAAAAGAATAAAACAAAATAAAGGGGAGAACTATTAAGATGAACAATTTTATGGGATTTGTGCAAAATGAATATATTTATGTGCCATTCTTTTTATGGTTTGGCATACAATTATTTAAATTAATTTATGATTTAGTAACTACAAAAAAATTTAATTTCAAAAGAATTATAGGAGCAGGAGGAATGCCAAGTTCACATTCAGCTGTTGTATCAGGTTTAGCTACTTTAATAGGAAAAAACGAAGGAGTAAACACACCATTATTTGCATTAGCATTAATTGTAGCATTTGTTGTAATGTATGATGCATGTGGTGTTAGAAGAGCAGCTGGAAAACAAGCTGCAATGTTAAATAAATTAGTAGAAACACCAGGATTAACAGGTATGCAAGTATCTGAAAAATTAGTAGAAGTTTTAGGACACACACCAATGCAAGTATTTGTAGGAGCATTTATAGGAGTAATTGCAGGCTTAATTTTTTAAAGTTAAAAAAATATAAAAAAGGGGGAAGTAAAAATGACAGACATTGAAATTGCAAGAAATACAAAATTAGACAAAATCGTAGACATAGCTAAAAAAATTGATATTGATGAGGAATACATAGAGCAATATGGAAAGTACAAAGCAAAAATATCTAGCGAAGTTTATGAAAAATTAAAAGATAAAAAGGATGGTAAACTAATTTTAGTAACAGCAATTAGTCCAACACCATTAGGAGAAGGAAAAACAACTATATCAATAGCAGCTGCAGATGGTTTAAGAACTATAGGGAAAAAATCTGTATTAGTTTTAAGAGAACCTTCTTTAGGACCTGTATTTGGTATAAAAGGAGGAGCTACTGGTGGAGGCAAAGTCCAAGTAGCACCAATGGAAGAAATCAATTTACACTTTACAGGAGATATTCATGCAATTACAGCAGCTAATAACTTATTAGCAAGCTTAATAGACAACCATATATATTATGGCAATGAACTAGGTTTTGAAAGAGTTGTATGGAAAAGATGTGTAGACTTAAATGATAGACAACTAAGAGAAGTTGATACAGGCTTATCAAATGAAAAGAAAATGGTACCTAGACATGATAAATTTGATATAACAGTAGCATCTGAAATTATGGCTATTGTATGTTTAGCAAAAGATATAAATGATTTAAAAGAAAAATTAGGAAATATCTTAATTGGGTATAATAAACAAGGAGAGCCAATATATAGTAAACAATTAAATGCACAAGGAGCTATGACAGTTTTATTAAAAGATGCAATTAAGCCAAACTTAGTACAAACCCTAGAACACACACCAGCAATTATTCATGGAGGACCATTTGCAAACATAGCACATGGATGCAACAGTATTATAGCAACTAAACTAGCCTTAAAATTAGGAGATTATGTTGTA
Source organism: uncultured Clostridia bacterium (assembly GCA_947626925.1). Classification (GTDB taxonomy): domain Bacteria; phylum Bacillota; class Clostridia; order TANB77; family CAG-508; genus CAG-269. Next base: position 2,073 of record CANQTU010000017.1, on the reverse strand, counting down.
ACAGAAGCAGGTTTCGGTGCAGACTTAGGAGCAGAAAAATTCTTAGACATAAAATGTAGAAAAGCAGGAATTAAGCCAGACGCAGTTGTGTTAGTTGCAACAATAAAAGCCATCAAATACCATGGCGGAGTAGAAAAAGAAAAAATTCAAGAAGAAAATATAGAAGGACTAGAAAAAGGAATAGACAACTTATATCGTCATATTGACAATCTAAAAAACAAATTTGGTCTAAATGTTATAGTAGCTTTGAATAGATATGTACAAGACACTGAAAAAGAAATAAAATACCTAGAAGAAAAATTAGCTCAAAAAGGTGTTGCATTAAGCTTAGTAGAAGGTTGGGCAAAAGGTGGCGAAGGAGCTAGGGACATTGCCGAAAAATTAGTAGAATTAGTAGAGCAAAAAGAAAACTTTAACTATATTTATGACTTAAATGATTCTATAAAAACAAAAATAGAAAAAGTAGCAACAAAAATTTATGGAGCAAAAGGTGTAGAATATTCTGAAGAAGCTTTGCAAGAAATAGAAAAAATAGAAAAACTAGGATATGACAATTTCCCAGTATGTATTGCCAAAACACAATATTCTTTCTCTGATGATCCAAAAAATCTAGAATGTAAAAACGATTACAACATTACTATTCGTGATATTCAATTAAAAACAGGAGCAGGCTTTATAGTTGCATTAGCTGGAAAAATAATGACAATGCCAGGACTACCAAAAGTTCCAGCAGCAGAAAGTATTGACATAGACGAAAACGGAGAAATAGTAGGAATTTTCTAAAAAATATAAAAGTTGCCAAAGGGGACGGTCTTTTTTGGCAACTTTGCAGTATGGAGGGGTTATGAACGATAAAATAACTATTAGAGGAGCAAAAGAACACAATTTAAAAAATATAAATTTAGATATACCAAGAGACAAATTAGTAGTTATTACTGGACTTTCTGGTTCACGGAAAATCTAGTTTAGCTTTTGATACCTTATATGCTGAAGGGCAAAGAAGATATGTAGAAAGTTTATCTTCGTATGCTAGGCAATTTTTAGGATTAATGGAAAAGCCAAATGTAGAAAGAATTGAAGGGCTTTCACCAGCAATTTCTATTGACCAAAAAACCACTTCAAAAAATCCACGTTCAACTGTAGGAACCGTAACTGAAATATACGATTATATTCGTTTATTATATGCAAGAATTGGTACACCATATTGTCCAAACTGTCACAAAAAAATCGAAAAGCAAAGTATTGACCAAATTATAGACAATATAATGAATTTACTAGAAGGAACAAAAATACAAGTGCTAGCACCTGTAGTAAGAGGGCGAAAAGGAGAGTTTGCTAAACAGTTAGAAGGATATCAAAAAGAAGGATTTGTAAGAGTTAGAATAGATGGAGAAACATACGAACTCGGTCAAGATGATATTAACATAGACAGAAAGAAAAAACATGAAGTAGAATTAGTTGTCGATAGATTAGTAATTAAACCAGATATAATAAGCAGACTAACAGAATCTGTTGAAACAGCTTTAAAGCATGCGGATAATTTAGTTTTAATAGACATTGTAGGAAAAAAACCAGTTTTGTATAGTTGCAATTATGCCTGCCCAGACTGTGGATTTAGCTTCCCAGAATTAACACCACGAATGTTTTCTTTTAACAATCCATTTGGGGCATGTCCTGAATGTACAGGAATAGGTTACTTAATGAAAATAGATGAAGATTTAATTATTCCAGACAAAAATAAAACCTTGTATGATGGTGTAAAAGCGTTTGGTGCAAGCACTATGAAACGTGGAGACACAATGGCAAAAATGTATTTTGAAAGTGTAGGAAAACATTATGGAATAGACATTAGAAACAAAAAAATAAAAGATTTGCCAAGATGGTTTTTAGAAAAAATTTTATATGGTACAGGGGACGAAGAAATTGATTTTGAATATGAATCTTATGCAGGTGTAAGAAAATTTAAAGCACCATTTGAAGGAGTTTTGCCAACTTTAGATAGACGTCATAATGAAACAAAATCACAGGGAATGCGTGATTTTTATGAAATGTACATGAGTAACGCTCCTTGTA
>CANQTU010000016.1 GCA_947626925.1 uncultured Clostridia bacterium | reverse complement strand
TTATAATTTACTAATTCTTTGAAATGTAATTTGCTTAAATCCACTTTTGGTAAAACTTTGTGGATATTTACTGTGCTATTTCCTATAATTCTTACTTTTCTTTCTCCTACTAGCACGTCTACTATGTTAATACCAGAATTTTGTATGTTTTCTGCTACTTCTTCAGTAATAATTTCCCCTGCTTGTACAAAAACTTCTCCTGTTTCGCTATCTACAATGTCTTCTGCTGATACTTTGTCTTTTATTCTTCTTGATAAGCTTAATTTTTGATTGAATTTATAACGTCCTACTCTTGCTAAGTCATATCTTTTATTGTCATAGAATAGTCCATTGAATAAGTTTCTTGCTGCGTCTGCTGTTGGAAGTTCTCCTGGTCTTAATTTCTTGTAGATTTCGATTAATGCTTCTTCTTGATCTTTTATGGTATCTTTACTAATTGTTGCTGTTAACATTTCTTCATCACCAAATAATTCTCTAATTTGGTCATCAGAAACAACCCCTATTGCTCTTAGCAAAGTGGTTACTGGTACTTTTCTTGTTCTGTCTACACGTACCCAAAAGATGTCATTTCCGTCTGTTTCATATTCAAGCCATGCACCTCTAAGTGGCATTACAGTTGAATTGTATGTTCTTTTTCCTGTTTTTGTGTCAAATTCCTCGCCATAGTAACATCCTGGTGAACGTACTAATTGGCTTACTACAACTCTTTCTGCTCCATTTATTACAAATGTTCCACTATCTGTCATTAATGGAAAGTCACCTAAGTAGATTTCTTGCTCTTTAATTTCACCTGTTTCACGGTTAATTAACCTTACTTTTACATGTAGTCTGCTAGAGTAAGTTGCATCTCTTTCTTTGGCTTCTTCTACGCTGTATTTAGTTTTGTCCTCCATGTAATAATCGAAAAATTCAAGAACTAAGTTTCCTGAGTAGTCTTCAATTGGTGATATATCTTTTAATACTTCTCCTAATCCTTCTTCTACGAACCAGTCGTATGAGTCTTTTTGGACTTTAATTAGGTTTGGCATTTCGATATAATCCCCAACTTTTGCGAAATCCTTACGAGAGGCTTTCTCGTAATTTACTTCTTTGATTTTCAAAAAAAATCACTCCTTAAAAAATATTAAGCAGATTTAAAAATTTTTTGATTAAAATAAGTCCTTCTTAAATTACAATTAGCTTGTCTAAAGTTTTCGTTTTGTCTGCTTTTACAAATCCGAAACCCTTAGGGCTTATTGCATTTAATTCCTCTTATTTTAATTTTATAGCGATAAAAAATCAAATTATATGATATCATTTTCTCTTACGGATGTCAAGGGTTTGGAGTGATTTTTTGAATTTTTTTTTATACTAGACATTTTTATTTTTTTATTGTACAATACATTAGTAATTTTACTCGAGAGGAATGAAAAAATTATGGCAAATTTACCAATAATAGTAAAATACATATTAACAGGAATGGTAGGAATGATACCAATTATTGAATTAAGAGGTGCAATACCAATTGGCGTTTTTACATTTCACTTAAATTACTTGGAATCTTTTATTTGTAGTTTTATAGGTAATATAATTCCAGTATACTTTATAGTAAAATATATTAGACCTTTATTTGATTTTTTTGGTAGATGGAAACCTTTTAAAATAATTATAGACTGGGCTTCTGAAAAAGCCACAAAAAGAATTGCAGAAAGTGAAAGATTACAAAATTTTACTGCTTTAGGATTATTTTTATTTGTTGCTATTCCTTGTCCTGGTACAGGTGCTTGGGTAGGTTCTTTAATTGCAAACTTTTTAGAATTGCCACCTAAAAAAGCTATTCCACCTATTATTTTAGGTGTAATTACTGCTGGTATTATTGTTCTTATTTTAACAGCTATTGCTAATGGTGGAATTCAATATTTATTGCAAAGAAATTAAACAATTAAATAACTAAATATATTATAAATTAAAATAGTTATATTTTGAATAGCTGCGTAAGCGACCAAACGAGTGAAACGAGTGCGATTGGAGCAACTTACATACAATTTCTTTATTATGGAAGTTGCGACACACAAAGCTATGATAAAATATAACTATTTTAATTTATTAATTTTCTTTTTCTTTTATCTTTTTACTACGTTTCATTTGTAATTTATAATCAATATAATCAGATACAAATATTTTCAAAACTGCCATAATTGGTACTGCTAAGAACATTCCAATAATTCCAAAATAAGCACCACCAACCATTACTGAAAATATAATTAATAATGGGCTAATTTTTAATGTTTGACCTACTATTTTTGGATTTATAACATTTGCATCAATTTGTTGAACAATAATTATTATAATTAACATCCATATTACTTGAGACAATCCTCCAGTTATTAAAGTTATAAGTGCAGAAATTGCAACTGCAATTATGGCTCCAACATAAGGTATAATGTTGAATAAACCAATTAAAAATCCCAGTAATGGAGCATATTTTACTTTCATAATTGTTAATATAACTGTAACTAAAATTCCCACAATTACTGCATCTAAAATTTGACTAGCTACAAATTTGAAAAATATTTCATTTGAGTTGTTAAAGTATTTATCAATATATTTATAAGTTTTTTCTTTGAACATTGCCTCTGCTACTTTTTTCAAAGAAGCAATTATTTGTGCTCTTTCTGCTAAAATGTAAATTGAAACAACTATCGCAACAAATACATCAAATAATCCTGTAACAGCATCAAGTGCACTGCCTATGTATTCAAGTATTTTGTCTACTTTAAAATATTGTTTTATATCTAAATCTTGAATAGATTTAATTGCATCTTTTACTGTGTCACCTTTTAATACATTGTCATCTGGTAAATTGTTATATCTATTTATTGCTTTTTCATAATATCCTTGTATATTATTTAATAAATCTGTTACACTTTCAAAAACAACTGGTAATATAAAATTAATTAAAATGATAATTAATAATAATACAATTATATATACTGTTAAAATACTAAGTCCTCGTGCTTTTTTTGAAATAAATTTTACTTTTGACTTTCTATATGCTAATTCTATTTTTTTGCATGGCATATATAGTAAATAACTAATAAATATACCAGCAAAAAATGGTGTAATAATATCAAAAAATGTTCCAATTCCTCCCATTACATCTGTAAAGTTATCTAGTAATTTATAAACAAGTATAATAGCAACTGCTAATACAAACCAATATAACCATTTTTTTCCATGATTTTTAATTTCGTTCATAATTTTTATCCTTTCTTTATTCTATTGTTAGTCCTACTGGGCAGTGGTCACTTCCCATTATTTCTGGATATATAGTAGCTTCTTGTATTTTTTCTTTGATGTCATTTGATACTATAAAATAGTCTATTCTCCATCCTATATTTTTTTCTCTTGCTCTTCCCATATATGACCACCAACTATATGCTCCTTCTTTTTCAGGATATAGATATCTGAAACTGTCTGTAAAACCCGCTTTTAATAGTTGTGTCATTTTTGCTCTTTCTTCATCTGTAAATCCCGCATTTCCTTTGTTTGTTTTTGGATTTTTTAAATCTATTTCGTTGTGTGCTACATTTAAGTCACCACACATTATTACTGGTTTCGTTTTATTCAAATTTATTAGGTATTTTCTAATTTCATCTTCCCATATTTGACGGTAAGCTAACCTTTCTAATTCTCTTTTGGCATTTGGTGTATAATTATTTACTAAATAAAAATCTTCAAATTCTAGTGTAATTATTCTTCCTTCTTTATCATGTTCTTCTATTCCTATTCCATAAGTTACTGAAATTGGCTCTTTTTTTGTAAAAATTGCTGTTCCAGAATAGCCTTTCTTTTCTGCACTATTCCAATAACTTTTATATCCTTTAAATTCTAATTCTATTTGATCTGGTTGGCATTTTGTTTCTTGAATACAAAATATATCTGCTTTTATTTCTTTAAAAAAATCTTTGAAGCCTTTGTTTACACATGCTCTTATTCCATTTACATTCCAAGATATTAATTGCATTTTTATTTCTCCTTTTTTATTCTGCTTATGATTTTACTATAATTAAACAAAAATAGCAAGTTTCCTTGCTATTTGTTTATTTATATTTAATTAACTACACTTACTGTTAAGTATTTAACACCCCATCTTAGTGCTTCTGCATGTGAATTTACAAAAATATCTATTCTGTTTCCGTTTATTGCTCCACCTCTATCTTCTACTGTATAGACGTGTCCACCAATGTTTAGCTTTGTTCCAAATGCAAATTTACTAGATGCTGCTACTGTTCTACCTGCTGTTGCTCGTGTTCCTGAAGCTGTTCTTCCTGTTGCTCTTCCACAACATTTGCTACATGGACAATAAGCTGTTACTTTGTAAGTTACTGTACCTTCGTTTGAACTTGTTGCTCTTGGTAGTGTACTTGCTCTTGATGTTGATTTCTTTTTAACTTGTACTATTTTATTAACAGGTTCTGTAATTACCACTTCAGATAGTACAGTTCTTTCAATTTCTATATCATTTTGATATTTTATTTTATAAGTTATTTCTTTCAAACCATCTTTTCCTTGTTGCAATACTTTGTTACTTGCATCATCTTCTGCTTCGGTCGCATTTTTAGTTACTGTTTCATAAGGTATAGCAACTTGCTCTACAACTATTTTTTCTGTTATTGGTGCATAACTTTCTAATAGTTGATTTAGTGATGTTTCAACACCTTCTTCTGCAATTTTAGCTATTTGTACTTCATTATATGATTTATCTGTTATTTTAATGCTTTCCCCTGCTTTTATTTCTTCTTCAAGGTTTGGTGTTGTTTTTTGGTTTTCAGTAAGTAAAATATTATTTTCTTCTAGTATTTCTGATACTTTTGTTTTTGATGTTAATACTGTCATTTCGTATCCATTTTGAAGTTCAATTTTAACATCATTTAACTTTGTATTAACTGCCATTACACCAATTCCTGATATTAAGATTAATATAATGCTAATGCAGATGATTTTCATGATAGAAAGAGTACCTTTTTCTTCTTTTTTCATATGTTTCATGTGCATTGATTACCTCCTTTTGGCAACAACTAAATTATAGTATTTTTTTCTTATTTTGTCAAATTTTGCTAGAGCCTTGATTTGTCCAACTTTTAGCCATTTTAGTAAGTTTTCTATATTTTATTATATGCTGTATTCTGTAAGACTATCACAGTTTTTTAATTTTTTTTTATAAATTTTTATTGTATAAATTTTTTTAATATGTTATTATTAATTTGTATATAATAAATTAAGGAGGAATTATCATGATTGGTTGGATTATAGGAGCTATTATTTTAGTAATTTTTATTTTAGTAATTGGATTATATAATAGTTTAGTTCAAGCAAAAATAAAAGTTGATAATGCTTGGAGCCAAATTGATGTACAATTACAAAGAAGATTTGATTTAATTCCTAATTTTGTCGAAACTGTAAAAGGTTATATGGCTCACGAAAAAGAAACTTTTGAAAAAATTGCAGAACTTCGTACTTCATGGGCTAATACACAAAGTGTTGCTGAAAAAGCAAATTTAGATAATCAATTATCAAATGCTTTAAAAACTATTATGGCAGTTTCTGAAAGTTATCCAGAATTAAAGGCAAACCAAAATTTCTCAGAATTATCTGAAGAATTAAGAAATACAGAAAATAAAATTTCTTTTTCTAGACAATTTTATAATGATTCTGTAACTATTTATAACACAAAATTACAAGTTTTCCCTTCTAACATTATTGCAGGTATGTTTAACTTTAAAGCACGTGATTTATTTAAAACTGAAAGTGAAGAAGCTAGGAAAAATGTAAAAGTAGATTTTGGATCAAATTCATAATTATTTAAGGAAGGTTGGAGGTTTATACCTTCAACTTTTTGCCTAAAAAAGAAATATACTGGGTTTATAGGTATCCCTTAAAAACCTAAATTTATTATTAAGGATTTTAAAATGTTTGAAACTACAAAAAGAAATAAACTAAAATCTGGCATAATAGTAGCTATATTTATTCTTGTAATTACTTTAATTGTCTATTATGTCTGTAATGCTTTAGAATTAGGAACTTTTTCAATTGTTATTGCTCTTATATTTTCTATTGCATCTGCTTGGGGTTCCTACTATTACAGTGATAAAATTGTTTTATCCATAAATAGAGCAAGACCAGCAACTAAAGAAGAAGATTTAAAAATTGTAAACATTTTAGATGCATTAATGGTTACTTCTGGTTTATCTACAAAACCTAGATTATATGTTGTAGAAGATAATCAACCTAATGCTTTCGCGACTGGTAGAAATCCAGAAAATGCAGTTATTTGTGTTACAACTGGACTTCTTGAAAAATTAGATTACTACGAATTAGAAGGAGTTATTGCTCATGAATTAAGCCATATTAAAAATTACGATATTTTACTTAGCTGTGTAGTTTCTGTAATGGTTGGTTTTGTTGTTATGATATCAGATATGTTTTCTCGTATTTTATTCTGGGGAGGAATAGATAATGATAGAGATAGTGATAGCAATGGCAATATTATATTAATGATAATTGGTGCCGTACTTTTAATATTATCACCAATTTTCGGTACTTTAATGCAGCTTGCTCTTTCTCGTAAAAGAGAGTTTTTAGCTGATAGTACAGCTGTAGAATTTACTCGTAATCCAGATGGTTTAATTTCTGCTCTTCAAAAATTAGATGCTGACGAAAATCAACTACAAACTGCCAATAGTGCAACAGCTAATATGTATATTGTAAATCCTTTTAAAGATAATACCAAGGAAGGCAAAAAGAAAAAATCTTCTAACTTGTGGTCTACTCACCCTAGCATAGAAGATAGAATTGAAGCTTTGAGGAATATAAGATAATATTAAAAAATCATGATTGTTTTTTATTCAATCATGATTTTTATTTTATTTCAAATATCTTTTCTGCATTTTTATACGTAGTATTTGCTACTTCTTCTATTTCTATTTGTTTTGCATCTGCTATTTTTTGTGCTATATACTTTACATTACTAGGTACGTTTCTTCTTCCTCTTAAAGGTTCTGGCGATAAATATGGACTGTCTGTTTCGATTAGCATTTTTTCGTTTGGAACCATATTAATAATTTCATCTGCATTTTTTGAATTCTTAAAAGTAACTGGCCCTGCAAAAGATATATAAAATCCTAACTTTAATGCTTCTTTTACCAATTCTCTATTTAATGGGCAACAATGAAATACACCTTTTTTTATTACTTTTTGTTCCTTCAATATTTCAAGCGTGTCCATTATAGCTTCTCTTGTATGAATTACAATAGGCAAATTTAGTTCATTTGCTAGTTCTATTTGTTTTTTAAAAGCTATTTTTTGTAATTCCTTATTTTCTTGATTCCAATGATAATCTAAACCAATTTCTCCAATAGCAACAATTTTTTTGCTTTGAGTTGTTAATTGTTTGATTTTATCTAACATTATCCACAATTCTTGCTCTGCTTGTGGAATATCATTTGGTGAAATTCCACAAGTTGCATAAATAAAATCATATTGTTCTGCTAATTGTACAGCTTTTATTGAACTTTCTAAACTATAACCAGCAGATATTATTTTTGTAATTTTATTACTTTGTATTTGTTTAATTACTTCTTCTCTATCTTCATTAAATTGCTCATCATCTAAATGACAATGGCTATCAAATAGTTCCATGCTGACCTCCTTAGACCTGTCCCAGAACGGGACAAAATGGGTACATTAGTGCCTGTCCCAGAACAGGTCCCAGAACAGGACAGTTACATTTGCTATTGCGTATTCTTTGCAATGTGAAAGGCTTATGTCAATACTTTCTACTTGTTGCGATAAGTTTATGCCAGTTATGTTTAGTTGTGGTTTTCCTTGTTCGTTGTTGGTTATTTCTACGTTTTTCCATTCTATTGAGTATTTGCTTGGTAATTGTTCAGATATTGCTTTGAAGGCCGCTTCTTTTGCTGCAAATCTTGCTGCATAGTGTTGATATTTTTGTGATTTTTTGCTTTCACAGTAAGCTATTTCTTTTTCTGTGTATATTCTATTTAGAAATGCTTTTCCTGTTTTGGGGTCTTCTATACTTTCTTTTATTCTTTCTATTTCTATTATGTCTGTTCCACAATTTATTTTCATGTGCTTGTTTTTTCTCCTTTTTTACGTTTTAAAGCTGATTATAATAGTTCATGTTTAAGTCTTTTCCTAAATGCCATCTTCCAATGAAATCAATTTGCAAGTAATCTTCTAAATTATAGGTTGGCTCTTGAACAACATTTCCTTTGTTGTCAATTGCTCCCCATTTTCCGTCTTTTTTAATTCCTGCATAACCATAACTGTTTTGTTCTGTTACATCATCATAAATATAGTCAACTACAACATTACCATTTTTGTCAACAAATCCGTATTTTCCATTATTTTTGCTTTTAAATAAAGTGTTACTACTATAAATTTCTGTAATGTTTTTGTTTTCAAATTTAAAGTTATAATAATTGTCTTGTTTCCCTTGTTTTAAAGCTATATATCCTTTTTCTTCATTTAAATCTGTTAATATTCCTGATTGGCACACATTAAAGCTGTTGTCTATAATGTCACATGTATAGTCTTCTTTTTCAGCTACGTATAAATCTGCCTTTTCGTAGTACGTAATAGATGTATATTTTTGTTCAATTTTGTTAGCTTTTTGTAAATCTATTACTCCGTATTTTCCATTTTGCTTGCTAATTAATAAACCTGACTTTGCTTCTTTCAATTCTTCATATTCTGCTGGTATTGTTGCTTCCCCTGTTGTTTTCATTACGCCATATTTATTATCTTTTTTAAATATAATACCATTTTCTTTATTTTTCAAAATTTGAGTTATTTCATCAAATCCTGAATTTAGTACCTCTGTTCCATCTTTAGCTACTAAAACTTGTTTTCCATTTTGTTTTACAACATACATATCATTTCCATATATGTTTGTGATTTCATCATATTTTGCTTCTAATACTACTTGGTTTGAATAGTCTACAATTCCATATTTTCCATCTTCTTTTTGGATTATGAAGCCTTCTTTACTGTCTTGTCCAAGTTTTGTTATATTTTTATATTGAGTTGGTAAAATTGTTTTTCCCTCATTGTCTAATATACCAATTTGCCCTTCTTTAGTAACTTTTAATGTATTTTTAATTTCTTCTAATGCTGTTATATCAGTATATTCACATGGTGCTATTTCTTTTCCAGCTAAATTAATTAATCCATATTTTCCATCTTTTTGTACTTTTAACACATTGTCTTCATACCAAATATTATTATCTTTATCTTTATTAGAAATTGCCTCTATTTGATTATATTGTGTAAAGATTTCTTCGTTTTTACTATTTAAAGCTTTTGTTTTATATTCTCCTGTTTCATAATTAACGTCATAAATACACAAAAATACGTCATTTTTGCTATTTGGAATTATTATCATCTCTTGATATGCTGGGTCAATTACAATAGCCCCTGTTGAATCTATAACACCCCATTTATTATTTTGAAAGACAACTGCATAGTCTTTGCTTGTTATTTTTACTTGTTCTTTATCTTTTGTTAAAATGCCTTTTATTACAAATATAGACATTATTATTACTACTATTGCTATAATAACTGCAAATACTTTTTTTAAGTTTAGTTTTGGTTCTTCGTATCTTCTTCCTCTACTCATATTTGTCCTCCTATTATTTTATTTGCTCTTCTTTTTCTGCTTCTGTACTATTTACTTTTTGATATAATGGAATATCTAATTCATTATTTCTTTTCATTGCTTGTCCTAATTTTATTTTCATTTGTTCTATTAATTCAGTTGGGTGCTTTTCACTTAAAAACGGATATAATTGAACATATTTATCACTTTTTTCAAAAATCTGCCCACCTGTATCTTTAGTAAGTTCTTCATCTTTTGCGATTACTTCTTGTGCAGATGAAATGTAACAGTCTTCTAAGACTCTTGCTAGCAAACTATTATATGATTTTTCTATAGAAAATACTTGTCCCTTTTCATTTACAAAACTTCCTGTTACATTAGGGGCATACCTTGTAAAGGCATTTAATTTTTTCATAAATGGATTTCCCTCGTTACAATCTTTAACTAATTGTGGATATTTTTTTGCTACTTGGTTTATAGCTTCTTCCATAAATTTTCCATTCTCTTGGTTAGTATATATAACTATCGATTCAGAACGAGAGGCTTTTTCCATTTGATCATTTGATATAAATTTAAAAGCAAATTTTTGTCCCTTTAATTCTTCGGCTAAACTCATTGCAAAAGCTGATACATTTTTTCTTTTTAAATTAATATATAATCTTAAATCAACTTCCTTTCCGTAAATCAAAATAACCTTTACTTAATATATGATAAAAGGCTACTTTTCCGTCACTACTTAACTGTCGGCGCAAATCAAATGAAGGATCGTTTTGTAGTCTTTGAATTAATTTTTCTTCCAATACTGCATTGTTACCTGCTTCTTCATTACTATGCCCTTCTAACCTTGTTAATGCTTTATATGAATTTACAGTATGATCCTGTTCATAAAAATAATATAATGATTTTAAGTATTGATCAATAGCATTATCAATTGTCCCTTGAATTGGCAAATCCGCTTCAATTTCTTTATGAAACCTTTCTTTTCGTTCTTGAGTTGTTTCATTTTTATTTTCTGCCATTAACATTTTAGGCTTTTTAGTAAATAACTTTCGTATTTTTTCCCATAATTTCATATTTGTACCTCTACAACTACAATATATCATAAGATACTCTTAGTTTCAATATAATTTTTTTAGTTTTTTACTGTTATTAATTTTAAAATTTGCAATAAACCAATATAGCCAAAAATAGGATATAGCAAACTAACTAATTTTGAAAAACCAAATTGAGAAACTATAACAGAAGTTATGCACATAATTATAGCAATTTGTGTATAACTTTTCTTGTTTTTTGTTGTGTTTTGTAAAAAGCTTGTTCCTAAAGAAATTGTTGTTGTAAAAATAGAGCCCAATATAACAAATCCGTATGCATATTGCAATATGTTAAATAAATGTGAAACCACATAAACAGCTGGCATTTCTAGTTTTGTTATATCTACATCTACTCTTACTAATAAGAAAAAAATTATGAATGATAAAAAAATTATTATGATAGTACTAATAGCTACTATTGTTAAAATTTGTTTGTTGTTTTTTATATAATTTTTTAATGTTAGTAATACTGGTATTAATAAAATACTATTATAACTACTATATAGTATTGCACTAAGTACAAAGCTTGAGGAGTTTGTTTTTATAAGATAATTTCCTAAGTTTAGCCAATGTATTTCTTTTAAATTAATACACCCTATTATTATTAAAAATCCAATTAAAATTGGTACTAATATTTCATTAGCTTTTACAACTCCTTTTACGCTAGTTAAAAAAATAATAAAGGTTAATACTGCTAAAATAGAACTTCCTATTATACTAGAAATTCCTAATTCTTGTTCAAAGTATGCCCCAAACCCAGCTATCATTATAAAAAAAGTAATAAGAATAAAAAGATTAATAATTGTGTTTATTACTGGTTTTATCTTATTATGTTTCTTTATTAAAATATCTATAAATTCTTTATAGTTACTAATTTTATGCTTTTCCATTATTTTAAAAGTTTTGTAAGTTACAAATCCAAGAATTGAACTAGAAATAAGAATTCCAAAAAGTCCCTTTACTCCATAAGAATAAAAGAATAAATACATTTCTTGACCAGATGCAAAACCTGCCCCTATCATTGTTCCTATAATTACAAATACTACTTTTAAAATATAAGACATAAAAAAACCCCATAATATTTTATGGAGTTTTTTACTAATTATTCTTTTATTTTTTTCTTCTTCTTACTTGCCATACTACAATTCCTGCTATGATAATAATAAATGGTAGTATGAATATAATAGCCATAATTATTACATTTTGTTGTTCAGATACAGTATATTCTACAGTATCATAATTTTTTCTAATAGTAATGGTGTTTTCTCTTTCAGTTAAATAAGCAACTGAGTTTAATACTAAATCTCTGTTATTATATAAATTTACAGTTAACATGTTATAGTTATTTATTTGTACTTGCATATCCATAGCAAATAATTCATTACCAAAAATTATTAATTTAGAAGTTTTTCCTTCTTCTATTGTTTTTGTAGCTATAGCAGAAATATTACAACTTTCTTCTTCTCCATCTTGTGAAGTTTTGTTAGGTGAAGTTTGATCTAAGTTTGTTCTAACAAATGCTTTTTCAGAAGTTGTAACTAATGGCTCAAATTCTACACCTAATTCTTCTGCTTTGTCTTCATTAAATGTAATTTTTCCTGCATCAACAAAGCATACACTCATATCCATATTTAATTTTTCTGTTAAACTTGTACTTTCAGTTTTTTCTATTATAAAGTCTGGATATCCTGACATCATGTTAGCTGTATTTCCTTCAAATACTACTCCATTATCCATTGTAATTCCATATTCATCTAATACTTTTTGGAAATTAGATAATTTGGTGTTCATAATGTTTGGTCCACACATTAATAGCATTTCCCCACCATTTTTAATGTAATCTATAATTTTGTCTTTTTCTTGTTCTGTTATGTCTTCTTTTAATGTTGAAATTACAAGACAATCACAGTCTTCTGGAATACCATTATTTGCAAGTATGTCTATAGTTTCTACTTCATTTGCTTCATTTTCCATAACTCCCATAATAGTTGAAAAATATTGTGTATCATATCCAATGTGATTGGTCATAAAATATATTTTTGGTTTTTCTTCTGTTGTAACATTTATTATAGCATTAGTAATTGCTTCTTCTGTTGTGTCTATTTCTTCATAAGTAGAATAATCATATGTATACAAGTCACTTTCTGTTAATGTTTTTTCAGTTTCGCCTGATTTTACAATAATTAAACTGTCTGTAGCATCAAGTGAATATTTTTGCATTAAATCTGCTCTTGCTGATAAATCATCTACTTTTTCAATTTTTATATGATTATTTAATTCTACATATCTTTCTACAAAATTTACAATAGATGTGTAATTGCTAAAATTGATTAATGTAATGTTAATGTCTTTATCCATATTTCCTAGTTTATCTTTTGATTCTTGTGATAAAGAATAGATTTTATTTTGTGTGGTGTCTATTTCTGGTAATACTATTTTTTCTAATAATATATTTATACCAATGTAAATTGCAATAATTATAGCAACTAGAATAATTGTTTTAGTTCCATTTATTAACCATTTTTTCTTTAAGTTATTTCCTATTTTTTGAAAAGACTTTTCTTTCTTTTCTTTTTGTTTGATTTCTTTATTTTCTTTATTTTTCTTCACTCTTGTCTCTCCTCCTTACTTAACCATTTTTCTTCTTTGCATTACTATAATTGTTATACTAATAAATAACACACTAAATAGTAATAAACTTATAATATTTTCTAAAGATATTACTCCTTCTGCAAAACTAGTATAATAATTCATTAATGCAAATCCTGAAAATAAATCGCTTATATCTGTTATGAAAAGAGAGATAATTAGAAAAGCAACTGTTATTATTCCTGCTATAATTTGATTTTCTGTTATGCTAGATGCAAACATTCCTACAGATAAAGTTGCAATACTAATTAGCACAAAACCTAACATTGATACTAATACTTGTGTAATGCTTGGCTTTCCAAAAAATGAAACAATGAAGTAAAATAGAAAAGATATTACCAATGTAATTATAATAACACTTAATGCTGCCAATAATTTTCCCATTACAATTTTAAATATACTTACAGGTGAAGTTAAAAGTAATTGTTCTGTTCCATTTTTTCTTTCTTCTGCAAACATTCTCATTGTTAATATTGGTACAATAATTGTTAGTCCATATAATGCTGTATAATAGTATAAAGCTCCTAAATCTACACTTCCTGATGAAAGTGCTGTTAAATAGAAGAATATGCTAAAACATAATAAAAATATTCCTATTACTACATATCCTATTGGAGATAAAAAATAACTCTTTAATTCTTTTTTTAATATAGCTCTCATCTTATTTTTCTCCTCCTTCAATTAATTTTATAAAAGCATCTTCTAATGTAGTGTCTGCTTTTTTCATTTCAAATATGGTAATATTTTCTTTTGCAAATTCTGTGAAAATAGTTTTTCTTAAATCAACATCACCTTTTGCTTCTATAATGTATTGTTTTGTTCCATCTTCATTATTTTTTACTAATTCTATTTTGTTAATATTTTGCATAGATTTTACTGTTTTTTCTATTTTATTTTCTGTATCTTCTACTGTTACATATACACTATTGTTGCTAGTTACTTTGTTTTCTAAGTTTTCTGGCGTGTCGATTGCTATAATTTTTCCTTTATTAATTATAATTACTTTGTTACAAATTTGACTAACCTCTGATAAAATATGTGAACTTAAAATAACTGTATGATTTTTTCCTAATTCTTTAATTAAATTTCTTATTTCTGTAATTTGTTTTGGATCTAAGCCAACTGTTGGTTCATCTAAAATTAAAATTTTAGGATCTCCTATTAAACTTCCAGCCATACTTACTCTTTGTTTATATCCTCTAGATAAATTTTTAATTAATTTTTTCTCTACTTCTTTTAACCCAGTCTGCTCAATAATTTTTTCTACTTTTTCTTTCCTTGTTTTTTTATCTACCCTTTTTATTTCTGCCATATAAGTTATGAATTCTTTAACAGTTAAGTCTGTGTATAGTGGAATTCCTTCTGGCATATAACCAATTTCTTTCTTGGCTTTTTTGGCTTTTTTTAACATATCATAGCCATTAACTATAATTTCTCCTTGAGTTTGTTCAATAAATCCTGTTATCATGTTCATTGTTGTACTTTTTCCAGCTCCATTTGGTCCAAGCAACCCTACAATTTCACCTTCGTTAATAGTAAAGCTTATATCATCGGCTACTACTTTTCCATACTTTTTTGTAACATTTTTAACTTCTATCACAAAAATTTCCTCCTTTTTCTTCTAATCGTTTAATCCCTAATATGTTATCATTTTATATTAACCTTGTAAAGTAATTCACAAAAAATTTACATTATTTGGTTTGGAAATGCATATTTATTAAAAAGAAATGAGGAGATTTTATGGAATTGCTATATCCCTTTTTTATTACTTTTACTCTTGTCTTTTTTTCAGAACTAGGAGATAAAACACAGCTTTTGGTTTTATCTTTTTCAAATAAAAATAAAACTGCTAATATTTTATTAGGTGTTGCAATAGGTACTTTGTTAAGTCATGGTTGTGCAATTTTATTTGGTAGTAAAGTTGCTTATTTTTCAAGTAGTACTTTCCAATTTTATTTAAAGATATTAACTTATGCTACTTTTATTTTGTTTGGAGTAATTGGATTTTTAACACATAAATCTGATGATGATAATTCTAAATCTTATAAATCTGGCTTTTTGCAAAAGTTTAATAATTTAAAACTGGGCTGTGTTTTGATGGTGGCTATTTGCATTTTGGTCGGAGAATTAGGTGATAAAACTTTTTTGGCTTCTTTGAGTTTGGGGTTTCAGTATCCAAATGCTAAGTTGCCTTTAATTTTAGGCTCAGTTACTGGTATGGTTTTGTGTAATTTGATTGCTATTGTTTTTGGTAAGTTAATTGGAAATCATATAAAGTCTTCATGGATAGAGTTTTTTTCTAATTTTATTTTTATTCTTTTTGGTGTTCTTGGCTTTGTTAGTTTTCTTTTTTGATTTTTGGCTGTTTTGTACTTGACACTCGTATTTTTTTGTGCTATTATAGTTATTGTCATTTAGCAAATGGGTCAGTAGCTCAGCTGGATAGAGCACAGGCCTTCTAAGCCTGGGGTCGGGGGTTCGAACCCCTCCTGGCTCACCAAAATAAGTCTATTTTTAAAAAATTCAAAAATACTTCACTTATATTTGAAACCACTTCAAATGCTAGGTTGAAGGTTTTTTTCATTTTATATATATTCTAATTAAACTCTAAAATTTTTTACTATTGCATTACTTATTGCATTACTTCAAAATGTTATTTATAATATTTATCCTAGTGATATGATATATTTTTATATAAGTTTTAGCGAATATCGTTAATATAATTCTTTCTTTCCAATTCAAATCTTTTTTTATTTCATCCAATACTGCATCTTTTTTCATAAAATAAAAACCCTCTTTCATAAAAAATTTGACATTTTACAACCAAGAGAGTATACTACCTATATACATACCCTCTAGGGCGTGTTGTGGAAAATTTGAGATAGTTAGTTTTGCGGCTAGGCTATCTCTCTTTTCTTTTTTAAAACATCATATTATAATTATATTTATTTTAAAATTAATGTCAAACATTCTACCGTCGGTTTCGACAAAAAAATCCGCAAAGTGCCTAACTATGCGGAAAAATTTTTTTAAATTTTTATATTATTTTCTCTTTCTACTTTTATTTTTAAATAATTCCAGTTTAATTTTGATATATATTCCATAGAAGTACTACTTAAATAACCATTCTCTTTTGCATATTTATTCCATTCTACTACAGTTGGAAATTTACCAAAATCTTCTGTTATTTTTTTTAATATGAAATATGACCTTTTATAAAATACTTCCATTTTGCTATTAGATGGGAAATTGACCGATTTTATGCTGCTATAGTAATCATTTATTGCTTTATCTATTTTATCACTTATTTTTCGAGTTTCTGGCGAATTTAAGCCATTTTTTCTTATCGAATTTTCTAATTTCTTTTTAATGCTTCTGATTTGTTTTAATAAATTATTTCTCATATTCAATATTCCTCTTCTCTTTTTCTTTTGTTTTCTCTGTTCATTTTTATTATTTTATTAAACATTCTTATTTCTTTTGGAGGAATTATAATAAAAGTTTCCTTTAGAAATTCAAAGACGTTTTCTTTTTCTTTCAATAACTGTTTTAGTGTATTATCTGATATTTCATGGCATTCAATTGTAAAAGCACTAAATAAACCGTTTTCATGTGCGTATTTATCCCATTCTTCACGGCTACAATATGGATTTTCTTTTATATATTTTTTAAAAGCTTTTTTACTTTTATTATAATGATCTATCATAATACCACCAATTTTATTATGAATAGACAGATTATAAATTATTCAAAAATTTTTTTAATCTATTATATCAAAAGTATTACTATTTATAAAAAATACTAGTTTTTATTGAAATATAGCCAAAAAATCGACTTTCGAGAATGGATTTTAAGCTGTTTTTATTTTTTAGTTAACAACTTATATGCTTAATTTTAAATTGTTTCAAAGATTTTTAAAAATTTTTAAATTTTTTTTTAAAAAACTATTGACATACTCGTACGAGTGTGGTAAAATATATTTAGTTCAAAGGGAAGGGGTGATAATATGATAAAGATAATAAAAAGACTTGCAGTTTCCATCCTTCAAAAAAGAAAACTACAAGTCCATAGAAAACAACTTTGGCAGAACATACTTAATATACATCATGAGTATGACTAATAAGTTGTAAGGGGATTTTCCCCTTACATATATTATAAAAGGAGATGATGTAATTGTCAAGAAATTTTAAAAAAGAAAGAGAATGGGCTAAAACAAAATATACTAGAATTTTAGGAGATATAGATAAAGAACTTGGAGAAAATTTAAAAAAGAAACTTAAAGAAGAAAATAAAAGTATTGCTAGCTGGATTACAGAAAATGCAAAGAAATATTTGAAACAAAAATAAATATATGTTATAATTTTAAAAATTAGGAGGAATTTAAAATGGATAGAAATAAAATAATTGAAAAAATGTTTGAAAAATTAGAAATAACAATAGATGGTAAAGAAATTTGGGAAGAAATTGAAAAAAACGTAATGGGTTTAGGGATTAAAGGTTATCATAATATTGAATTGGGAAAAT
>CANQTU010000015.1 GCA_947626925.1 uncultured Clostridia bacterium | reverse complement strand
CGTCTATATTGAAATTATATATTAGGAGGTATTTTGTTGTCAAAGTTCATTTTTCATTTATTACAGGATGCTTTTTTCTTTTTTTATTATTATACATTATATTTTTATTTTTGGCAATAGTTTTTATTATTATGCTTTTAGCATATTTTTTATTCTCTCTTTTAGTATGTTAGTAGATATCGTTTTTTATTATATAATAATTTATATATATTGGAGGTTTTGTAATGGAAGATAAACTACCTAATAATCTAGAAGTTGGAGAAAGAATTAGAAAAATAAGAGAAGGTTTAAAAATGAATAGAGAAAAATTTTCTGAAATGATAGATATATCTGATGTCTTTTTAGGTCAAATAGAAAGAGGTGAACGTTCTCTTAGTTTAAAAACACTTTATAAAATTGTTTTATTCACAGGAGTATCAACTGATTTTATTTTGTTTGGAAATAATTCAAATAATTCTACCATTAATAAAATCAATCGTATTTTATCAAAAAGTTCAGATGCTAATATTGAATATTTTTATGAAATAATTAATTGCTCTCATGTATTTTTTAAAACCTATAAAGATTTAAAATAAAAATCTCGAAAGAGGTTTTTATTTTTTTTGAATTTTTTTATTTATTTTTATTTTTTATTTAATTTTTATATATTTTTTGTGAAAAACAATAATCTTAAAAAATTTTTAAGACCAAATTTTTTTAAAATACAATAATTTGATTTTTAATTATAAAAAATTCGCAAATTTTTGTTCTTTGAATGTCCTTTTTTTATTAGCATTTTTCTATATAATATGTAAACTTTTTTTGGCGTTTTTTTACTATTCAAAATTTTTTTCATTAAATCAATATATTCATTTAATGCCTAGTATTTTTCTTTATTATAATTTGCAATTTGTATGCTTTTTCTTTTAATTTTATAACTCATTTTATTAAATTTATTTGCAACTGTTTTTTAAAGGTACAAAACTGTAGATTTTTATGATAAAATTTTTTGATATTTTCTATAAAAAATGTTAAAAATTTTATTCGTAAGTTTAAAAAATCTTTTTATATTTCGCGCAAATCGCTGCCAGCTTTCCCTTGATATAAAAGGGTTTTAGCTGTTTATGTGCAATATAAATATGTTTTATGAATTTTTGGTCATTTAAAATCAAAAATTTTGAATTCAATTTTTTAAAACTTTCTGTCATTTTTTTACAATTATTTACTTTAATTTTAAGCTTCCTATTCCATAATTTTCTATTTTGTACTAAAAGCAAAATTTTTATTTATTATGCATTTCAAATCAAAAATTTAGCAATAGATAAAATTCTTTTAATACTAGGGGTAAGCTTATCTTCTGTTTTTAGAACACTTCTAAAAAAGTATTTATTTTAGTTAACATATTTCTTGTCTTTTTATACTCTTTTTAACCATATTCATTCCAAGGATATACTAATCTCTTTTTCAATTACCAATTTCCAACATTTAACTTTCTAAATCTTTTCTTATCAAATATTACATTTTCTTTTCAGTCCTAATATAAAAATTAAATTTATAAAATTAATTTTCTATTATTTAATTTTATTTATTTTAATTATTTTAATTTTTCTACTAATTCTAATTCTTCTTGTGTTAAATTAAAATTTTGCCCATTATTTTTAATTAAATTATGTAATAATTCTATACTTTTTACATCATTTATTGTTTTTTCTATAGGAGCAATACTTTCAAATTGTTTTTCTATTTTATTATATTCTTTTTGCATTCCCTCAAAATTTTTTTCATTAAAATAATTTTTCCAATTATTAATATATTTATTTGTATTTTCAATTGTTTTATATTGCTCATTAAATGTATTTTCTATATTTTTTTCTACATTATTTAATATTATATTTTTTCCCTGTTTTATTGTTTTAGCTACAGTATTATTAATTAAACCCGCTTGTTTTACCTTGTCCACAACATTATCCAATAAAGATGACATACCATCTATTATACCTCCAGTTTGTACAGCACTCTGCATTTGAGAAACGTTTTCAAAATTACCTGTTACAATACCAATAGCACTTTTTCCTAAATCTACAGCATCATCAATTGTTTTTGTAATTCCTTCTTTTAATCCATAATTTAATAAATTATCTTTAATATTAATTACTTGATCTTCAACAAAATCAGGTAATAATGCTCTTATTCCAATATCAATAGCTGTATTAATTGTTTTTCCTAAAATTGATTCTAAAAAATTTTTTTGTGTATTTTCATTTATTAAATTATTATTTAAATTTATTTCATTATTTTTTTCTAAATTATTTAATTTCATTTTTACTACCTCTTTCCTAATTTAAATTTTTATTCAATTAATTTATATAAATAAATATTAATATTTTTATTTTAAAAAAATTAAAAATAATTTTTTCTGACTATTTATTTCTCTCATTTTAAACATTTGTTTTGAAAATTTGACTAAAAAGTGTGAACAGAAATTTTTTTGCTTTATATCTTATATGCTAGTTCAAAAAAGAAAAAATTTTTTTCGTTTATGTCTATTTATATATTTGTTTACTATCTTGCACGCTATAATATGTTAATGTCTTTTTGGTTTCCTTTTTTGGGTTTACATATTACTTTTTGACATTTAAAGTCCCACATATCAGCACATTTATTTTTAATAAAAATCCATTTTTGTCGTTTTATGTAATCAGACTTTTTTTATTACTTAAGCATCGTTTTTAGCAAATCAATTATGACATAGCTAAAACTTTTGTTTATTTTTTCAGAAGTTTTGTAATGTTAAAAAGCTTTACTTTCCATTTTTTACCATCATTTTTCTCACAAAATTTTCTCCTATTTTTCTTAAATACAATTTTTACCATTCTACAATTAAAATTTATTTTTTCTTATTATTTTTATTATTTAGTTCTAATTAATTTAATAAAAATATATTTTTTTCATTTTTTCTTTTTTATTTTTTAATTTAATAAAAATATTACTAATATTTTTAAAATTTTTCTTTTTTTTATAAAAAAAAATTATAAATAATGTTATTAAATCTTTTTTTATTCTTTATTTTATAAAAATGCCATCAATATTTATATAAAAATTACTTTTAATATTTTTATTCAAAAAAATATTAAAAATAATTTTTTCTGCCTATTTTTTTCTCTCATTTTAAACATTTGTTTTGAAAATTTGACTAAAAAGTGTGGACAGAAAATTTTTTACTTTATATCGTACATCCTAGTTCAAAAAAGAAAAAAATTTTTTTCGTTTATGTCTATTTATATAGTTGTTTACTATCTTGCACGCTATAATATGTTAATGCCTTTTTGGTTTCCTTTTTTAGGTTTACATATTGCTTTTTGGCATTTAAAGTCCCACATATCAGCACATTTATTTTTAATAAAAATCCATTTTTGTCGTTTTATGTAATTAAACTTTTTTTATTACTTAAGCATTGTTTTTAGCAAATCTATTATGACATATCCAAAACTTTTTTTAATTTTTTTAAAGTTTTGTAATGTTAAATAGCTTTACTTTCCATTTTTTACCATCATTTTTTTTATAAAATTTTCTCTTATTTTTCTTCAATCCAATTTTTACCATTCTACAATTAAAATTTATTTTTTCTTATTTTTTTTATTATTTAGTTTTAATTAATTTAATAAAAATATTTTTTTTCTTTTTTTCGTTTTTATTTTTTTAATTTCTATTTTGTTTTATAAAAAAATCATAAATAATATTATTAAATCTCTTTTTATTATTTACTTTATAAAAATATCATAAATAATTTTATTTAATTTCTTTTTTATCTTTTTATTTTTTAATAAAAATTTCTTTTTGAAAAACTCATTTAAAAATATTGAATAAAAATGATTTTCTTTTATAATATAAATTTTATTTTTTGAAAGAAAAAATTTTGAAATCAAATCCCTATCCATAGATGCAATATGTTGTTTATTTGCTATAATATGTAAACTGTTTTTAGACATTCTCCATTGATATAAATATTTTTTTATTAATCTTTGTATTTCTTTAATGCCTAGTAAATTTGCTTCCATTAATAGCAGATTTATATTACTTTTTTGTAAAAAAGTTTTGTTCAATACATCAGAATTATTTTTTGACAAATCTATTAATATAAAATTAAAATTTGTTTCTATCTTTTCTAAAAAAGTGTTAGTTATTTGAGAGATTCTTTTTTCATTTTTATTTTCTAATAAATAATTGAGTCCATTAAAAAAATATAAATTTCTATTTATTTTGAATAAAAATAATCTCAATGCGTTTTTTACTTGGTATTTATAGGTTTTTGCCTTATTAATCTTGTTTTTGCTTTTTAAAGAAATACTATTAAATGTAGAATAATATTTATTTTTTAAATTTTTGCTTTTTATGTTTTTTGAAGATTTTTTTGAGTAATAATTATGATGATTGTACTTTTTTAATACTATACTTAAATCTTGTTTCTCTATGTCGCCATCTATTAGCAAAACTTTATAATTTTTCTCAGATAAACATTGGCTTAATATTAGGGCTAAAGTGCTTTTTCCACTTTTATAATTCCCAGAAAAAGTTACAATTTTGGTTGACATATTTTTTTGTGTTTTTCCTGTTTTTACCATTTTTTTATGGATGTGTAACAAATTTCTTGTTTTATTTTCTATTATGTCTAAATTTCTATTCTTTAAATTTATAACATTTTTAAAATTATTTTTTTTATATCTTTCTTGCTCAGCAATTATTTTTTTTAATTTAATTATTTCTTCTTCCATATTTGTTTCTTTTTTATTTATTATTTTTATTAATTCTTGTAAATTAATTTTATTATTATAATAAATGTCTAAAATATTATTTTTAATTAATATTTTTTCTAAATAATTATTTTCTTTTTCTAAAATAAATATTATTTTTATTTCTTCATTTATATTTTTTATTTTTTTTATTAAATTTTCTAATTTTATTTCTCCAGGAATATTTTCACTTAAAATAATTATATTAATATTTTTATTTTTTTCTAAAATTTCTAATATTGCTTCTCTATATTGTATGTCTTTTCCTATTACTTTAAAATTTTTTTCTTTTTTTAATTCTTCATTTAATTTTGGATTATTTATAGCTGTTATTATTTTTTTCAGTTTTATCACCTTCCAGTATTTCTTGTTCTAATTTTGAACATTCTATTTTTGTTAAAATATGGTTTTCTCCAACAAACATTAAACACTCTCCTCTTTTTAAAGATTTAATTTCTACCTTTTCTTTTTCTGATAAATTAGCAAATTCAGATAATATTTTTATATTTTCTTCTTCTAATGCAAAAAAAGTTTTTATACTAGAATTATTTAAAATGCTTTTTCCATAAATTCCATTTTCTAAACTAAAAATATCAGAAATATCTTGTGTTATTGCTACACTACTTCCACCATATTTTCTAATTGTTTTAAATATCTTGTAAATAAAACTTGCTACTTCTTTATTTGATGTAACACCTATAAGCCTCCAAATTTCATCTAAATAAATTGCTTTTTTTTCTTTTCTATTTTCTTTAATCTTGTCCCAAAATATATCGGTAAATAAATACATTCCATATTTTAAATTTTCTTCTCCTAAATCATAAACATCTGCAATAATTAAATCATTATTTAATTCTATATTTGTATAATTGTTAAAAAATTTCATAGATCCTTTTACAAATGGAATTAATTTAATTTTAAATTTTTTTGTTTTTTCATCTTTTCCTAAAACTTCAGATAAATTTTCTAATAATGGCATATCTTTTGATTCTTTAAATTCTTTTCCTAATATTTTTTCTTTATTTTTTTTATATAAACTTTCATCATCAAATGTAATATTTTTTAATTTATATGTTTCTATTAATTTTTCTTCTATAAGTGCTTTTTCTTCTTCATTTAATTCTCCAAAAACTAAATTAAAAAATCCTATTAGTTTCCCAATTTTTGTTGCTAAATAGCCACTTTCTCCTTCTTCAATGCTTTCTTTTCTAATATCTAAAATATTTATATATGTATCTGAATTAGGTCCTATTTTTATTTGTGTCCCTTTTAATTTTTTGCACAAATTACTATATTCTCTTTCTGGATCTATAATGTATTGTTTAATTCCTTGCAGTTTATATCTTAAAATTAATAATTTTGTATAAAAAGATTTTCCTGCTCCACTTGTTCCAAAAATACAAATATTTGCATTTTTATATTTATTAGTGTTATATCTATCAATAAAAACTAAAGAATTATTATAAATATTTGTGCCAATAAAAATTCCGTTATCATCAAAAATAGTTGATGATATAAAAGGGTAAGTAGCAATTAAACCTGATGTTAATATATTTCTTTTTGCTACTTCTTTTATAGCTATTGGATTTTCTGCTAAAGGTAAACATCCAAAAAAAATTTCTTCTTGCCTAAAATTAGCCCTTCTAGTTTGCATTCCTTTACTTTGTGTAATTCCTTCTATTTTATTTAAATAATATTCTAATTCTTTTTTATTTTCTGCATAAATATTTATATAAATATATAAAAAATAAATATCTTCATTATTTACTTGAATTTCTTTTCTTATATATTTTGCATCATTATATGCAAAAGTAGCAATATCCATATCTTGCCTATTTGGACTATTTTCTTTTATCTCTACTCCCACATTTCCAATATGATAAGTTAAATCTTGTATTGTTTTATAACTATCTTGTTTTTCATAAAAAATTGAAATATTCATATCAATATTTGTTTCAATTAAAGTTTTTAATAAAATATCAGTTTGTTCTCTATAATAATTTACAACAATTAAACCTGAATAATATAAATTATCAATTTCTAAATATTTTGGATTTTCCATGTTAATATAAGCAGGGGCTATTTTATCTTTGTCAAAAATTGCACCTGAAATAAATTCTAATTTTTTTATTTTATTTTTTATTTTTTATTCCTCCTTGTTATTTTTTAAATTTATTTCTTTTCTTGTATTTAAAAATGAATTAATTATTTTTAATAATTCTTCTTTTGTTGTAACTTCGAATACAGAATTCCCACAGCGTGATAAACATTCTTTTATTTTAAAATATTTTTCTTTTAAATCATTTTTTATTATTTCAAAAGATTCGTTAAAATCCTGCTCTTTTAAATTTGATTTGGAAATTATAAGATAAAAATTTTTTGATGATGACTTTTTACTAGAATTAATTTTATTAATATATTCGATATAATTTTCTGCTATTTTTTCTAAATATTTATTTTCTTTTTTTTCAATATTTTTTTTAATATAGGAAATATTTTTTTCTAAATTTTCTTTACTACTTTGAATTAAAATTTGAATATCAAAATTACATGTTTTTAAAAAAGTTTTATAAGAATTTAAAATAGCTTGCTTTTCTAAATCTGATTTTAAATTATAATTAATTGGAGTTATTTTTAAAATTTTTAAATATTTATTTTTTGTTTTTATAATTCCATTGGAATAAATTTCATCTATGGGAATCCAAGTTTGTGTACTGGATTTTTCTTTTATTTTTTTCACCTCCTTGCTAGGAATAAATTTTACAATATTTTACAATGCTTGTCAAGAAAAACTTGTCGACTAAATTCGACATTTTATCTAACTTTTATTTCTGCATAATTTTTAAATTTTTGTTTATAATAAAATTATAAGGTTAATAATAGTTGAGCCAAGAGTATAAATGGATTTTTATAAGTTCATTTATATTCGGGCAAAGATATATTATGGTGTAATTTTTATATTATAATATGTCGGCGATAAGAATATATTATTTGTATGTAGGCTATATATGTTGGTCAAATTATAGGTAATATATTCGAGCTAAGATTATTTTTATATCTAGTGTATGTTTTTACAAAGTGGTTATTAGTAGTCCCTTTGGGATGAATATAGTTATTTGTGGTGTACTAATGGTCGAGCGAATGATTAATATATTTGGTATAGGGCTTATTTATATAGCAATATATATTAGGTTTAAATATTAGATGTATTAGTTTTAGCTGAGATTATTATTAGCTTTATGATTAATGGCAGATAAAAATTAATTTATCTGCCATTAAATTATTTCTACTTTATAGACCTGTCCCAAAAAGGGACAAAATGGGTACATTGGTGCCTGTCCCAGAACGGGACATTATATGTCTAGATTTTTTACATATTTTGCGTTGGATTGGATAAATTCTCTTCTTGGCTCTACTTCGTCACCCATTAATAATGTGAATATTTCGTCTGCTTTTATTGCGTCTTCCATTGTTACTTTTATTAATATTCTTGTTTCTGGGTTCATTGTTGTTTCCCATAATTGTTCTGGGTTCATTTCTCCAAGTCCTTTGTATCTTTGTAAAGCTAGTTGATCTCTTGGTATTCCCTTTTCTTCTAATTCTTTATATGCTTTTTCTAAGTCTTCGTCTGTGTAACAATATCTGTCTTCCATTCCTTTTTTAGATAATTTGTATAGTGGTGGTTGTGCTAAATATACATTTCCGTTTTCTATAAGTGGTCTCATGTATCTAAAGAAGAATGTTAGTAATAATGTTCTTATGTGTGCTCCGTCTACGTCGGCATCTGCCATTATTATTACTTTTCCATATCTTATTTTTGTTACGTCAAAGTCATTTCCAATTCCTGCTCCTACTGCTAATATTACTGGGTTTAGTTTGTCATTTCCATATATTTTGTCTGCTCTTGCTTTTTCAACATTTAACATTTTTCCCCATAATGGTAATATTGCTTGGAATTTTCTGTCTCTTCCCTGTTTTGCGCTTCCTCCTGCTGAGTCTCCCTCTACTATATATACTTCGCATTCATCTGGATTTTTACTACTGCAGTCTGCTAATTTTCCTGGTAATGTTGATGTTTCTAATGAACTTTTCTTTCTTGCTAGTTCTCTTGCTTTTCTTGCTGCTTCTCTAGCTCTTGAAGCACTTATACATTTTTCCAAAATTGATTTTGCAACAGCTGGATTTTCTTCTAAAAATGCTGATAAAGAGTCATTTACCATACTTTGCACAATTCCTGTTACTTCACTGTTTCCTAATTTTGTTTTTGTTTGACCTTCAAATTGTGGCTCTTTTACTTTTACAGATACAACTGCTGTTATTCCTTCCCTAATGTCTTCTCCTTGTAAGTTTTGGTCTTTTTCTTTTAAAATATTGTGGCTTCTTGCATAATCATTAAATACTTTTGTTAGTGATCTTTTAAAACCTTCTAAATGAGTTCCACCTTCAATTGTATTAATGTTATTAACAAATGTATATATGTTTTCTGAATAACTTGATGTATATTGAATAGCTATTTCTACTGGTACTTCTCCACCTTTTTCAACATATATAGGACTTTTGTGTAATTTTTCTTTGTTTTTATTTAAATATTCAACAAAAGAAACTAGTCCACCTTCAAAACAAAATTCAGCTTTTTTAGGTGTTTCTTCTCTTTGATCTTCTATTGTTATTTTCAAACCTTTTGTTAAAAATGCAATTTCTCTAAATCTTTTTTCTAAAACTTCATATTCATAATCTAAACTTTCGAAAATTGTATCATCTGCTAAAAATCTTACTTTTGTACCTGTTCCTTTTGCCTCTCCTACTTTTTCTAATTTTTGGACAGTTTTTCCCCTCTCAAAACGCATTTTATATAAACTATTATCTCTTTTTATTTCTACTTCTGTCCAAGCTGATAATGCATTAACAACAGATGCACCAACACCATGAAGACCTCCAGATACTTTATATCCACTATCTCCACCAAATTTTCCTCCAGCATGTAATACTGTATAAACAGTTTCTGCTGTAGAAATTCCTGTTTTTGGATGTGTTTCTACTGGTATACCTCTTCCATTATCTTGAACACTAATAATATTATTAGGCTCTATAACAACATTTATTTCTGTACAATAACCTGCTAAAGCTTCATCAACACCATTATCAACTATTTCATAAACACAGTGATGTAGTCCTCTTACTGATGTACTACCAATATACATACCTGGTCTTTTTCTTACAGCCTCTAGTCCTTCTAGGACTTGAATTTGCTCGGCTCCGTATTTATGTTCAAATTTTTCCATATTGTAACTCTCTCCTTATCTTTTATTCTTTAATTACCTTTCCATCTTTCACATTATATATTAAAATATTTTTATTTTCAACATCAAATTTTTCGGTACAAGTAATTATAACTTGTGTATTTTCTATTTTATCTAAAAAACTTTTTATTCTGTTTTTATCTAATTCAGACATAAAATCATCTAACAATAAAACTGGCTCTTCCCCAATTTCTTCTTTAACAATATTTAATTCTGATAATTTTAAAGAAAGAATTGCAGTTCTATGTTGACCTTGTGAACCATAAACAGATAATTGATTATCATTAATAGATATAACAAAATCATCTCTGTGAATTCCTTTAGTTGTAAAACCTTTTATAATATCCAATTTTCTTCTTGATTTTAGTAATTTTAAATATTCTTCTTTTGTTTTACATTCAGATAAATATTCAATTTCTATTTTTTCTTTATTATTAGTAATTTCTTGATGAATTAATTTTATTTTTTCTTTTATTTTATTTATAAATTCATTTCTATAATTAAAAATAATTTCTGCATGTTCAACTAATTTTTCATCCCAAATATCTAATAAATTTTCATCTTTATTTTCTTCTCTAATTTGTCTTAAATAATTATTTCTTTGTTCAATTGTTTTTAAATATAAATTTAAATGATACATATAATTAGGTTTTAATTGACTAATCATAATATCTAAAAATTTTCTTCTATTTTGTGGACCGCCTTTTAAAATATTAATATCATCAGGTGTAAAAATAACAATATTAATATTTCCTAATAATTCACTTAATTTTTTTATTTTTATAGAATTATGAAAAATATTTTTTTTATTTCCTAATTCAATTTTTATTTTTCCATCTCTATCTTCTTTTTTATATTCAATTTCTATTTGGGCTTTTTCAGAATTTAAATTTATCATTTCTATATCTTTTTTTGCTCTAAAAGATTTGCCCATACTTCCTAAAAAAATAGCTTCTATAATATTTGTTTTTCCTTGTGCATTTTCCCCATAAAATAAATTAATATTTTTATCTAATTCTATAATTTGTTCACTATAATTTCTAAAATTATTTATTTTTATTTTATTTATCCACATCTTGTTCTCCATTTGTGTATAATCTTTGTTGTTTATTATATTAATCTTCTTTTAATCTAATTGGTAAAATCATATATGTATAATCATTATTTTCAACAGATTTTATTAAACAAGGTGATATACTACTTCCAAATTCTATATATACCTCTTCTTCTTCAATTGCTTTTAAACTATCTAAGAAATATTTTGGATTAAATCCTGCTTCTAAATCCTTTCCTTCTGTTGAAACAAATAATTCTTCTTTTGCATCTCCAGTTTGATTTGTACAAGAAATAATTAATTTTCCTATTTCAACTTGTACTTTTACAGGATACTTTTTTTCTTTTTCAACAGTAGATGAAGAAATTAAACTAATTCTTTCAAAACTATCTTGAATACTATTTTTATTAACTTTTATTCTAGTTTCCCAATTATTAGGAATAACAGTTTTATAATTTAAAAACTCTCCATCTAAAATTCTTGTAACGACTTTACAATTATCCATTTCAAATAAAGCTTGATTTTTTGCAACTCCTATTTTAACTGGTTCAAAAGAATCTGTTATAATTTTATTAACCTCATTTAATGTTTTACCCGGAATAACGGCTTTAAAATCATTACTTTGTTTATTTAAGAAAATTGTTCTTAAAGCTAATCTAAACCCATCTACAGAAACTAAAGTTAATTTATTATTTTCAATTTCAAATAAACAACCTGTAAAAATTGGTCTACTTTCTTCATTACTAACCGCAAATATGGTTTTTCTTATCATATTTTTTAAAACATTTTGATCAACTTCTACAGAATTTTCTACTTCTATTTTTGGAAGTTCAGGAAATTCATCTGGATTCATAGTAGCCAATTTATATAAAGAACCTTCACATTCAATTTCTAATAAATTATTATTATTTACAGAAATATGAATTTCAGTATCAGGTAATTTTCTAATAATTTCACTAAACATTATTGCATTAACTACTGTACTACCTTGTTCTTTTACTTCACATTCCATAACATATTCTATTCCTATTTCTAAATCATAGGTAGTTAATTTTATTTCATTATCATTAGTTTGAATTAGTATTCCTTCTAGTATAGGCATTGTAGTTTTTGAAGCTACACCTTTAACTACGGAATTAATAGCTTTAAGGATAGTATCCTTATAACAAACTATTTTCATTTTTCATCCTCCCTTATATTAATATAATATTATTAGTAGTAATAGTATTAGGCATTGTGGAAACTGTGGAAAACCTTGTTGAAAATAGAAATCCCTAAAAAAATTGATGTTTATAACTTAGTGGAAAACTTAGTTGATTTTCCACAATTCAAAAATTTTATTGTGGAAATTTTAGATGTTCACAGTTTATTAACAGCTTATTAACAACTGGGTGTGGATATCTAACAAGCCAGTTCCGTAAGAAGAAATTGAATATCCTCTTCCCAAACAATTATTTTTCAAACACAAATTTTAAAAAAGTTTAAAATTTATTTTTATATAGATGTTTTTCCATCAATGATGATATTTTTCACACTATCCACAATTAATTTTGTATTATTTTTTTCTTTTATTTCTTTTTCAATTTTTTTGCAACCATGCATAACTGTTGAATGGTCTCTTCCACCAAAGTCAGCTCCTATTTGAGGATAAGACATATTAGCAATTTCTCTACATAGGTACATTGCTATTTGTCTTGGAAAAGCAATATCATTTGAACGTTTATTTCCAGATAAATCATCTTTATTTATGCTAAAATATTTTGCAACAGTTTCTTTAATAAAGTCACAAGAAATTACTTTTTCACTTTCATATTTGAATTCATTAATTATTTTTTCTGCTAATTCTATTGTTATTGGACTATGTGTTAAAGAAGCTCTAGCAACTACTTTATTAAATACCCCTTCTAATTCTCTAATATTTGAATCAATCTTATTAGCAATATTTGAAAGGATATAATCATCAATAATAAGATTTTCATCTTGAGCTTTTTTTCTTAATATAGCAAGCCTTGTTTCATAGTCTGGACAAGAAATATCAGCAAGTAATCCCCAGTCAAAACGTGATTTTAATCTATCCTCTAAAAATGGAATATCTCTTGGTGGCTTATCACTTGAAATAACAATTTGCTTTCTTTTTTCATAAAGAGTATTGAAAGTATGGAAAAATTCTTCTTGAATTCTTTCTTTACCTGCAATAAATTGAATATCATCAATTAATAAAACATCAATATTACGATATTTATTTCTAAAAAGTTCACTTTTATTATCTTTAATAGCATTTACAAGTTGATTTGTAAATTTTTCAGAAGTAACATATAAAACATTACAATTTGGATCATTTTCTAAAATTCTGTTACCAATAGCATGCATTAAGTGAGTTTTGCCTAATCCCACCCCACCATATAAAAATAAAGGATTATAAGATTTACCTGGTTCATTACCAACAGCTAAAGATGCTGCTTGAGCAAAAATATTATTATTACCTACAACAAAAGTTTCAAAAGTATATTTAGGATTTAAGGAAGATTTATTTTTAACTACTTCAGCAGGAATTTTCTTAATTTCTTTATCTAGCAGTTCTTCCCCATTTTCTTCTTCTTTTTCTTTTTGTAAATCAACTACAGAATATGTCCAATCTTTATTAGTAATAAAACTAAGAGTGTTTAATAACAAAGGTTTGTATTTTGTTTCTACAAAATCTTTTTGATATTCGGATACAGTTGTAAACACAATATGATTACCATCAATACTTCTAATTTCTAATGGATTAATCCATGTGGTAAATGATATTTGTGTTAATTCTTTTTTTAATTCTGCTTTTATTTTTTCCATAAGTTCTTTTTTATCAATTGTCATTAAAAACATCCTTTCTATAATAAGTATCCCTAAAAGTTTTTCTATTTTTACTCCCTTATAATAACAAATTTATACTTCATTAGTCAATAAATTTGATAAATTTTTTTTGTTTACTTGACTTTTACCCATTAATTGAGGTATAATCGATATACTTGTTATTATCGAACGGAGGTGTATATACATGAAAAGAACATTTCAACCAAAAAACAGACAAGAAAAGAAAGAACATGGATTTATGAAAAGAATGAAAACCAAAGCAGGAAGAAATATATTAAAAGCAAGAAGAGCAAAAGGTAGAAAAAAATTAACGGCTTAATTATGTAAAAATAAAAAAGGCCTAAAAATGGGGCCTTTTAACATAATTAGAAACATAAAAATCCATTTTTTCCTTGAAAATTGCCATGCAAGAAAGGAAAAAGAAAAAATGAAAAAAACAAAAATGCTGAAAAAAAACTATGAATTTAGAAAGGTTTTATCAACAGGAAATTATTATTCTGGAAAATATATTGAAGCCTTTATAAAAGAGGATAATCAAAAAGAAATAAATTATCTAGGCATTGCCATTAGTTCAAAAATAGCAAATGCAGTAAAAAGAAATAAAATAAAAAGACTAATTAGAGAAAGCTATAATTACTATGAAGAATACTTGAAAAATGGCTATTGCGTAATATTTTTATGGAAAAAGAAGCAAAACACAAAAGAATCTACTTTTAAAAACATAAAAGAAGACATAAATTATATTCTTAAAAAATCAAAAATGATAGAGGAAAAAGTATGAAAAAATTACTTATTTGGCTAATTGAATGGTATCAAAAAAACATATCATTATGGCTTGAAAGTAAAAATATTCATTGTAAATATTATCCAACTTGCTCAGAATACACAAAACAAGCAATTCAAAAATATGGAGCGGGAAGAGGGACAATAAAAGGAATCTATCGAATATTAAAGTGTAATCCTTTTTCAAAAGGTGGATATGATCCATTAAAATAGAAATAGGGGGAATTAGTAATATGTTTGCACTTTTAGCAAATATTTTTGGTTATTTATTATCATTTCTATATAGTATTATAAACAATTATGGTATTGCTATTATTTTATTTACTGTAATAATAAAGCTTTTATTATTACCATTATCAATAAAACAACAAAGAACAATGAAAAAAAGTGTTGAATTACAAGAAAAAATGAAAGTAATACAGTTTAAATATAAAAATGATGCAGATAAAATGAACCAAGAAATAATGAACTTATATAAAACTGAAAAAATGAGTCCTTTTAGTGGATGTTTAACTGCAATAATTCAAATGTTATTGTTAATTTCAATATTCTATTTAGTTAGATGTCCAATTACATATATGGAAAAAATATCAACAGAAGATGTAAATAAATATATAACACAATTACAAGAAGAAGGAAAAGAAGTAAGCCAAGTATACCCAGAAATTGATTTAATTAGAGAGTATAACTTTTTAAAAGAGAAAAACCCAGATGACAGCAATATAGAAAAATTAAATCTTCAAATGAATTTTGCTGGACTAGATTTAAGTAAAATACCACAACAAAATATGTCTGACTATACTGTTTATATAATACCAGCTTTATATATTTTATCATCTTTTATATCAATTCGTATGACAACGGCAATGCAAGAAAAACAAAACAAACAAAAAACATTAATTGACGGAAAAACAGGCGAAGAAATAAATAATAAAGAAAAAGAAGTAAAAGAAGAAGAAAACGAAATGGATGCAGTTATGCAAACAAATAAAATGATGTCATGGATGATGCCAATAATGTCTATTTCAATAGCTTTTGTAGCACCACTAGGACTTGCATTATATTGGCTAATTAACAACATTTTAATGATAGGAGAAAGACTTATTTTAAATAAAGTAATTAAATAAGAAACTAAAAGGGGGAGGAACTGATGGAAAAAACAATAATTTCAGAAGGGAAAACTACCAATGAAGCCATAGAAAATGGTTTAAGAAAATTAAATGTTTCAAAAGATAGAGTAGATATAAAAGTATTAGAAAATGAAGACAAAAGAAGTTTTTTTAGTATATTAACACCTAGAGTTGTTAAAGTAGAAATGACATTAAAAGAAGTTAAAGACGAGCCTGTAAGAGTTAAAAAAGAAATAGAATTAAACCAAGAAGAACAAGAAAAAGCAAAACAAAACCTTGAAACATTTTTAAAAGAGTTTATTTCAAAATTACCAGGAAATACAACATACACAATAGAGACATCTACATCTTATATAAACGTAAATATAACAAACTCAGACTTAGGTTATTTAATAGGGTATAGAGGAGAAACCTTATATGCAATGCAAAATATATTATCTGCAATTGCTGGAAAAGGTATAGAAAATAAAGTTAGAGTTATATTAGACATAGAAGGATATAAAGCAAAAAGAGAAAAAACTTTAGAAGAATTAGCAGAAAAAGTAGCAAAAACAGTTGTTAGAACTGGCAAACCTATTAAATTAGAACCAATGCAAGCATATGAAAGAAAAATAATACACAGTAAATTACAACAACATAAAAGAGTAGAAACTTCAAGTGTTGGGGAAGAGCCACACAGAAGAATTATAGTTTCATTAAAAAGTAAAAAATAAAATAATATAAAGATAAAATCGGAGGTCAAAGGTCGGATTTTACAAAAACAATTTGTAATTTCTACTTTTGACTTTTTTATAAAAATAAAAGGAGGAAAAAATGAGTACAATCGCATCAATATCCACGGCTCCACGGAATAGGAGGAATTGGAATAATTAGAATAAGTGGAGAAGAAACCTTTTCTATACTAGAAAAAATATTTGAGCCAAAAACAAAACAAAAAATAGAAGGAATAAAAGGATATACAATTAAATACGGAAACATAGTAGAAAACGGGGAAATAATAGACGAAGTTTTAGTTTCATATTTCAAAAAGCCAAAAAGTTATACAACAGAAGATATGTGCGAAATTAATTC
This sequence comes from uncultured Clostridia bacterium, assembly GCA_947626925.1. Classification (GTDB taxonomy): domain Bacteria; phylum Bacillota; class Clostridia; order TANB77; family CAG-508; genus CAG-269. The sequence goes on along the minus strand of CANQTU010000015.1, from coordinate 1,715 downwards.
ACATGGTGGAAATATAATTGTAAAAAGAATTTTAGAAATATGTTTAAAAAATGGAGCACAATTAGCAGAGCCAGGGGAATTTACCAAAAGAGCTTTTTTAAATGGTAGAATTGATTTGCTACAGGCAGAATCTGTAATGGATGTAATTCATGCAAAATCTGAAAGAGAGGCAAAGACTGGAATAAAGCAATTAGAAGGAGTTTTATCAAAAAAAATTGCAGAAATAAAACAAAACATACTAGATATAATGGTAAACATAGAAGTTTCAATAGATTACCCAGAATATGATGTAGATGGAGTTACAAATAATCAAATTTTAAAAAGTCTAGAAATAATAGAAGAAAAACTACGAAAATTAGAAAAAAGCTTTGACAACGGAAAAATGATAAAAGAAGGCATAAAAACAGCAATTATAGGAAAGCCAAATGCTGGTAAATCTTCACTTTTAAATGCCATTTTAAAAGAAGAAAGAGCAATTGTTACAGAATTTGAAGGTACAACAAGAGACACAATAGAAGAAATGGTAACAATAGAGGGGATTCCTCTAAAATTAATAGATACAGCAGGCATAAGGCAAGCAAAAGACGAAGTAGAAAAAATAGGAATTGCTAAAGCAAAAGAAATAGCCAAAGATGCAGACCTAATAATTGCAATTTTTGATAGTAGTAAGGAATTAACACGGAGAAGATGAAGAAATATTAGAATTATTAAAAGGCAAGAAATCAATAATTTTATTAAATAAAATTGATTTGGTACCAGTTTTAACAGAAAAAGACAAAAGGCTACAAATAGCTAGTAATACAATTCTTAAAATATCAGCTTTACAAGATAAAGGAATAGAACAACTATACGAAAAAATAGCAAATTTATTTAACTTAGAAGAAATCAATTTAGGCAATGAAGCTATAATTACAAACATAAGACATAAAAATTTAATAACAAAAGCAATAGAAAATGTTAAAAAAACAAGGGAAACAATTGAAAATAAAATGCCTTGTGATATAATTGCAATATTTATGAAAGACATTTTAGAAGACCTAGGAGAAATTACAGGTGATGAAGTAAGTGAAGATATAATACAAGAAATTTTTTCAAAGTTTTGTTTAGGAAAATAACAAAAACAAATTGATGCGAAAATAAAAAATAAGACAATTTTTATAAAAACAAATAGTTTTATAAGAAAAATATAAAAATTAAAATAGGGACAATTTGACGACAATTTAAATTTTGAAAATAAAAATATAAAAATAGTATAAATTTTACAAAATGAACATAGCAAACAAATTGTTGGTTACATAAAAATAAAATCATAGGTTAAATTTTATAAAAATACAAAATAAAGTAAAAACAACAAAGAAAAAACTATCGGAAACAAATAAAAAGCAAACACAGTAAACATAAAATCTAAAAGCACTAATAAGTCAAAGATTACTACACGTCCCAAAAAACAAGAATTTCTGTTTCACGAGGAAGGAGAAAAATATGAGTTATATAGCAGGAGAATATGATGTAGCAGTTATAGGAGCAGGACATGCAGGGTGTGAAGCAGGTCTTGCAACAGCAAGATTAGGAATGAAAACATTAATTTTTTCTATTAGCCTAGAAGCAATTGCTAATATGCCATGTAATCCACATATAGGTGGTAGTTCAAAAGGACATCTAGTAAGAGAAATAGATGCCCTAGGTGGAGAAATGGGAAAAAATATCGACAAAAC
>CANQTU010000014.1 GCA_947626925.1 uncultured Clostridia bacterium | reverse complement strand
ACAATTAGAATATGTTTATTTTGGTATACAACAGGTTCAACAATAGGTACATATTCAGGTTGTATTAATTTACATTTATTTAATAAATCTTTTTGTATTCTATCAATTTCTTCTATTTTAAGACCTGTTATAGGTAATCTTGGTTTCCCATTATCTTCATCTACACCAATTAAAATGTATCCGCCACCCCAATTATCTATGTCATTTGCAAATGCACAAATTGAATGTAAAATAGGTTCAGGATTCCAATTTTTCTTAAATTCTAATCTTGCAGATTCTACTATATGTCCATTTAATAAAGTTTCTATATTTGTTGGAATTGCCATAAAATCATCTCCAATTTGTTTTTTTATTATTATATCACAAATTGTTTAAAAGTATAGTATTATACAAAAATTAGTATTTAAATATCACAAGGTAAACTTCCGTTATTAAATTAATTAGATTTTGGTCTAGCAAATGTCTAACAAAATCTTTAAAAAATCCAAAAAACTATAAATATTGTTAAATCAAAAAATAAAAATTATAATCGCTAAAACACCTTAAAAATCAACATTTTAATTAACATTAAGAAATGCTAAGAAACAATATAAATCAAACGATTTCAAAGACTTTGACTCTGGCATGCGCTAGTTCGAATCTAGCCAGCCCAGCCCAACCAAAAAAAATACCTTAGAAATGTCAATATATAGACAATTCTAAGGTGTCTTTATTTTTTATAATTCTGGTGCATTTTCTTCTACTGTTTTATCTTCCATTGATTTTTCTAAAGTTGCTTCTTGTTGCGCTGATTGTCTTGCTTCTAAAAATTCTTCTTTAGATATACCTAATAAACTAATAGCTTCTTTTAAAGCTTCCTTTTTGTCTTTTCCTGTACTTGCATAAGTATTTTCAAACTCTGCTTTTTGAATTCCGTAAATATCTTCTGGTCCACTTAAAATTAATGAACCTCCTGCTTCAATTTTCATTGTTTCACCCCAAGGAGCATCAAATTCTATATGTTCATTAATTTTAGAAGATAATACAGGACCTCCTTTTGGTTTATATTGAGATGGATTTTCCGGATCAATTTCATATTTTTTCTTGAATGCAGAATCTTCTACAATATATTCTTCACCATCTGGATTTGTAACAATCCATCCAGGCTCACCAGTTTTTTCATCTTCTTTTACTGTATTTCTAGTTTCTTCCAAGCCATTAGCCATTTTAGTAATTATTTCTTCTCCTAATGTTCCTTGTCTAGCTTGTATTCTAGCAAATTTTGCTACTTCATCAACAGTTAATCTTCCTGATTTAATTCCCTCTTTTACATATTCTGAGATATTGTCAATTCTTTTAAAATATTTTAATTCTTCCATTGACATATTAAATCACTCCTTTCGTATCATACATCTATATTATACACCATTTTTCAAAAAAATTCAAATTTAACCAGCCCTTAGCAATTTTATGCAAATATAAAGATAAAAAATGGAAATGAAATATTTTTGTAATATTATTGTAATTGAAATTTAAGTATTTTTGATATAAAATAAAATATAATTAAATTTATAAAAAAGAAGGAAGTTTATTATGGGAAATTTATTAGAAAAGATAAAAGAATTTTTTGGATTTAAAGCCAAAACAAAAATGTTACCAGATATAAAAAACGGAATACAAAGTGATAAAAAAGCGTCATTTCAATCAAGAATAGTGAATCCAACACAATTATCACCTTCACAAGAAATTGAAAAAGTTTTAGCAAGAAGAATTAATTTATCTGAAAAAAATATTGAATTGAATGGATTTGAGGGAAAAGATGATGAAGCAAAATTCCAAGTAATACGTGATGAAGCAGCAAGAAGAAGAGATGAACTAAGAGCAAAAAAAGGAATGCTTGTTGATGGTCCAACAACTAGGTTTAATCCACTTTTTTATGTTAAATTAAATTTTTCTTTAAAACCTAAGGTAGAAGAAATTGTTACTAAATTATATGAACAAGATCCACAAATATTAGATGAAGATAGAAAAAATCAATTAATAGAAATGATTAAAAATCAAACTGGAGTAGATGAAAAAAATTCAGATAAGACTTTTAATCAATGGGTTATTGATCAATTATATGATCCAGCAAGATATGACGAAAAAAGTGGATTACCAGAATTAAAATCACCAGAAATAGATTATAAACCAATTATAGAATCTGTAATGACATTAGACGAATTTGTGCAACGTTTAATAGAGCATCAAGTTAATGTAATGCAAGTACAAATGCAAAATGCCTCTGTAATAGGTGAAAAATTTGGAGTTGCATATGCTATGTCACAAGCAATTAACCCAAATTGTATGATTCCAGAAGAGCTACAAAATGAATATGCTGACACTGAAGATTATAAAGAAAAAATGGCTTTAGGAATACAAAGATCAACAGATCAAATAATTGAAGAAGGTACTTTATCTAAAAAATTAACAGTATTTAGACAAAAATTTGTAGACAGTCAATTATTTTCTAAAAGTGCAATTTTATCATATTCATATCAAGAATATATGGATATGATGCAACAAATGCTAGAAGAAGATATTGCAACTAAAAATATAAATGAAAACGTAACAAAATATGATGCAGATTTAATGAAAAAATATATGCTTGGTTTGTGGGATGGTGCACATTGCATTGCAGAAAATAATCATGAAAATACTTATTTTGAAAAATATGAAGAATATGAAAATGACAATGGAAAGAAAGTTTCAAGATATCATTACTATAAAGGTCAGCCTAATAATCAAAAAGAAATTGAGGAACGTCAAGATTAAAATTTTAAAATAGTAAAAACCATACAATTATTGAAATATCAATATTTTGTATGGTTTAATTTTATAAGCATATATTTTTATATTTGACTTTTCCAATTTTTTACAGTATAATACGATTATATTTTCTATCTTAAATTTATTTCGTTTTTTCCCAAAACAAAAAAATATGAAAGGAGGCATGTTTATTGCATAAAAAAGCTAAAATTGCAATGTCTTTATTTTTCATATTTTTCTCTAGCATAATTTTTAATATTAGCTATGCAAAATATGTAATAGAAGACACTCAAATAGTAGCAAAATTAGATATTGACCGTTGTAAGCCACAAATAACATTAACAGATATTACTACTTCAAATACAGGATATACTAATTATGCAAATAAAACACACACAATATCTGGTCATATAAAATTAACTGAAAAAAATATTGTTAGAAATAATTTATCATCTAACAATATGAAAATAAAAGTTGCAAACAAAATAGTTACACCAAATTTTAAAAACTTTTCTTTAATTTCTGAAAATTCAACCGAAAAAATCTATTCATTTTCTTTTACTAATACAACTAGTGATGGCAACTTATCAATTTTAATTCCTGAAAATATAGTAGAAGACAAATCTGGATTAATAAATGAAGAAACTACATTTAATACAAGTATTAACATTGACAATACTGCACCAGTTTCTACCTTTCAAGAAATTGCTACAACAAATGGAAAAGCAAATGCACAAATTACAATTAATGAAGCAATTAGGCCTGTAGACAATTGGCAACTTACAAACAATAAAGTATTAACAAAAGAATTTTGTAATCCAGTAAAATATGCTTTACCAATTATAGATTATGCTCAAAATTCCGCAGAGGCCTTAATAGATATAAAGAATGCAACTAATATACTATTACAATATGGAACCTATGATGCATACAGCAACCAAACACTTGTTAGTGCAGGTCAAATTTCATCCCCAAAAACTATCTTAGATAATTCAATTTGTAAAACAGAAGCAATGTATATTTCTTTAACTGGAGATATACCAAAACCATTTTTAAAAGCAAGATGTTATGTGTATACACATTGGGGAGAAGGAGCTTATGGTATCTGTAATTATGCGGAATTGTTATATTATCATGGATATAATCCAAATCCTAGTTCTAGTGTTGAATGGTTTGATGTTGAAAAAGATAACCGTTTACGCTATCAAGGAGGATTTTTTACACAATTAGGAGGTTTAGGCCTAAATTTAGCTAATAAAACAGCTACTAATGTAAAAGTACCAATTCCTAGTGAAATCGCAAAGCAATATTTGTATGGTATTTCTGGAATTCAGTTTAAATTAACAGATACTACTAATTATTCTGTTGTTTATCAAGCTTATGTAAAAGATATTGGGTGGCTTAAAGCTTCATCAGATGGGAAAGAAAATGTATATGACCATACTAAACCAATATCTGCTTTTCGTATAAACATTGTTCCAAAAAGTGAAAAACAATATCTAATTAATTACTGGAATCGAGATGCTATTTTTTATTAACGCCAATAATTCCACCTAAAATTCCAAAAAGAACGCCTACTAATATCATTATGATACTTTGAAGTTTTAACCCAAATTCCCAATTCAAAATACTAGATATTAAATAAATTGTAAATATATAAATACCACCGATTAATGCACCATTTATTAAACCGTTTTTCTTTATTTTTGTATTACCTATAGAGCTACCTATTAAAATACTAATAGCAGTTACAATAATAATAACAGGGTTTATTATTGTCTCACTTACTTGAGTATAAGTAAGTATAGTTGCTAATATTAGTAATAATATAAATGTTATTAATAAAGCAATTCCAACACCTTTACTTATATTTGTTATTATATTATTCATTTTTACACCTCTTTTATATTTTTTATTTAATTTATATGAAAGTAGAATAAAAATAGAACTATTGAATTTTTACACCAAAGTCTAATTATGTCGAAGATTGCGATGAAAAGTAGTTGACAATTACAAATAATGGAATTATAATGAAACTACATTTTCAAATTTCTATTTATTATTTCAAAGAATTTTAATTCGAAAATTTTATCGAAAAAAATCCAAAACAAAAATCAACAAAGAAAGGAGGCATGCCTATTGAGTAAAAGGAAAAAAATAGTTTTAGCAGTTGCTATTCTATCTTGTATTGCATTATCTTTTATAGGAGGACAAAGTTACTCAAAATATGTAGCAGAAGTAAAAGGAGATGGAATGGCAGAAGTAGCCACATGGAGCTTTAAAGTCAATGGACAAAAAGAACAAGTACAAACCATTAATTTAGCTTCTACTTATAATAATGCAACTTTAGTTGATAATAAAATAGCACCAGGAACTAGTGGAAGTTTTAATATAATTGTAGATGGTACAGGCTCAGATGTAGGAATTAATTATAATATCCAATTTACAAACGAAAATACCAAACCAACTAACTTAAAATTCACTTATAATGGTCAAGAATATGATTCCATAACTGAATTACAAACAGATTTATCTGGTGTAATAAATGCAAATGATTCTGACAAAACAAAAACTTTAAAAATCGATTGGAAGTGGGAATATGAAACAGGAAAAGGTGCAGAAGAAATAGCAAGAAATGACAAAATAGATACACAAAACGCACAAGATATTGCAAACTATACTTTTAATGTTATAGTTTCTGGTACACAAGTTACACCACAATAACAAATTACCACTTATTAAAAATAGAAATATTGAAAATGTACACGGTTATAAAACCTTTATTCTACATATATATAGTCTATGTTTTCAAGAGTAAGGGTAAGAATGTACTTGCCCTTACGAATTAATTATAAAAGGAGGCATGAATGAAGAAAATAAAAAATCCGCTAAAAAATAAAAAGAGAGAAATATCACTTGTTATAATAAGTATCATGATATTAATTTTATTTTTTTCTGGATATAGTATGGGAAAAGCATATAGCAATACAGATATACAAGCAAATGCACAAATAGCAGAACCAATACTAGTGGTAGAAAATAATCCGCCTATAGAGATAAATGGCAAAAAACAAAAAGAGTATTATAATTTCAAAGTTAAAAACTATAAAGAAAATGGCGAAATAACACAAATAGACTTAAACTACAATATAGAAATTTTAACCAAAACTGAAGAATCCATATCATTTAAACTTTACAAAGATAACGAAGAAATTCCATTAAAAAATAATAAAACAGATAATATAAAAATGGAAAAAGGAAGCACACAAGAACATAATTATCGCTTAGAAATTCAATATGACAAAACGAAAAATACATCAATTGATGATATTATACAAGATGTTCAAGTAAAAGTGCATTCAGAACAGATAAAAGGATAAGGAGGAACTAAATGAGAAAAAGAACAATTTTTATAATCCTTCTTATCATAATAATATTAATTTTTCTATGGCTAAATAATAAAAAACAAAATAATGAGACACAAGATGACCTAATATTTTTTAAATTATTTAGTACAGGTCAGCAAAATACAAAAAATGCAATCGAAAAAGGAGAGCAAGCAGTTTATAATTTTAATGTATCGTATAAAAATATAGACTTTAAAAATATAAGCTTATCAGATACAATAAACAAAAATACATTGATACGAGAAAAAATAGCACCAGGAACAAAAGGCTCTTTTGAAATACTTTTAGAAACTAATGAAAAAATTAATTACGAAATTAAATTTGAAAGTAAAAACGAAAAACCCAAAAACCTAAATTTTCAAATAGAAGGACAAGATAGAGAATATAAATCTTTAGAAGATATGGAAAACAATTTAATGGGAGAAATAAGCAAAAATAAAAAAATTATAATAAACTGGAAATGGGATTATGAACGAAACAATACACAAGACTTGCAAGACACAAAAGACGGCGAAAATATTAAAAATTATCAGTTTACAATTTATGCCATAGGAAAACAATAATGTATCAATTGTAATGAATTTGTGCAAATTAATAATAAATATTAATTTAGCACAAATTTTTTTGACCAAAATAGTTGCTATTTTTAAGAATTTAATATAAAATCTAGAAAGACAAAAAGTAGGGAGGCAGATAAAATGATAACATTAGAAGATGTTATAAAAAATGATGAGGTAGAAGCTTTAATTCGTGGGGCACAAAAACAATTAAATAGTCTTGGGTATACCGAGCATAGTCATAGACATATTTCTATTGTTTCTAAAAGAGCAGGAGAAATTTTAGAAACTTTAGGATATCCTGAACGAACAATAGAACTAGCAAAAATTGCAGGATATTTGCATGACATAGGAAATTGTGTTAATCGTACTGACCACGCCCATAGTGGTGCTATATTAGCTTATAACATTTTAAAAGATATGGGAATGCCAGTAGAAGAACGAACAGAAATTATGATGGCAATTGGAAACCATGATGAACAAACAGGAACAGCAATTAGTGATATATCAGCCGCTCTAATTTTAGCAGATAAATCTGATGTTCATAGAGATAGAGTTTCAAATACTAATTTGTCTACATTTGATATTCATGATAGAGTTAATTATGCTGTAACAGATGCTAATTTAACAATAAGTAGTAAAGAAAGAAAAGTAGTATTAAAACTAACTATAGATACGCAATTATGTCCTGTATTAGATTATTTCGAAATATTTATGGACAGAACAATGATGAGTAAATATGCAGCAAAATTTTTAAAAATATGGTTTGAATTAGTAATAAACAATACAAAATTATTATAAGTGGAGGAAAGAAATGAAAAAGGTAAAAATAGGAACAATTATTTTAGCAATTATATTAATTACAATGATAGCGTTTTTCGGTATTTATGTACCAGTACAAAATAGAATGGAGAACAAAGTAAGAGATTATTCATATGCAATGGATTTAAAAGGTAGTAGAAACATTAAACTACAAGTTAATACACAAAACAAAACAACTATTAAAGATTCAGAGGGAAATGTTGTAGAAGATACAGACGAATTAACTGATGAACAAATAGCAGAAAAGGGTTATATTAAAGAAGAAAATCCATATAATACTGAAGAAATAAAAACAGTAGAAAATTATAGAGCATCAAAAGAAGTAATTGAAAAAAGATTAAAAAAATTGGGTATCAGTAATTATCTAATAAAATTAGATGAAACAACTGGTGATATAACTATTGAATTGCCAGAAGATGATAAAACTGATAATGCAATTAGTAATATTACCACAACAGGAAAATTTGAAATAGTAGATAGTGAAACTCAAGAAGTTTTAATGAACAATAATGATATAAAACAAGCTAAAGTTATGTATGGATCTAATAATAGTACAGCTACTAATACAGGAACACAAGTATATTTGGAAATTGATTTCAACAAAGATGGAGCTAAAAAATTAGAAAACATTAGTAACACTTATACATCTACACAAAATACAACAGAAAATACAGAAACAGAAGACACTACTTCTGAAGAAGCAGAAGAAAGCACACAAGAAACAGAAAAGCAAATAATAATGAAAATAGATGATGAAGAAATAATGACAACTAGCTTTGATGAAACTATACAAACAGGAATGTTACAATTATCTATAGGTCAAGCTTCTACTGATCGTACTTCTTTACAAGATTATATAAATAGGGCATCTAATATGTCAACAATACTAGATGTAGGAAATATACCTGTAGTTTATACATTAAATGACAACCAATATATATTATCAGATATTACAAACAATGAAATTCAAATAGCAATATATGTAGTATTAGCAATTATAGCAATAGCACTTATTGTACTTATAATAAGATACAAAACATTAGGAATATTAGGAGCATTTTCTTATATAGGTTTATTTGCAATATTTACAATACTAATTCGTTATACAAATGTTATAGTATCTTTAGAAGGAATGTTAGCAGGAATTGTAGTGCTAATTTTAAACTATCTTTTCGTGAATTATTTATTAAAAAATCAAAAATCTCAAAAAGAGACATGTCAAGATTTTATTATAAAAATAATACCAATTATAATTATGGCAATTACCTTCTGTTTTATAAATTGGACACCTATTAGTAGTTTTGGAATGGTAATGTTCTGGGGAATAGTATTAATAATTATTTATAATATTTTAGTGACAAATTATATGTTAAAAATAAAATCAGGAAAGGAAAAATAAAAATGAAAAGTATAAGCAAAAAAGCAAAAATAATAGCACTAATAGTAGCAATTATAATTATAGCTGGTGTAGTAGTTACTTTAACAATTGGATTTAACTTTGACTTAAGATATCAAGAAGCAAAAGAAATACAATTATATATAGAAAAAGAATTTAATATATCAGATATTAAACAAATAACAAATGAAGTTTTAGGAAATCAAAGTGTTATTATACGAAAAGTTGAAGTTTATGAAGATTCTGTTAATATAATAGCAAAAGAGATAACAGACGAGCAAAAAACAAATATTATTAACAAAGTAAATGAAAAATATGGTACACAATTATCAGCAGATACAACTCAAGTTACAACAGTTACACGTACAAGGGGAAGAGATATTATAAAACCATATATTTTTCCATTAATAATTGCGACTGTAATTATATTAGTATATATGGCAATTAGATATTATAAACTAGGAATTTTAAAAACACTAGTAAAAACTTTTATAACACTAGTTTTAGCACAAGCTATTTTATGGAGCTTAATGGCAATTGTACGTTTACCAATAGGAAGACTAACTATTCCATTAATGCTTGTGATATATGTATTGTCACTATTAGGTCTTACATCAAATTTTGAAAAGAAATTATTAGAAAAGAAAAAAGAAGAAGAAAAATAATTACAAACTTAAGATTTTCTGTTAAGAAAAGTTTATAGAAAATCTTAAGTTTATTTTTATCTAAAAAATTTCTTAAAAACCTATACAAAATTAAAAAACTAATGATATAATAAAAGCCAAAGAGGGTTTAGTACCTTGTGGAGAGGATGAAATTAAAATGGGAAATATCGTATTATTAGACGAATTAACTATAAATAAAATAGCTGCAGGAGAAGTAATAGAAAGGCCAGCATCTGTAATAAAAGAAATGGTCGAAAATTCAATTGATGCAGGAGCAACGAATATAACAGTAGAAATAAAAAATGGCGGAATATCTTATATAAAAGTAACAGACAATGGAAAAGGAATAGCACAAGATGATTTAGAAATAGCCTTTGAAAGACATGCTACCAGTAAAATTAGAACAGCTGATGATTTAGACACTGTTACGTCTATGGGATTTAGAGGTGAAGCATTGGCAAGTATTTCAGCTATTAGTCATGTTGAAATGATTTCTAAAACAGAAGAACAAGAAACAGGTTATAAAATTGTAGTAGAAGGCGGAGATGTTTTAGAAAAAGAAGAAGTAGGATGTCAAACAGGTACTTCAATTACTGTTGAAAATTTATTTTTTAATACACCAGTAAGATATAAATTTCTTAAAAAAGATTATACAGAATCAGGATATATAGAAGATGCTATAACTAGAATAGCTTTAGTAAACCCTAATATAGCAATAAAATTAATAAATACTGGAAAAACAGTAATTCAAACTAATGGAAGCGGAGATTTAAAAAATGTTATTTACAGTATTTATGGAAAAGATGTTGCAAATGGTATTATGGAGACATCTTATAAATATGATGATATAACAGTTACAGGTGTTATTGGAAAACCAGAAATAGCAAGATCAAACCGTTCTAACCAATTATTTTTTGTTAATAAAAGATATATAAAAGACAAAACTTTAACAGCAGCAACAGAACAAGGGTACAAAGGACTAATACCAATCGGAAAATTCGGATTTGTTGTTTTAAATTTAGAAATGAATCCAGCAAAAGTTGATGTTAATGTTCACCCAGCTAAACTAGAAGTCCGTTTTGAAGAAGAGAATAAAGTATTTCAAGCTATATATCATGCTATAAAAGATACTTTATTAAAAAATGAACTAGTAGTTAATACAACACCTAACAAAAGAGAAGCTACTTTTGAAGAAAGATTACGAAATATTCAAAAATCTAAACAAAATAATTCTAATGGTGGGTTATTTGACTTTAGAAAACAAAACGAAGAAAAAATTGAAAAGTATACTGAAGAAGAAAGCAAAATAAAAACAAATAATTTGTCAGAAGAAAGTTATGAAAATAAAATAGAAGAGACAGAGAAAATAAAACAAACTACAACTGGAAATCCAATTGATACTTCAGATGTATTAAGACAGTTACGAGAAATGAAAGGCAAAATAGAAAAAGAGTTACAAGAAAAAAATATTGTACCACATACATTACAAGATATAAATGAAGATTATAAATTAGAAATTAATAAAGAAGAAAAAGAACCAATAATTATAGCTGAAAATGAAAAGATACAAGAAGATGAAGAAAATCAAGAAATAAAAACTGAAAAAGAAGAGGTGCAAGAAGAATTAGCAGAAAATAAAAAAGATGAAGAAGTAACAGAAGAATTACTAGAAGATACAAAAAAAGAAGAAATAACAGAAGAAAAAACACAAGAACAAGAAGAAACAACGGATAGAGTTTTAACAAAAAATGAAGAAGAAGTTGATGAAAAAGAAGAACCATCAATTGAAAATACTCAAGAAGTTATTGATACAATAGAAGATCCAGAAATCAAAAAAGAATTTGAAGAAATAAAACAAAAAATGCAAGACCTAAATGATAATCCGCAAGTAGTATCACAAGACTTTAATGAGATGTATGCAAAACTATTTGGAAGACCACCAATAAAAGAAGAAACAGAACAAGAGAAAAAAGAAAAAGAAGAAAAAGAAAGAATGAATGCAGTAGATATAGTAACAAGTAATATATCTGTATTTGATGATGAAGAAGAAATACAAAAACCAAATTATCATTTTGTAGGAATTGTATTTAAAACATATATTATATTAGAAATAGAAAATGAAATGTACATATTAGACCAACATGCTGCACATGAAAGAATTATGTATGAAAAAGTAAAGAAAAATTACTATAGCGATAAAAATAAAGACTCACAAATGCTATTATTACCAGATATAATTACACTATCACACAAAGAAATGGAAATAGCAAAAGAAAATGTTGAAATGTTTGAACAAGCAGGATTTACTTTAGAAGAATTTGGAGACAATACCATAAAATTAACAGGAGCTCCAACAATGTGTTTAGACTTAGATACAAAAGAATTATTTTTAGAAACATTAGATGAAATTAATACAGTAGCTAGAACTGCTAAACAAGAAAAAGAAGAAAAATTCATAGCAACAATTGCTTGTAAGGCAGCAGTTAAAGCAAATATGGCTCTAGATGAACAAGAGGTAAAAAGTTTAATGGATCAACTATTAGAATTGCCAAATCCATTTACTTGCCCACATGGAAGACCAACAGTAATAAAAATGACAAAATATGATATTGAAAGAAAATTTGCAAGAAAATAAAGGAAGGAAATAAAATGGCATTAATTTTAATAACAGGCATTAGTATATACATAATCTTAATTTCATGGACATGGCAAAACTTAGGAGATATGGATAAGGCAAAAAAAGTAGGATTTATAGTAGTAGGAATTTTGATTTTATTTGTTATAACGTTAATAGTATTTCAAATGTCAAGTAGAGGAATAACATATGAAAACAAAGAAATACAAAGCAGTGTACGAAATACCTTAGTTATAATATTTGCAGGAATAAATGGAATTATTGTTTTACCTCAAATCAGTAGAATTGTGGATAAAATTAAGCAAGATGACATAGAAAAAGAGCAAATAAAAAAAAGAATTATCATTTTATTTATTGTAATTATTGTATGTTTTATTTTTGAAAGTGGATATATGAAAGATACACAAGAAGGAATATTAAAGATATATGAGGCGATAAAATGAATGAAAAAGTAATTGTTATTTGTGGTCCAACAGCATCTGGCAAAACGAGTTTATCCATAGAATTAGCTAAAAAAATAAATGGTGAAATAATTTCTTGTGATTCTATGCAAATTTATAGAGAAATGAATATTGGTACTGCCAAGCCAACTGAAGAAGAAAAGCAAGGAATAAAACATTACTTAATAGACATTATTTCTCCAGAAGAAAGATATAGTGTTGCTGATTATAAAAGACAGGCCAAAAAAGCGATAAAAGAAATTCTAAACAAGGGAAAAATTCCAATTATTGTAGGTGGAACTGGACTTTATATAGATAGTTTGATTTATGAAATTGAGTACAACAATATAGAATTTGATGAAGATTATAGAAAAAAATTAGAACAAAGAGTAGAAAATGAAGGAATAGAAAAACTATATGAACAAGCAAAAAAAATTGATTCTTTAGCAATGAAAAAAATAAGCCCTAATGATACAAAAAGAATTCTTAGAGTTTTAGAAATTTACCATGCAACAGGCAAAACAAAAACTCAGCAAGAAAAAGAATCAAGACAAAACCCACCAGAATATGAATATCAAGTTTATGCATTAAAGTGGGATAGAGAAATTTTGTATGAAAGAATAAACAAGCGTGTTGATAACATGATAAAACAAGGTTTAATTGAAGAAGTAAAACAAATTTTAGAAAAACATAAAAAATTTCCAACTGCAATGCAAGGCTTAGGTTACAAAGAAGTAGTTGAGTATTTAAACAATAAAATTACAAAAGAAGAAATGATAGAAAAAGTTAAAATGGAAACAAGAAGATATGCAAAAAGACAAATGACATGGTTTAGGAAAAACAAGCAAACAATATGGCTAGAAGGACAAGCAGATACCAAAGAAAATATAGACATAATAGTAAATAACTTAGCGAAAGGAAGAGAGTAATTTTGAAAAAGAAAGACAACAAGACAAAAAGAATATTCACATATATTGTTTTAATAGCAATTTTACTATATATTCTATATACAATATACTTATTAATTAAACGACCGACAAATATATTTACAATTGAAGAAGGCACACTTTATCAAGAAGAAACAGATATAGGTTATGTAATAAGAAAAGAAACAGTAATTAAAGGAGAAAACTATAAAAATGGAATGATGCAAATAAAATCAGAAGGAGAAAGAGCTGCAAAAGAAGAAAATGTATTTCGTTATTATAGTTCAAATGAAGAAAATTTAAAAAAGAAAATTGAAGATTTAGATGCAAAAATACAAGAAGTTATGATAAGTGATAATAGCCTATTTACTTCAGATATGAAATTGCTAGAAAATCAAATTGATGAAAAAGTTGAAGATATAAGTCAAATTACTGATACTACTAAATTAATAGAATACAAAAAAGATATTAATAACTTAGTTACAAAAAAAGCACAAATAGCAGGTGATTTAAGCCCAAAAGGTTCTTATTTAAATCAATTAATTGATGAAAGAAAAAACTATGAGAGTCAACTAAATTCAGGTGCAGAATATGTAAAAGCACCGTCAAGTGGAATTGTATCTTATAAAGTTGATGGCTTAGAAGAAGTATTAACACCAGATAATTTTAGTACATTAAGTAAAGAATATTTGCAAAGTTTAGATTTAAAAACAGGAAAAATTGTTGCAACAAGTAGTGAAAGTGGAAAAATAATAGATAATTTTTCTTGTTATATAGCTACAATTTCTTCTTCAGAAGAAGCACAAAAAGCAGAAATAGGTCAAAAAGTAAAAGTACGACTATCAAATAACATAGAAGTATCAGCGCAAATAACTAATATAATAAAAGATGAAGAAAAAGAAATTGTTATTATATTAAAAATGGAAAAAGAAATAGAAGAATTAATTAACTACAGAAAAATCACATTTGATTTAATTTGGTGGAATGACTCTGGCCTAAAAGTACCAAATCAAGCAATTGTCGAATCTGAAGGTTTGAATTATGTAGTTCGCAGTAGAGCAGGGTATTTAAGCAAAATATTAGTAAAAATAAAAAATCAAGGCGAAAAATACTCTATTGTAGAACCATACACTACAGAAGACTTAAAAGAATTAGGATTTACAAATGATGAAATAGCGAAATACAAGAAAATATCCTTATATGATGAAATTCTACTATATCCTGACTTAAATAAAACGGAGTAGTGTTACAGAAGTATTACAAAATGATTAAAATTCAATAACATTAATAAAAAATATTGACAATTTTGAAAAAAAAGTAGATACTTAAAACAATAAAACAAAGGAAGTAATTTTAGGAGGTTTTTTTTATGGCAGGAGCATTAATGAACAAAGTATGGGATTTATTTGGAATGGACTCTCAAGCAGAGGAAGAGTACGAGGATGAAAATGTATATGATTATGAGGAAGACGAAGAAGTAGAAGAAGACAGAAAATTATTTGGAAGAAAGAAAGATAAAGTAGTTAGCATGCCACAAGCACAAGCAAATGCTATTAAAATGGTTATATCTCAACCTACAACATTTGAACAATCTGACGAAATTTGTAGCTTTTTAAAAGAGAAAAAATCAGTTATTGTAAATTTAGAATATGTAAATAAAGACGTAGCAAGAAGAATTGTTGACTTTATTAGTGGCGGTGTATATGCATTAGATGGATATATTCAAAAAGTATCAAATTCTATCTTTTTAGTTGCACCATCTAACTATGAAATTACAAATGAAATGGCAAGAGAAGAAATGAAAAGCAAACTTTCTGTTTCATGGCTAAAAAATAATGGAATAAACTAATTTGAGAGAGTTTTTGCGTCTATTAATCAAGGAGGAGAACAATGATTACACCATTAGATATCGAAAACAAAAAATTTTCAAAACAAATGATGAATGGATATAGCGTAGAAGAAGTAGACGATTTTTTGGATGATTTAACAGAAGACTACACAAAAAATTATAAAGAAGCAAGTGAATTAAGATCAAAACTAGAAGAACTAACACAAAGCTTAGAACAATACAAATCAATTGAGCACACACTACAAAGTACTTTAATAATGGCTCAAACAACAGCAGAGGATGTTAAAAGAGTAGCACAACAACAAGCAGATCAAATCATAAGCGAAGCAAAAGGTATGGCACAACAACAAGCAGTAGATTTAGATCGTGAAATAACAGCAAAACAAAAAGAACTTGATGATATCAAAAAACAATTTGATATTTACAAAGCAAAAATGGAATCTTTATTAATATCACAATTAGAATTATTAAAAGATATTAACAAAGAAGATAATTAAATAAATGAAATTTACAAAAGAAGGCTATCTATGGAAAATAGATAGCCTTTTTGACGAAATTTATTACAATTTTGGAAGTATATTACAGAACTGTTAAATGTATGTTACATTTCTATGAATACTCTTGACATTATTTAAAAATAGAATAAAATAATAGTATGTAGGAAAGGCAAAATATGAGAATAATTGGTGGAAAAGCAAGAGGAACAAAATTATATACATTAGAAGGCAAAACAACTAGACCAACATTAGATAGAGTTCGAGAATCTTTATTTAATATTCTTCAATTTCAGTTGAAAGATAGCATATTTGTAGATTTATTTGCTGGAAGTGGAGCATGTGGAATTGAAGCAGTCAGCCGTGGTGCCAAAAAAGCAATTTTGTGTGATAAATCTAAACAAGCTATTGAAATTATCAAACGAAATATTGAAAAAACTAACACACAAAATCAAATTGAATATTATCAAACAAGCTTTGAATTATTATTAAAAACAAAATTAAAAGAAAAACCAAATATCACTTTTATTGATCCACCATATAATACAGATTTTGCTTATGAAGCAGTAAAAATAATGTTAGAAAATAATTTAATAGGCGAAGATAGTATAATCATAATCGAAACTGACCAAGAAGCTAAAATTATACAACAGTTACAAAACCTAGAAATAGAAATCATGGATAAAAGAAAATATGGAAGAGCACATCTTATCTTCTTAAGCCAAAAAAGAAAGGGGTAAACCATGGAAATATTTACATTATTAGAAACATTGGAGGAATTATTAGAAACAAGCAAAAATCTACCATTTTCTTCAAAAGGTATTGTGGATAAAGATGAAATGCTAGATTTAATAAAAGAAATTCGAATTAAACTTCCAGATGAATTAAAACAAGCCAAATGGGTAAAAGAAGAAAGACAGCGAATTTTAGTAGAAGCTCAAAAAGAAGCAGATGGCATAGTAAAAGAAGCAGAAAATAGAATAATAGCGATGATTGATGAACACGAAATAACAAGAAAAGCATATGACCAAAAAACAGAAATTATCGAAACAGCTAATGAAATGTCAAGAGAAATATCAGCTGGTACAAAAGAATATGCAGATAGCCTATTAGCAAACACAGAAGAAGTATTAAATAACACATTAGAAAAACTAGGAAACAATATGTCTGAGGCATTAAACTTAATGCAAATTTCATTAGAAGATACCATAAAAACAATACAAAATAGTAGAAGAGAATTGAAATAATGTGCAATTGGGGACGTTTCCTTTTGCACATTATTGTGCAGTTAGGGACACATCTATTCTTGTTTAGTATTTATTATTTTTATAAATACAACATTGCATATAGGAAATGGAGAAGATAAAATGGCAAGGAAAAGAAGATATAAAAGAGCAAAGACGTCAAAGATAGATGTAGCAGTAGTTTCTTTGATTATTTTAAGTATACTATTAGCAGTTTTAATATATACAAAATCAGGAGTTGTTGGAGTAAAATTAAATGAAATTTTAGGTGGGATGATAGGAATTGTACAATATTTATTGCCAATTGGCATTTTTGCAATTGCTATCAAATTAGCATGTGATGGAAGCGAAGAGGTGTATTCGAAACTTATACAATATGGAATTTTAATTGTGAGTTTGGCAATTGTTTTTAGTGTGTTCCAAACTTCATCAGGTGAATTGCAATCTAGTAATGAGCTATCTGAAGTGGTAAAAGATGCATATTTACTTGGATCACAAGGTAAAGGTGGAGGAGCTATTGGTGCTTGTGGAGCAGTACCACTTAGCAAATTATTAGGTGATGTTGGAGCAATTATTCTTTGCTTAGGAATAGCTATTGTTTTATTAGTGTTTACTTTTGGAATTAATATGTCAGAATTAATTAATAATATGATAGAAAAAATACAAGAAAGAAAAGAAGAAAGAAGACAAGAACGTGAAGAATTGCGTAAACAAGAGGAAAAAGAATATAAAGAAACACCAGCACAAAGAAGAAAACGTGAAAGAGAAGAAAGAAAAGCTTTAAAAGAAAATGCACCTATGGATAATCAAATTAGAATAAACTTTGGCGGTAGAATTGTTGACAATGTAGATGAAAAAACTGGATTACAAAAATATGACCATAATGGAGAAGATTTAGAACCTTTAACCAAACAGTCCAAATTGTTAAAGCAACAAGGAAAACAAGAAGAAGCAGAAATGAATCCTGATGTAATAGAAAATAATTTATTTAAAGATGTTGAAGAACAAAAAGAAGAAAAGAAAAGAGCTGTTTTGCAATTAGAACATGCTATGACTGTAGAAGAAGATGAAAATTATGAATATCCTCCATTAGAAATATTAAGTAAGCCTAGCAAAAAATCTTTAAGAGGTGGAGCAAAAGCCTTAACAGATACAGCAACAAAATTACAAAAAACATTATATAGCTTTGGAGTATCTGCAAAAGTAGAAAATGTTTCTGTAGGACCAGCCATTACTAGATATGAACTTAAACCTGCAGAAGGAGTACGTGTTAGTAAAATTGCTAATTTAGCAGATGATATTGCACTTAATTTAGCTGCTGAAACTATAAGAATTGAAGCACCAATACCAGGTAAACAAGCTGTTGGTATTGAAGTGCCAAATGTCCAAAGAGAAGCAGTACATTTAAGAGAAGTATTAGATAGTGAAGAATTTAAAAAAGATAATTCAAAATTGACAGTAGCTTTAGGAAAAGATGTTGCAGGAAATATCCAATTAGCAGATATTAGTAAAATGCCACATGTTTTAATTGCTGGTTCAACTGGCTCAGGAAAAAGTGTATGTATAAATACAATTATTACAAGTATAATTTATCATGCAAAACCAAGTGAAGTAAAATTTGTTATGGTAGATCCT
>CANQTU010000013.1 GCA_947626925.1 uncultured Clostridia bacterium | reverse complement strand
ATGAATCAATATGGTTCATCCATTTTTCGTCAACAACTTTAAGCATAACAACTCTTTCTAATTCTCTCATTTCGTCAGAACCAATTTCTTGTTCTTTTTCAGCATATATTTCCATTGCTTTCTTTTTCAATTCTTCAGAAATAGCAGTTGTATCTGTTGTGTGATTTTTAATGAAATCAAGCATATCAATACCAAAAATATTTATTATTTCAGTATTTAGTGATTCCACATTTAATTCTGATGTTTCAACATTAATGAACATATCAACAATATTATCTGCTACAAATTCAATCATAGTAACAATGCTGTCATGTATATTTTCGCCGTCTAAAACTTGTCTTCTTTGTTTGTAGATTATTTCTCTTTGTGCATTCATAACATCATCATATTTTAATACATTTTTACGAATACTAAAGTTTCTTCCTTCTACTTTCTTTTGAGCATTTTCAACTGCATTTGATATTATTTTAGATGCTATTGGCATATCTTCATCTGCACCTAAAGTGTTATATACTCTAGTAATTGCATCTCCACCAAATATTTTCATTAAGTCATCATCAAGTCCAATATAAAATCTAGATTCACCTATATCTCCTTGACGACCAGAACGACCACGTAATTGGTTGTCAATTCTTCTTGACTCATGTCTTTCTGTACCAATAATTTTTAAACCACCAGCTGAAATTACTTTTTCTTTTTCATCTTTTATTTGTTCGTCATATTTTTTTACTAATTTTTTAAATTCTTCTCTTGCATTTAGAATTTCTTGGTCATCTGTTTCATAGTAAGTATCTGCTTCTTCTATTAAATCATGTGGTACTTTATTTCTTCTCATTTCGTCTTTTGCTAGATATTCGCTGTTTCCACCAAGCATAATATCTGTACCACGACCTGCCATGTTTGTTGCAATTGTAACAGCTCCAAATTTACCTGCTTGTGCTACAATTTCAGCTTCTTTTTCATGATATTTTGCATTTAATACTTCATGGCTAATTCCTTCTTGTTTTAATAATTTGCTTAATTTTTCAGATTTTTCTATAGATACTGTACCTACTAATACTGGTTGACCTTTTTCATGACTTTTTTTGATATCTTTTACAATTGCTCTAAATTTTGCGTTTTCATTTTTGTAAATAACATCATTTTCGTCTTTACGAATCATAGGTTTATTTGTTGGAATTTCTACAACATCTAAGTTGTATATTTCTTCGAATTCTGCTTCTTCTGTCATAGCTGTACCAGTCATACCAGATAATTTTCCATACATTCTAAATAAATTTTGGAATGTAATTGTTGCTAATGTTTTGGATTCATCTGCAATTTTTACATTTTCTTTTGCTTCAATTGCTTGATGTAATCCATTGTTATATCTTCTACCATACATTATACGTCCTGTAAATTCATCAACAATTAAAACTTCGCCATCTTTTACGATATAATCTATATCTTTCTTCATAACTCCATGTGCACGCAATGCTTGGTTAACATGATGTACTAATGTTGAGTTTTCTAAATCGTTGAAATTTTCTAAATTGAATGCTTCTTCTGCCTTTTTAATACCTTTTTGTGTTAAAGATGCAGATTTAGCTTTTAAGTCAACAATGTAATCATATTTTTCGTTATCTTCTGCTTGGTCATAATCTTTTATATCTTCTTCTACAATTACTTTTGCTGTTAAATTTTTTACAAAGTTATTTGCTTTTCTGTATAAATCAGAAGATTCATTTGCTCTACCAGATATAATAAGTGGTGTACGAGCTTCATCAATTAAAATACTATCAATTTCGTCAACAATTGCATAATGTAATCCTCTTTGTACTAATTGATTTTTGTATATAACCATATTGTCTCTTAGGTAGTCGAATCCAAATTCGTTGTTTGTACCATAAGTAACATCAGAATTATAAGCTTCTTGTTTTTCTTTTGGCTCCATTCCATTAATAACTAGTCCAACTGATAAGCCTAAGAATTTGT
This sequence comes from uncultured Clostridia bacterium, assembly GCA_947626925.1. GTDB lineage: Bacteria > Bacillota > Clostridia > TANB77 > CAG-508 > CAG-269. The sequence continues at coordinate 17,056 of CANQTU010000013.1, read as the reverse complement.
ATAGTTTTCCCATCCATTCACTATCTCTTTTTGCTAGGTAATCGTTAACTGTGATAACATGAACACCTTTACCTTCTAGGGCATTCAAGTAAACTGGTAATGTAGCAACTAATGTTTTACCTTCACCTGTTTTCATTTCTGCTATTCTACCTTGATGTAGAACAATACCACCAATTAATTGTACGTCAAAGTGCCTCATTCCTAATACTCTTTTTGAAGCTTCTCTAACTACTGCAAATGCTTCTGGTAATATGTCATCTAGTGTTTTTCCGTTTTTTAATTGTTCTTTAAAATAAGGTGTTTTTTCTCTTAATTCTCTATCACTTAATTTTGACATTTCTTCTTCTAAGCCATTGATTTTTTCTACAATTGGCATAATTCTTTTTACTTCTTTTTCACTATATGATTTAAAAATTTTGTTTAATACACTCATTTTGATCTATTTCCTTTCTCGTAATTATTTTTTTACTTTGTTACTATATCATGAAAATATGTTTTTATCAAGTATTTTTTAATATTTTCATATTTTTAAAACAAAAACATACAATTTAATAAATTATTAAATGTGAGGTAAAGCTATGTTTATTTATAATGTTAAAATTAATGGCAGTAAAACCTTTAAATATTTTTTTGCCGTAATTGTTGTACTAGTCATTATAATTGTTGGTATAGTCACCTTCAAGGTTTTTCATGGTGCTAATAATTCTTTCGAAAAATCTTCTTGTACGCCACAAAATCCAATTTCAAAATTAACGACTCAAAATTATGCTAGTGTTTTAAAAGCTGTTCACGAAAACATTGATGATTATGTTGGGAATAAAATTAGTTTTTCAGGGTATGTTTATCGTGTTAAAGATTTAAAAGATAATCAATTTGTTTTAGCCAGAGATATGCTTATTTCTTCTGATTTCCAATCAGTAATTGTTGGTTTTTTGTGTGAGTGTAAAGATAAACTAGAATTTGCTGATTATACTTGGGTTGAAATAACAGGTGAAATTATAAAAGGTGATTATCATGGTGATATGCCAATTGTTAAAATAACTGAGATTAAAAAAATTAATAAACCAAATGAAGAATTTGTTTACCCACCAGACGAAAGTTATATTCCTACAAGTGGCATAATTTAAGAACTTTTCTTTACTTTTTTTACCTAATATGATAAAATATGACATATTTATTATGGAGGTAAAAACAAGTGAAAAATGAATTAATTCTAATTTTAGATTTTGGTGGACAATATAATCAATTAATAGCTAGACGTGTAAGAGAATGTAATGTTTATTCTGAAGTTGTACCATATAACATCTCAATTGAAAAAATCAAAGAAAAAAATCCAAAGGGAATTATATTTACAGGTGGTCCAGCTAGTGTATATGGAAAAGATTCTCCTCGCTGTGCAGAAGGAATATTTGATTTAGGAATACCAATGCTAGGTATTTGCTATGGCATGCAACTTATGACACATATTTTAGGAGGAAAAGTTGCAAGAGCAAACAAACGTGAATATGGAACAACAGATGTTTCTATTGACAACTCTTCCCTACTTTTGCAAGGTTTTGAAAAAACTAATGGATTTTTAATGAGTCATACTGACTATGTAGAAACTGTACCAGAAGGATTTAAAAATATAGGCTTTACACCATCTTGTCCAAATGCAGCAATGGAAAACCCTCAAAAAAAATTATATGGAATACAATTCCATCCAGAAGTAAATAACTCAGTAAATGGAATTCAAGTTATAAAAAACTTTTTATTTAATATATGCGAATGCAAAGGAGATTGGCTTATATCTTCTTTCACACAAGAGAGTATTAAAAAATTAAAAGAAAAAATTGGAGACAAAAAAGCCCTATGTGCCCTATCAGGAGGAGTAGACTCATCTGTAGCAGCTGTTTTATTATCAAAAGCAATAGGAAAAAATTTAACATGTATATTTGTTGACCATGGCTTGCTTCGTAAAAATGAAGGCGACGAAGTTGAAGAAATATTTAGAAATCAATATGACATCAATTTAATTAGAGTTAATTGTCAAGATAGATTTTTATCAAAACTTGCAGGAGTTACAGATCCTGAAAAGAAAAGAAAAATTATAGGCGAAGAATTTATACGTGTATTTGAAGAAGAAGCCAAAAAAATTGGAACAGTTGATTTCTTAGTGCAAGGTACTATCTACCCTGACGTAATTGAAAGTGGATTAGGAAAAAGTTCTGTTATAAAAAGTCATCATAATGTTGGTGGGTTACCAGACTATGTAGATTTTAAAGAAATTGTAGAACCACTAAGAGACCTATTTAAAGACGAAGTACGTAAAACTGGTCTTGAATTAGGTATACCAGAAAACTTAGTATATAGACAACCATTCCCTGGACCAGGACTAGCAATAAGAGTAATTGGAGAAATAACTGAAGATAAATTAAACATACTAAAAGAAGCAGACAGTATCTTCCGTGAAGAAATTGCTAATAGTGGTCTACACAAAAAAATAAATCAATATTTTGCTGTATTAACAAACTTAAAATCTGTAGGTGTAATGGGTGACGAAAGAACTTACGATTATACAATAGCATTAAGAGCTGTAGAAACAACAGATTTTATGACAGGTGTTTGGAGCAAAATTCCTTATGAAATTTTAGAAAAAGTATCATCTCGTATAGTAAATGAAGTTAATCATGTTAACCGTGTAGTATATGATATTACATCAAAACCACCAGCAACAATTGAATGGGAATAAAACATTTTAATTTTTATCAAATATTGTTTTAAATACCCCCTGCTCTATTAAGCTTGCAAAGATGTTTTTGAAAATGATTAGCACAATTGGTCCTATTAGTAAACCTAATATTCCAATTATTTTGAAACCGGTGTACATTGCAATTAAAGTAAATATTGGATGTACACCAATATTTTTGCTTACAAGTTTAGGTTCCAAAAGTTGTCTTACTACTGACATTATTATTAACAATACTATTATTGCTATTCCTAAATTGATATCTCCATTTATGGCACAGATTATGGCCCATGGTATCATTACTGTTCCTGAGCCAAGTATTGGCAATGCATCTACAAATCCTATGAACAATGCCATTAGCAATGGATATTGTATAGCAAAACCTGTAAATTGCAATACATATAAACCTATTAGCGAAATTATAAAAGATACTATTACCAAACTTGCTTCTGCTTTTAGATAGCCTCCCAATGTTTTTACCAATTCTCTAAAATGTACTCCTATTTTTTTTACCCAAATTTTTGGTAAATGATGTTCTATTTGGTCTAAAATATATATTTTGTCTACACATATAAAATACAAAGCAATTACTGTAATTCCTATACATATTGCAATTGATGGCAAACTAGTTACAAAATTTATTAATCCTGTTAAAGCATTTCTAAGCCAGTTTGATGCTGTTTGTAGTAAATCTCCTGTTGAATTTTGAATTACATTTAAAATTTCATCTGATAAATGAATTTTATCGAATTGAAACTGATTTATAAAACTTTGAAATTGTGCATAAGCTTTATCAAAATAATCATTAAGTCCTTGTAACAAACTTGATGATTCTGAAAATAAAGTAATTAAAATCCATGTTAAACTTCCTAAAATTATTAAAGATACTAGTAAAAAAATAATAATTGAACTGCTTCTTCTTGTTAATTTTGTTTTTTTCATTATATATTTTATAGCTGGCTCTATAATTAATGATATTATAAAAGCTATTAAAAACGGCATATAAAAAATAGAAAGTTTTAATGCCACATATAACCCAACAAGAAGTAAAACAACATATATTATATTTTTAAAAACTCTTGTCCAATAAGCAACATCAATTATCATTTTTTCCTCCCTGTTTTATTCTATGTAAAAGGACGGAATATTATCCGTCCTTTTAAATCTTTTTATTCTGCATTATTTTGTTGGTCGCAATTACAAATTCCATTAAGAGTTGAACAAACTTGTTGTTTTCCTAATTCAGCATCTTGTTGTGCCAAATTTCCTAATGTTAAAATTCCTATAACTTGATTATTATTGTCACATACTGGTAATCTTCTTATTTGATTTTGTGACATTTTACTTTCTGCATTTGTCATTTCATCTTCTTCTGAACAAGTGCAGACATTACATGTCATAACTTCACTTACTGGGCAATTTTTTGTGTCCTTTTCGCATGCTACAGCACGAAGTAAAATATCTCTATCTGTTACAATTCCACAAATACTATTATTTTCGTCACAAACAGGTATACAACCTATATGATTTTCGCTCATTAATTTTGCTACTTGATTTATTGTTGTATTTGGATTAACACAACATACATCATTACACATACAATCTTTAACTTTCATTTTCTTACCACCTTTCAAAATTTCTCAATTTTATTTTCTGCATTTTTAAAAATTTTATGTGAGAAAAAATAACGAAAAATGGTAAATTTTGCCTTATTTTTATACTTCATAAATATCTCTTGGCATTATTGGTGGTCTTGGTCCTTGATTTGGTCCTCCTTGATATGGTGGCCTCATTGGTGGTCTTGGTGGTGGTGGCATTGGCGGACGATTATTTGGAAAATTTCCAGGTCTTCCTATTAAATCTCTAATTAACAAAATTCTAATTAAATCACGTAATCCATTATTTCTAGACTGCCTGTTTTCCCCTCTATTTTCTACTTTTGCCGGTTCTCGTCTTACATAATTTGTACTACTTCTATTTTCTGTAGAATTATTTGTTACATTATTTGTCGTATTTTTAGTAGTATTAGCAGAATTTTGAAGTTCATTTGTTAAATTTATATTAATACTAATATTGTTATCAGAAGTTTCAAGTGCTGAATAAATTTCCTCTGTTAATTCATCTACCAAAGTTGATGTTATTGGCTTTGTATTACTTGAACATGCCTTCGAAACCATTGGATATACAACTTTATATATTTCTGGATAACATTCTTCTAATGCTGAATTGTTCTGTCCTTCTGCTCTAAATTGATATGGCATTGGCTGATAATTATTTTCATATGAATTGTAATTTGTATTATTGTAGTTAGAATATCCTAAAATGCTTCTTATGTATTCTTCATACGATTCATTATTATACATATAATAACCCTCCTTAATATTTTGGTATATTATATGCGTAATTTTGAAATTGTTGCTAATGGGTAATCATTTTGTTTACCAAATTTTTAAACTGATTTCCCCTATCTGCAAAATTTTTAAACATATCGAAACTTGCACTTGCAGGAGAAAACAAAACAACATTTCCAGGTTTAGCCAATTTATATGCCAAAGAAACTGTATGCTCTAAAGAATCGCACATATAAATAGGCAAATCTTTATTTTGATGTTCCAACTCTTTTTTGACGCAATCAAAAATTTTTCCAGATGTTTGACCTATAAGAATAAGTCCCTTTACTTTTTTAACAATCGTTTTTGCTAATGGCTCGTAATCTAAATTTTTATCATATCCACCAGCAATTAATATAATATCTTCATCAAATGCATTTAAGCCTGATAATGTTCTTGTAGGTGATGAACTAGCTGAATCATTATACCATTTTACTTGATTAATTTCGGTAATAAACTCTATTCTATGTTCTACTGGCTTAAATTCTTTAATTGCTTCAACAGCATCATCTATTGATACAAAAGTTTTTGTTGCTGCAATAGCAGTTGCAATATTTTCTAAATTATGAATTCCTCTTAAAATAATTTCTTCATTAGTTAAAATATGTTTTCTAACTCTATCTTCGCACTCTTTTATTACTTTTCCATCAACTATAAAGCCATTGTCTAATTTTTCTTTACTGCTAAAGAAAATAACTTTGCCATTTGCTTCTTTAGCACATTCTCTAGTTATGTCATTGTCATAATTTAAAATTAAAATGCCATTTTCATTTTGGTATCTAAATATTGTTTTTTTGGCTTCTATATATTCTTCGTAATCTTTATGAATATTTAAATGATTTGGTGTTATATTAGTAATAACAGCTACATCTGGACTTACTTCCATTCCCATTAATTGAAAACTACTTAATTCTAAAACTACAATATCTTCTGGTTTAATTTCTGGAAGTTTTGTAAATAATGGATTTCCTATATTGCCACCTAAAAAAGTATTATAGCCAGCTTTTTGCAAAATACTATAAATAAGGCTTGTTGTTGTAGTTTTTCCGTCACTACCAGTAACACCAATTATTTTGCAAGGACACATTTTCATCAACATTTCAATTTCTGTTGTTACAATTGCTCCTCTTTCCTCTTCCTGCTGTAATTCAAATCTTGTTGGTAAACAACTAGGCGAACGGAAAATAATATCAAAACCTTTTAAATTTTTTAAACAATTTTTTCCTAAATGAAATTCAAATCCATAAGCTGTTATTGCATCCATTATTTCTTTTGGAATAGATTCAATATTTTTTTCGTCAAATACTGTTACTCTTGCTTTATTTTCATACATATATTTTAACAATGGTAAATTACTTACTCCTAATCCTATAATAGCCACTTTTCTGAATTTTATGTATGCATTAAATTCCTGTAATTTTTGATTTTCAAAACTCATATTTTGCCTCCATTTTATTATATTCCAAAATTTCCCTATTGTTCTTTTTATTTATTTTTCTCATTATATATCAAATGTAAGAAAAAGACAAATCAATATAGTATATTTTTGATTTTAATAGGCAAAAATAATAGTGAAACTTGAATGGAGGTGCTTTTTATGTCAGAAAAAAATAATAAACAAAACAAAAATAACAACAATAACAAAAACAATCAAAACAACCAAAACAATAACAACAATGAAAAACAAAACAATAACAACTGCAGATAGTTACGTTATAAAAGAACCTATCATAATTCTAGATAGGTTCTTTTTCTTTATAATGAGTATTTTTTTCTTGCATGATAACTTGTATGTAATAATTTTTCTGCTTTTTCGCTTCCTGGTTTTTCCAAAAATTCTTTATATATTTTCTTAAGAATTGGATTTTCATGTGATTTTCTAATTCTGCTTTTTTCATCAATTGTATATAATGCATCTGCTCTTAATTTTCTAACATCAACTTCTGAGCGAGTTTTAGAACTTTTTATTGGTTGTCCTCCACCCATAATACATCCACCAGGACAAGCCATTATTTCTATAAATTGATAGTCTGCTTTACCACTTTGAATTTCATCAAGTATTTTTCTTGCATTTCCTAAGCCACTTGCCGCAACTATTTTTATGTCTTTTCCAGCAATGTTTACAGTTGCTTTTTTAATTCCTTTTCCGCCTCTTACTTCTTCAAAATTGATTTCTTTTAAATCTTTTCCAGTTAATACATCTTGTGCAGTTCTAAGTGCTGCTTCCATTACTCCACCTGTAGTTCCAAATATTGCTCCTGCACCTGTTGCTTCTCCCATTGGGCTGTCAAAACTGTCATCTTTAAGATTAACAAAATCAATATTTGCTTGTTTTATCATTCTTGCTAACTCTCTTGTTGTAATAACTGCATCAACATCACGAAGATTATCTACTTCCATTTCAGAACGGTTTTTCTCGAATTTTTTAGCTACACATGGCATTACAGATACCACATACATTTTTTTAGGGTCTAATTTTTCCTTTTTAGCATAATAAGATTTTAAAATTGCTCCAAACATTTGATGTGGTGATTTACAGCTTGATAAATGTGGCAATAAATCAGGATAATTTGTTTCAATAAATTTTACCCAGCCAGGTGAACAAGATGTAATCATTGGCAAATTGTCATTTTTTGTAAATCTTTCAACAAATTCATTAGCTTCTTCCATAATTGTAAAATCTGCACCTGTATTTGTGTCAAATACTTTATCAAAACCTAAACGTTTTAAAGCTGTTACCATTTTGCCTTGTACATTTGTTCCTATTGGCAATCCAAATTCTTCTCCAAGTCCTACACGCACAGCTGGTGCTGTTTGTGCTATAACTATTGTATCTGGATCTTTTATTTTTTCCCATACCTCATTTATTTCTTCTTTTTCATGCAAAGCACCTGTAGGACAGCTTTGAATACATTGCCCACATAGAACGCAATTTACATCATTTAAGCTTTTATTTCCAGTAGTTGATACACAAGATTCAAAGCCTCTATTTATACAATCAATTGCACCTACTGTTTGGATATTTTTACATGTTGCAATACATCTTCTACATAAGATACATTTATTTGCATCTCTAACAACAGAAGGAGATTCGTCATCTATTTCATGTTCAATTCTTTCTCCTTGGTATTCTATGTTTGTTACATTAAATTGAATAGCTAATTTTTGTAATTCACAATTTCCTGAACGTATACATGTTAAACATTCTTGTGGATGGTTAGATAATATTAAATCTAACATCATTTTTCTTGCTTCTGTAATTTCAGGTGTATTTGTATGTACAACCATTCCTTCTTCTGCCATTGTTATACAAGAAGGAACATATCCTCTTCTTCCCTCTATTTCAACTATACACATTCTACAGTCACCAACAGCATTTATTTCTTTTAAATAGCATAATGTAGGAATATCTATTTCCATTTGCTTAGCTGCTTGTAATACTGTAGTTCCTTTTTTTACTTTTATTTCTTGCCCATCAATTGTTAAGGTTATTAATTCCTCTTTCATAATTTCCTCCTTAAATCAATTTATTCTCTAATTTCCAATAGCTTTAAATGGACACTTAGATAAACAAGTACCACACTTAATACATTTTTCTTGGTTAATAGTTCTTACCTCTCTTGCTTGACCTTCAATAGCATCAACAGGGCAATGTTTCTGGCATAAACCACAACCTTTGCATTTATCTGGTTGTATTATAATTTTTGACATTGCTTTACATTCTAATGCTCTACATTGTTTATCTATTGCATGTTCTTCAAATTCTTTTCTAAAATATTTTAATGTACTAATAACTGGATTTGGAGCACTTTGTCCAAGTCCACAAACGCTTGCTTTTTGTATCATTTCTGCCAACTTTTGTAATTTATCTAAGTCTTCTGCTTCTCCTTTTCCATTACAAAGTTTTTCTAATATTCCTAACATTCTTTTTGTTCCTATACGGCAAGGTGTACATTTTCCGCAACTTTCACTTACTGTAAATTCAAGATAGAATTTTGCTAAAGATACCATACATTTTGTATCATCCATAACAATTAATCCACCAGAACCCATCATAGAACCAATTTGTTTTAAAGATTCATAATCAATTGGAGTATCTAAATGCTCTTTTGGAATACATCCACCAGATGGTCCTCCTGTTTGAGCTGCCTTAAATTCTCTACCATTTGGAATTCCTCCACCAATATCAAAAACAATTTCACGTAAAGTAGTTCCCATAGGTACTTCTACTAATCCAATATTATTAACATTTCCACCTAGTGCAAAAACTTTAGTTCCTTTTGAATTTTCTGTTCCTATTGAAAAATACCATTTGCTTCCTTTTAAAATAATTTGTGCAATATTACTGTATGTTTCTACATTGTTTATTAATGTTGGTTTACCCCATAATCCATATTGTGCAGGATATGGTGGTTTTAACCTTGGTTGACCACGTTTTCCTTCTATTGATTCTAATAGTGCTGTTTCTTCTCCACACACAAAAGCTCCCGCACCTAAACGAATTTCTATATCAAAATCGAAATCAGTTCCAAATATATTTTTTCCTAATAAACCATATTCGCGTGCTTGTTTAATTGCAATTTTTAGTCTTTGAACAGCAATTGGATATTCAGCTCTTACATAAATAAAACCTTTATTAGCACCTATACAATATGCTGCAATTGCCATTGCCTCTAGTACAGAATGAGGGTCACCTTCTAATATACTTCTATCCATAAATGCTCCTGGATCACCTTCGTCTGCATTACATACAACATATTTTTGTTTTCCTTCTACTGCTTTAGTAAGTGCCCATTTCTTTCCTGTTGGGAAACCAGCTCCACCTCTACCACGAAGGCCAGATTTAGAAATTTCATCAATTACTTCATCTGGTGTCATTTCTTTCAAAACTTTTTCTAATGCTAAATAACCATCAAATGCAAGATATTCGTCAATTTCTTCTGGATTGATAACACCACAGTTTTTTAAGGCAATTCTTTTTTGTTTCTTGTAAAAAGTTAATTCGTCTAAACTATTAACTTTTGTACCATCAATATCTTTTGCTAATAATCTATCTACTGTTTTGCCTTCAACAATATGTGTTTGTATAATTTCTTCACAATCTTCTGGTTTTACCATAGCATAAAAAGTATCTTCTGGTCTTATAATTACAATTGGTCCTTTAGCACATAAACCAAAACATCCTGTTTTTATTACACGAACATTTTCTATTTTTTTCTCTTTTAATATTTTACGAAAAGTTTCTAGAATTTCTGGTGATTTTGAAGATGTACAGCCTGTACCATGACAAACTAAAATATGTTTTTCACGTGTATCTGCTTTTGTATTAACTCTTAATTCTAGTTCTTTTCTTTTCTCTTTTCTTATTTTATGAAGTTCTTCTATCGTTTTCATCGAATACCTCCCTATTTTTGATTATTTTTTATTAATTCATCTAATACTTGGTCTAACTTTTGAACAGTTGCTTTTCCATATACTTCTCCATTTACTGTAAAGACTGGTGCTAGTCCACAAGCTCCTACACATCTAGTTTCTTCAATGGAAAACAAACCATCTTTTGTTGTCTCTCCCGGTTGAATTTTTAACCTTTCTAATAATCTATCCATTATTTTTTGAGAACCTTTAACAAAACAAGCTGTACCTAAACATACAGATATATTGTATTTTCCTTTTGGCTTCAATGAAAATCTTGAATAAAAAGTAACAACACCATAAATTTCTGCCATTGGTATTGACAAGAATTCTGACAATTCTTTTTGAACTTCCATTGGAACATAACCATAGTGTTCTTGTATTTCATTTAGCATTTGAATTAAATTATCTTTTATTGGTTGATATTCCTCAAATAATTTTTTTAGAAATGTATCACTCATAATTTTCCTCCTTAAAAAGATACCTCTTTATTTTATAAAGGTATCTTTTGTTATATCTTTATTTTATTGAATTGTAGAAATTAGCTGTTGTTGAATTTATATATGGTATTGCGTAAATTCCTACAAGACCAAATGTTATTAATGTTAATAAGTACCAACCAATGAATGATAATTGTAAAACAAATAAATCCATTTTGTGGCCATTCATTATTTCTTTACTCTTGCTTAATGCTTCTCTAGCTGTAAGCTCTGGATTGTCTGCTAATATGTAAAATGCCATAGAATAAGAATATGATTTAATTATTCCTGGTATAATTAGCAAGCAAGACCATAAAAATGTAAATATTGAAATTAAGATATTTAACCATAATGCTCTACCTGTTTGGTTAAATCCAGAAAATACATCTCCTACTGAAATGTCTTGTTGTTTTGCAAGTGTTAAATATATCATACAAAGGGATAATGAAAATGCTGGTGTTATAATAAAACTAGCAATTCTACCTATGAATGGTATAAAAAAGCACACTAGCATGATGGCAAAAATAATTAGAAACATTACAAATAAAATTCCTATTTTGCCTTTGATTTGTTCTTTTGCTGCAGTTTTTAGTTCGACTCTTGTCATGTTAAATTCCTCCTTTTATTTTTATCTACTATAATTTTATTTTATTTTACACAATAAGTCAATAAATTTCAAAAAATTCATACTTGAAATTTTATACAATTTTTTATTATTTCATCTATGCTTTCTTTTGGTGTTGATGCACCTGCCATAACTCCTACTTTACCAACTATTTTTTCAAGTTCCAATTCATTAGCCGTTTCCACCAAAAAAGTATTATCACAATATTTTTTTGCTACTTCATAAAGTTTTTTTGTATTTGAACTATTTTTACCACCAATAATAATCATAGTATCAACTTTTTTAGCTAATTCCTCAGTTTCTTTTTGCCTGATTTCTGTTGCTCCACAAATAGTATTTTTTACAACAAAATTTATATTTTTATCAATTTTTTCCTTAATAATTTGTTCAATTACATTAAATTGTTCTACACTAAAAGTAGTTTGAGCTATTAACAATAAATCTGTTTTTTTAGTTTGTTGAAATGCATTAATAGCATTATCAATATCGTCTTGATTTTCAATTATGTAACAATTATTTTCGCAATAACTAACTGTTCCAAGGTTTTCAGGATGGTGTTTACTTCCTAATAAGAAAATAAAATAACCATTTTTGCTAAATTCTTCTGCAATTTTATGTATTTTTAAAACATTTGGGCAAGTACAATCTTGTATTTCTATATGCAATTCTTTTGCTAAATCATAAACTTCTTTAGGTACACCATGAGCACGAATTAGCATTTTATTTTTAGCCTCATCAATAGTTTCTACGCATTTTACTCCTAAATTTTCTAGTTTTTGGATAACTTGTTTGTTGTGAACAATTTCTCCTAAACAATAAAGTGGTTGTTTTGTTCCTATTGCTTCTTTTGTTGCTGTATTAACAGCTCTTTCTACACCATAGCAGAAACCAGCTGTTTTACCTACAATTATTTCCACGATTAAACCTCTTTCTCCTTAATAATATTATTAATTTCTTTTTTTAATTCCTCAACCATGTTATTTTGTTTTATTTTTCTAATAATTTTGCCTTTTTTGAATAATAATCCTTCTTGTATTCCACCAGCAATTCCAATATCAGCTTCTCTTGCTTCTCCTGGTCCGGTTAACACTGCACCCCATTACAGCAACAGTAATATCAGATTCAATAGTTTGTAAAAATTCTTCCATTTCTTTTGCAATTGGAATTAAGTCAATTTGTGTTCTACCACAAGTAGGGCAAGAAATTAATGTTGGAGATTTTTTATATAAATTACAGTTTTTCAAAATTTCCTTTGCAACTTTAATTTCTTTTACTGGATCATCAGAAAGTGATACTCTCATTGTGTCCCCTATTCCTTGTCTTAATAATCCCCCTAAACCTATACTAGATTTAATTGTTCCACTAAATTCTGTGCCTGCTTCTGTAATTCCTAAATGAAGTGGACACTTAAATTCTTTTGAAGCTTTTTCGTAAGCTTCCATGCATAAGTCTAAATTAGATGCCTTTAAAGATATTAAATAAGAATCAAATCCTAATTTGTCTAATATGTCTGTATGTCGTTTTGCACTTTCTATCATAGCTTCTGCAGTCGGTTTTCCGTATTTATCTAACAAATCTTTTTCTAAAGATCCTGCATTTACACCAATTCTAATAGGAATTTGATGTTCTTTGCAAGCATTTACAACTGCTTTTACTCTTTCTTCTGAGCCAATATTTCCTGGGTTAATTCTAATTTTATCAACCCCAGCTTTAATAGCTTCTAATGCAATTCTATAATCAAAATGAATGTCTGCTACAATAGGTATATTAATTTTTTGCTTGATTTTTTTAATAGCTTTTGCATCTTCAATATCTAAGCAAGCAACTCTTATAATTTCACATCCTGCTTTTTCTAATTGTTGTATTTGTCTTACTGTCGAACTTACATCTTTAGTTTTCGTATTACACATAGATTGAATAACAATTTTATTTTGTCCACCTATTTGTACATTTCCAACCATTACAGGTCTTGTTTCTGTTCTTTTCATTATTTCGACTCCTTAATTCATTTCAACTGTGCCAACAATTTCGTTTATATCTTCAATTTGATGTTTTTTCATGTAATTTTCTATACCAATTACTGTATTAACAGCTGTATAAGGATTTATGAAGTTTCCAGCACCAATTGATATAGCATTTGCTCCTGCTAGCATAAACTCTACAGCATCTTCACCATTTACAATTCCACCCATTCCAAGAATTGGGATGTTTACTGCTTGTGCTACTTGATAAACCATACGTACAGCTACTGGTTTAATTGCCGGACCAGAAAGTCCGCCAGTATTATTTGCAAGTACAGGCTTTCTTTTATCTATATCAATTTTCATAGCTAATAGTGTATTAATTAAAGAAACCGCATCTGCTCCTCCATCTTCTACTGCTTTTGCAATAGAAGCAATGTCTGTTACATTTGGTGTTAGTTTTACAATTAAAGGTTTATCTAATACTTTTCTTACAGCTGTTGTTACTTGTTTTACACCATCATAAGTATTTCCAAAAGCCATACATCCAGCTTTAACATTTGGACAAGATAAATTTAGTTCAACTCCATCTATATCCAATGTATTTAAAATTTTACAAAGTTCTACATATTCATCAATACTGCTTCCACAAGCATTAACAATAATTGCTGTATCAAAACTTCGTAAAAAAGGTAAATCGTTTTCTGCAAAGTATTCCACTCCTGGATTTTGTAATCCAATAGCATTTAACATTCCACTTGCTGTTTCACATACTCTTGGTGGTTTATTACCACATCTAGGTTTTAGCGAAGTACCTTTTGTAATAATTCCTCCTAATTTGCTTAAATCAAAGAAATTATTATATTCTCGTCCATATCCAAATGTTCCAGACGCTACAGTTACTGGATTTTTCATTTCAATTCCTGCAAAATTAATTTTTGTATTCATGTTATTTTAGTCCCTCCATTCCATTTTCTTTTATTATTTCAATTTGTTTATATATATCTAAGCTAGATATTTTCTCTATAAATTCAACTACCTTTTTATATTCAAGGTATTTTGGTTCTTCATTAATAATATTCATGGTTTTTTCTATTGGTTTTATATTATATACATCAGTTTTATATTTTGAAATTAACTGTTTGTTAAGGCAATCATAATCGTGATAAAATTTTTCATTATTGCTTTTTGATTTTTTGCACTCCTCTTTGAAGTCTATGCTATAAAAATAGTAATCTGTCAACAAATGCATAAAATATCCCTTCCAATAATCATTTTCAATATCAACTTTTTTATCTTCCAAAAATTTACCAATATCAATATATCTGTGGTTATTTTTAAAATTAGCATAGTGTGATTTAGTTTTATATTGCTCTCTTTCATTAATGTTTGTATATAAATCTGGTTCTATTATGCCCCTAATAAAATTTTCATTATCCTCTATTTGTCCCTTATGTTTTTCATAGTATCTTTTTCCAATTGCAAGATGTATAGTAAATCCCGGCATATTAAAATCTCCTCTATATTTCTACATCTTTGGCATTAAACACAGGTCCAGCCTTGCAAACATGCCAATATTCAGGAACTTCCTTTGTACTCTTTACCGTTTTAACAGCACAGCCTAAACATGCTCCTAAACCACACGCCATTTTTTCTTCCAATGATATTTGACAAGGTATATTTTTCTCAATTGCTAATTTTTGTACTGCTTTTAACATTGGTAATGGCCCACACGCATAAATTGAATCTACCTTTCCATCATCAATATCTTTTTCTAAAAAGTTAATCGCAAAACCTTTTTCTGCATAACTACCATCATCTGTTGTCAAAACAAAATTATCAGATACCCTCTTAAAATCGTCTTCCAATACAACAAAATCTTTGTTTCTAAAGCCTAAATAAACATTAACATTTTTATTTGCCTTTTTAGCACATTTTGCTAATTCATATAGTGGAAAAACGCCAATTCCACCACCAATAATAGCTAAATTTTTATAATCTTCATATTGGAAAGTTCCATAGCCCAATGGTCCAACAATATCAATTTTATCTCCAACATTCTTTTTTGATAATATTTCTGTTCCTTTTCCCTTTACCTGAAAAATAAACTCTAAAATTCCTTTTTCTCTTTCTAAATTATGAATACTTATAGGTCTCCTTAGAAAAGGTTCTACCTGTTCAGATACTCTTATTTCAATAAAGTTACCTGGCTTTGCATTTTTTACAATATTAGGTGCTTTTACAGCAAACTTAAAAATATCTGGTTTCAATTGTTCTTTCTTCACTAAATCAGCTAAAAATAATTCTGGCATAATATTTTCCTCCTTCTCAATATTTAGTTTAACCTGTCCCAAAAAGGGACAAAATGGGTACATTGGTGCCTGTCCCAGAACGGGACACTTAGCCTATACAAGATGTTAATTCTTCTTTCATTCTTATGGCTTCTGCTCTTGTTGCTTCAGCATATTGCTGTTGTGAATATTGGTCTTTCCATTTGTCTGATTTATATGCACACATTAGACTTCTTGAGGCATTTATAATTCCTCCTAAGCCATCCGTGTCGAAGCCAAGTGCTATGTCTTCTGCTTTTCCACCTTGTGCACCATATCCTGGTATTAGGAAATATGTATGTGGTGCTAGCTTTCTTATTTGTTTTAGTTGTTCAGGGTATGTTGCTCCTACAACTGCTGCTATGCTACTGTAATTGTATTTTCCTCTTAATTCTTCTCCCCATTTTTCTACTAATTCTGCTAGTTGTACATATACTTCTTTTCCATTTTCTAGTTTTAGGTCTTGTAATTCTCCTGATGATGGATTTGATGTTTTTACTAGTATAAACATTCCTTTGTCATATTTTTTACAATCCTCTATAAATGGTTTAACACAGTCTGTTCCCATATATGCATTTACAGTAACAAAGTCTACATCATAAATTGGTTCTAATTTATCTCCAATTGGTGTTCTTCCTAAGAATGTATTGGAATAACCTTGTGATGTTGAACCTATGTCTCCTCTTTTGCTGTCAGCTATTACTATCATCCCTTTTTCTTTTGCATATTGACATGTTTCTTTAAATGCTTCCATACCTGGTATTCCATACATCTCGTAAAATGCTATTTGAACTTTTACTGCTGGTATTATGTCACAAGTTTTATCAATTAAATTTTTATTAAATTCTATAATTGATTTTTTTACTCCTTCTAAATCTTTTGTGTATTTGCTTGTTACACATTCTGGTATCATTTCATAGCGTGGGTCTAATCCCATTACAGTAGGATTATTTGTTTGTTTGATTTTTTCAATTAATCTATCTATTGCATTCATAAAACTTCTCCATTCCTTTATTTTTTGTATACAACTCTTCCGCCAACAATTGTATATTGTACTCTTCCTTTTAATTCTTTTCCTATAAAAGGACTATTCTTAGATTTTGAAACTACCATTTCCTTTGTATATGTATA
>CANQTU010000012.1 GCA_947626925.1 uncultured Clostridia bacterium | reverse complement strand
CTGACGAAATGAGAGAATTAGAAAGAGTTGTTATGCTTAAAGTTGTTGACGAAAAATGGATGAACCATATTGATTCTATGGACGAATTAAAAAACGGAATAGGTCTTCGTGCTTATGGTCAAAAAGACCCAGTTGTTCAATATCGTCTAGAAGGTTTTGATATGTTTGACGAAATGATAAATGATATTAAAGTTGATGTTACAAAAATATTAATGCATATTAGAGCACAAGGCGATACAAAAAGACAAGAAACTGTTAAAATTACAGGTGCAGCACTAGAGGCTATTCATAGTGTTGATGGTGGTGCTAAAATAGGTACTGATGTTGATAGAACTGTTCGTAATGAAGGTCCTAAAATTGGTAGAAATGACCCTTGCCCTTGTGGAAGTGGTAAGAAATATAAAAATTGTTGTGGTAGAAATCAGTAATTTTAAGTTAGTGTAAAGTATGGATGAATATATTAAAGTCGGAATCAAAAAAATTTATTGAAACATATTTAAAATCAATGCAATAAAGCTAAAAGAGGGATTTTTTCAAATCCTTCTTTTTTTGTAAAAATCTTTAAAAATAAGTATATTTAAAACACAATTTTGCATTATGTTGATTTTTGTGATATAATATATGTATACAGAAAATTTTAGCAGGAGGGCGAAATTATGCTTACAACGGAAAGAACTAGAAACACGGTGAAAATTAACGGCAGAGAAGAAGATCGGACTACTGTAATTTTCAACTATGACAACAATGAGTTGGAAAATGCAAAATTAGGAAAGGTTATGCGCCGATTTTATTGGAGCATGACCAAGAAAAATGGAATTTGCAGAGTCTGCTTTCCATGTTTGACAAAAAAGCAGGAAAAACAGTTAGATTTAATGCTGTTCCTGTAACACCAAATCCCCCAAACAAAGTTATTTTGCTTTGGGGGATTGCCCATGTCTATTTATTAAAAAACTAAATAAAACTTGTAATTTAAGAAAAAATAATATATTATAAAAAGCAAGGAGAGTGATAAAATGTTAGAATTAGAAGAAAACACAAGGCAATTACAAACATTAAAAACAAAACTAAAAGAATTGGGTGAATCTCTTTGACATTGCAAAACTAGAAACACAATTAAAAGAATTAGAAAGCAAAACAACACAAGAAAATTTTTGGAGCGACACTAACAATTCAACCCAAATATTAAATCAAATAAAAACAATAAAAAGCAAAGTAGGCAAATACAAAGAAATAGAAAACGAAATTATAAATCTTCAAGAATTAACAGAACTTGTCGAAACAGAGCCTGATGAAGATATAGTAAAAGATATATTAAAAAGTACAAATAAATTAAATAAAGAAATAGAAAAATTTGAAATAAACACTTTTTTATCTGGTAAATATGACAGCAATAATGCCATTGTAACTATACATCCAGGAGCAGGAGGAACAGAATCGCAAGATTGGGCAGAAATGTTATATAGAATGTATACAAGGTGGGCTAATAAAAATAGCTACACCGTAAAGGAGTTGGACTATTTAGAAGGGGAAGAAGCAGGACTAAAAAGCGTAACTTTTGAAATTATTGGAGAAAATGCTTATGGATATATGAAATGTGAAATGGGTGTCCACAGATTAGTCAGAATTTCTCCGTTTGATAGTGGTGGTAGACGTCATACATCATTTGCTTCAGTTGAAGTATTACCAGAAATAACAGATGATATTGAATTAGAAATAAACTCAGATGATTTAAGAATAGACACTTACCGTGCATCAGGAGCAGGAGGACAGCATATCAACAAAACATCTTCTGCGGTAAGAATAACACATATTCCAACAAATATTGTAGTTGCATGTCAATCTGAACGTTCACAAATTCAAAACAGAGAAACAGCAATGAAAATGCTTAAATCTAAATTATTAGATTTAAAAGAAAAAGAACATAAAGAAAAAATTGAAGATTTAAAAGGAATTCAAATGGATATTGCGTGGGGAAGTCAAATACGTTCATATGTATTTTGTCCTTACACTATGGTTAAAGACCATCGTACAAATTATGAAGTAGGAAATGTCCAAGCAGTTATGGATGGCGAAATTAATGATTTCATTGAAAGCTATTTAAAAATGAAATAATATAACATAAAATATTTTGTCAACTAAAAAAATTAGGAGCATACAATATAGAGAGTAGGTTTAAAATTAAATCTGCTCTCTATATGATTTTTACCAAAAGCGAGTGATTAAGGTGGACACAATAGTTTTAAAATTTGGAGGTAGTTCTGTTGCAGATAATGAAAAATTAAAAATAGTAGCAAAAAAAATAATTGATTTATATGAAAAACATCATAATATAGTTGTAGTGGTTTCTGCCCAAGGAAAAACAACAGACAAATTAATTCTAGAAGCAAAAGAAATATCTGAAAAAGCAGAAGATAGAGAATTAGATGTACTTCTAAGTACAGGTGAGCAAATATCAACAGCAAAACTAAGTATTTTACTTAATAAATTAGGTTACCCCTCAATTTCATTAACAGGATGGCAAGCTGGTATTTGCACTAATAACACAAATCAAAATGCTATTATCGAATGTATAGATACATCAAGAATAAAGAAAGAATTAGAAAAAGGTAAAATTGTTATTGTAGCAGGCTTTCAAGGCATAAATGAAAATTTAGATATTACAACATTGGGGAGAGGGGGCTCAGATACAACAGCTGTTGCAATAGCATCAGCGCTAAATGCCAAGAATTGTTATATATTTTCTGATGTAGATGGAGTTTATACAACAGACCCGAATATTTTAGAAAATGCAAAAAAATTATCTGCTCTTTCATATGAAGAAATGATTGCTTTATCTAGTGAAGGAGCCAAAGTGCTACACAACAGATGCATTGAAATAGGAGAAAAGTTTAAAGTACCTATTATTACTAAATCTACTTTTAATAATAAATCTGGAACAGTTATATCTGACATCATTGAAGAAAATACAATAAAAAGTATAGTTAAAAAAGATGTTTCTCGAATTTCTATTGTAGGAAATGGCATTATAAGAAACATAGAAAGTATAAAAGTTATATTAGATAAAATAGAAAAAAATAAGCTAGAAATGTTAGAATTTAGCGTGTCTGAGTCAAAAATTTCTATAACTTTTAAAAACCAAGTAACAGATGAAATACTAAAAGAAATACATGAGGATTTGAGGATAACCCAATAATCCTCATTTTTTTGTTCTAAATAAGACAAACCCTGAATATATATAATTTAGCAAGCTTTATAGGAGGTAATTAAAATGACCATAGATGAAAGAAAAGCTATGAGCACAGGAGTAATTCAAAATCTTATTTTAGAAAACAGAGGTAAACTTAGTATATCAGGAGTTTTAGACGTTTTGAGCTTTGATGACCAAGTTGTAATATTGGAAACTGAATTAGGATTATTAACTGTAAAGGGCGAAAACATTCGTATAAATAAATTAAGTATTGATACATCAGAAGTAATAGTAGAAGGTGATATTGCTTCGTTATCTTATAGTGATAAAGATAGCGAAAAGGCTAAAGGTAGCAGTTTTATGAGTAAAATTTTTAAATAACTAAGATAGGGGGGAAATCAAATAATGGTAACAAACCAGGCATATTTATTTTTAATTTTTATAATTAATGGAATACTAATAGGGCTATTATTTGATTTTTTTAGAATATCTCGAAAAGTAATCGATACAAGTGATTTAATAACATATTTTGAAGACATCTTATTTTGGATTTTAACAGGAGTTATAGTTTTATATTCCATATTTGTTTTTAACAATGGAGAATTACGCTTATTTATGCTTTTAGGCATTTTAATAGGTGCTGTAATTTATATGTTATGTATTAGTTCATATATTATTAAAATAAATATAAAAATAATAAATTTACTGAAAAAGTTTTTTGGCATAGTAATTATCCCAATTCAATTTATTTTTAAAACATTACAAAAAATATTTTTCAAGCCAATTACTTTCTTATTTATTAATATACGTAAAAGTTCTACAAATTTCACTACAAAAATACAAAACAATTTTAAAAAGATGAAAAAAGTGAAAAATATTGTAAAAAACTGAAAATAAAAGAAGGATTTTAAAAATATATGTAGAATATTATAAATGGAATATCCGTAAGGATTTAACACATGAAAATGGGAGATTACTGATGAAGAAAAACAGAAAAATTTATAAAAGATTACTAATATTAGCAATAGCTATTTATATAATCTTTATTTTAATTAATCAACAAAAAACTTTAAATCAATATAGTCAAGAAACTGCTAACTTAAATACTCAAATTGAAGAACAACAAGAATACAAAGAACAACTTGCAAAGCAAAAAGATGATGTTTCATCTTTAGATTATATTGAACAAACTGCAAGAGAAATGCTAGATATGTATTATCCAAATGAAAGAGTATATATAGATGGAGGAATGTAATTTTAAAATTATATTCCTTTTTTTCGAAAAATGTTTCTTTTTTATAAAATATGTGTTATAATACTATATACATTAATTATTAATCAAAAATTTAATTTTCTTAAAAACTATTTTTTTAGATATTATATATTTCGTAATTACTTCCAAACCAAATTAAATAAGGAGGATTTTTATGTTAAACATAGAAGAAATGACTTTATTAGAGTTAAAAGAATTAGCAAAGGAAAATAATATAAAAAATATTTCAAAATTAAAAAAGGAAGAATTAATAACAGTTCTAAAACAAGTAATAAATGAGCCAGAAGAAGCAACCCCAAAAGATACAATTCAAGAAGAAAAAGAAATAGTTGAAAGACATTATAATGAAAATGGAGAGCCTATTGTTGATTATAAATTAACAAATGAAGGTGATGAAATAGTAGAAGGAATATTAGACATATTACCTGATGGTTATGGATTTTTACGAGGCGAAAATTTTCTTTCAAGCGAAAAAGATGTATACATATCTATGGTTCAAATTAGGAGATTTAGACTAGATACAGGAGATGTTATTAAAGGTATTTCTCGTTACAGAGAAGGGGAAAAGTTTCCATCACTAATTTTCGTAGGCGAAGTTAATGGAGAACATCCAGAAAAAGCAATGAAAAGAAGAAGATTTGATGACCTAACTCCAATTTATCCAAATGAAAGATTAAGATTAGAAACAGTTTCTAATGACTATGCAACAAGAATTATTGATTTAATGTCACCTATTGGAAAAGGGCAAAGAGGAATGATTGTAGCACAGCCAAAAGTTGGAAAAACCACTTTAATGAAAAAAGTGGCTAATAGCATTGCGCAAAATAATCCTGAAGTAGAGTTAATTGTATTATTAATAGATGAGAGACCTGAAGAAGTAACTGATATGAAACGTTCAATAAAAGGACAAGTAATTCATTCTACATTTGATGAATTACCAGAACATCATGTAAAAGTTGCAGAAATGGTATTAGAAAGAGCTAAAAGATTAGTTGAACATGGTAAAGATGTTGTTATTTTGTTAGATAGTATTACAAGGCTTACAAGAGCTTACAATTTAGTAATTCCATCTTCTGGAAGGACTTTATCTGGTGGTATTGACCCTGCAGCTTTGCATAAACCTAAAAAATTCTTTGGAGCAGCTAGAAATATTGAATATGGTGGTAGCTTAACTATTTTAGCTACAGCATTAATTGAAACAGGTAGTAGAATGGATGATGTTATTTTCGAGGAATTTAAGGGAACAGGTAATATGGAAGTTCATTTGGATAGAAAATTATCAGAAAAAAGAATTTTTCCTGCAATTGATATTAATAAATCAGGTACCAGAAGAGAGGACTTATTATTAACTAAAAAAGAAATGGAAACTGTTTTTGCTTTAAGAAAAGCTATGAATAGTATGCCAGTTGCAGATGTTACTGAACAGGTTATTAGCCATATGACTTTGTCTAAGAATAATGAGCAATTTATTGATGATATGGATAATTATTTAAAACGATTTAAATAAGCAGAATTTTATTCTGCTTTTTTTATAAAAATATTGTATTTTGTTTTTTTATAATATATAATATGGATATAAAATTACGAAAGAAATTTGGGTGGAAACATGGAATTAATAGATAAATTTAAACAATATACTAAAAGAAAAAAAGAAATAAAATGTTAGTATCTAATTTAAATATTGATGTTGTTGAGGGTTTTTTTGATCAAATACAAGATATAATCTGTATTACAGATTATGAAGGAACAATAGAATATATAAATAATGGAGAAATATATAATAAATATACTAAATTAAAAGAAGTTTTACTTTATGACCAATATAATGAATTAATTTACGAAGAAATAATTTCAAAAACATTAGAAGAGGGTTCTTATATTGGTGAAGTGGAATTAAATAAGGAAGATACCAAAATAAATATATATATAGCATGTTATAAAATGTCTTCGCAAGGAAAAATTTTAGTATATATAAAAAATTTAAATGAGTATTTTGAAAAAGAATTAGAATTAAAAAAAGAGGTAGAAAAAAAAGATGAGTATTTACGTACAAAAGATTTATTTATAGCAAATTTATCACATGAAATACGTACCCCTATAAATATAATTGTTGGAATGCTTTACTTTTTAAAATCTACTCAATTAGATGAAAATCAAATAGAATATATAGGAAAATTAGAACAAGCTTCGAATTTATTATTAGAAATTGTAAATAATATTTTAGATTTATCTAAAGAGAAAAGAAATGTTGTTATTAATAATAATATTAATTTTAACTTAAAAGATTTCTTAGATAATTTAAGTAATTTATTCCAACCAAAAGCAGAAGCCAAAAATTTGAAATTATACATAACAACTGATTATGATACAAATATTGATATATATGCTGATAAAACCAGAATAGGGCAAATCTTTTTAAACTTAATAAATAATTCAATAAAATATACAGATAAAGGTTTTATAGAGGTTTTGTGCAAAAAGACAGAAGAAACTAGCTATTCATACAGACTACAATTTTGTGTAAAAGACACTGGTAGAGGAATTAAAAGAGAGGACTCTTTAAAAATATTTACTGAGTTTGAACAAACACAAGATCCTACTACAAAAGATGTAGAAGGTACAGGAATGGGACTTGCTATTACAAAAAAGATAATAGAAAGTATGGATGGCAAAATATGGG
Organism: uncultured Clostridia bacterium; assembly: GCA_947626925.1. GTDB lineage: Bacteria > Bacillota > Clostridia > TANB77 > CAG-508 > CAG-269. The sequence goes on along the minus strand of CANQTU010000012.1, from coordinate 12,539 downwards.
TTGAAAGTAACGTTGACTTAGGAAGTAAATTTTATTTTAACATTCTCGTAAATAAAAGTACTGCAGAGTTTAAATCTGAAGAAAATCATGATAATTCAAAAGCTATAATAGAGGAACATGATAAAATAGAAATGGAAAAACTTGAAGAAGGAGTTGCATTATTAAAAGACAAGTATCAAGATATTGACAAAAGTGTTTCTGATCTAAAAGAAGAAATATCAAATGAAAATAGCGAAAAAAAGGAGGAATTGTTAGAATCTAAACGAGTATTAGTAGTTGAAGATAATGTAATTAATCAAGAAATAACAAAAAAATTAATTGAAGAAATGGGAATAACTTGTGAAACTGTTATAGATGGCACAGAATGTTTAAAATACATAGAACAAGTTGGTAAAGAATACTTTAATTTAATTTTAATGGATATCCATATGCCAAAACATAATGGATACGAGATTGCCAGAATATTAAAACAAAATATGAATGTAAAAACTCCAATAATTGCATTAACTGCTACTAATATAACTCAGGATGTTATAGAGGAAAATAGGGAGTATATATCTTCTTATTTGCAAAAACCTATTGTACCTATCGAATTTAAGAAAAAGATTCAAGAGATTTTGTTAACTCGTAATGATTGTGAATATATTTTCTCATTTATTGATGAATATGATGAAGTAATGGAACGTTTAGGAAATAGCCAAGAAATGTTTAAAAAATTATTAAATATTTTCTATTCAACTTATGTTAACATAAGAGAGGATTTAGAGAATATTAAAGATAATAAAAATGAGATATATATTTATATACATTCTTTAAAAGGAGCAGCTGGAAACTTAGGGTGTAAAAAAATGTATGAAGAATTGGCAAAGATTGAGATGGAAATTAAATCTCAAGAAATTTATGAAGACAAGCGATTAAATAGATTTTTAGATAATTTTGATAAAGTCTTAGAAGAATTAAGAGAATCACCATTAATAAAGTCTGAGATAAAAAAGATTTTATTTATAACTAGTCATAAAGAAAAAGTAGATGAAGCAAAGAAAGAATTATATAAATATTTTGAAGTATTCACAGCAAAAAATGAAAATGATATTTATCTAATATTAGATACTCAGAAAGTTAATGCAATTGTATTGGATAAGTTAGATAGTATTCAAGAACAAGTTAATTTTATGAAAACTTTAAAAATAAAAGATCAATATAAATATATTCCAATAATATTAGTTAATAAAGAAAAAGATTCTGTACTTAAAACAACTGCAATGGAATTAGGTATTGATGAGATTTTAGAAACAGATTTAACGAAATATAATTTAAAATGGCACATAGAAAATATTGTAAATAAGAAACAAAATGAAATAAAAATGCAACAAGATCTAAATAAATCTAATAAAGAAGTTGAAGAGGTATATGACTTTTTATATACTAGTCTAGTTAACCTTACTGCATATAAGAGTAAAGAAACTGGGCAGCATTTGTTAAGAACAAAAGAATATATGAAAAGAATGCTAAAAGAATATGAGAAATTTTATAAAGAAGGTTTATATACAGAAAATAAAACTATTGAAGATATCGCAATTGCAGCTACTTTACATGATATAGGAAAAATTGGCATACCAGATAATATTTTAAATAAACCTGGAAGATTAACAGATGAAGAATATGCAGTTATGAAAGAGCATGTAACAATAGGAAGAGATACATTGAAGGGGACATATGGAGATAAACTTTCAAACAATGTGCTAAAATATGCTAAAGATATTGTATACCATCATCATGAAAAATTTGACCGGAACGGGTTACCCTGAAGGTTTAAAACATGATGAAATAACAATAGAATCACGTATTATGGCTATTATAGATGTATATGATGCTTTAGTAAATGATCGTATATATAAACAAGCAATGCCATATCAAGAGGCAGAAGAATTTATAATTAACCAAAGCGGTACAGCTTTTGATCCTAAAATGATTAACATATTTAAAATTGTAAAAAATGATTTTAGAAAAATTAATGATGAAAATAAAGATATAGAATAAAACAGAGGGGATAGCTTGCATGGGAAAAATGTAAGCTATCCTTTTTTCAAAATACAACATTGCGCAAAATCAAAGTTTTGTGTAAATCAAGGTAGGAATAAAACCATATATTATTAGATTACAACTATTCCTTGCTATTAGCCACTTTCAACTAATTCTACCCATATATTTAAACAACAAAGTTATATTACTTTAATATTAAAATGTCTTATATTTGATCCTAGAGCTTCGTTATTTTAAGTTTATTATATAAGTTTTTCTTAATCTTATATATAATTTTATTTTTTGTTTCTTAAATTTTAATTTTCTATATTTATATTTTAAAAATTTTATTAAAAATCTGCAAATGCTTATATTTCAGTATTTTCCGTAATTTTTAAGACATGAAACTATATGTCTTTTTTATAAAAACACCTTAAAATCGATTCTCGTGCGTCGCTTTTTTAGGCATTTTTCAGCATTTTTTAAGAATCATTGATTTTGTAATATTTTAATAATTTTACATTATAAAGTTATAATTTATAAATATTCAAATTGAATTTCAAATGATAATTTTATTAGTTAAATATAAAAATGTCTTAAAATTGATTTTGAAGCTGTATAAAATGAATTATTTTATAATATTATAATTAGAAATTTATTTTTAAAATTTTATAAAACATTTATAAATTTAAATATAATTTTGTAAATGTTTTGATTATAACAAATGTTCGTTTTTTAATTTTTAGTTTTTTATAAATTCTAAATTTTCAAAATCTTAATTATAAATTATAAATTATAAATTTCATTTCTATGATTAGGAGATTAGAACTTAATTTTGAAATTTTATTTATATTTTTAATTTCTATTTTTTAAAATTACCCCTCTCTCCTACTATTAACTTATATTTTTTAGGAGATTAAGCCTTAATTAAGACCCTTAAAGGCATGTCCAAATACAAAATAATTTTATAAAATCATCACTTTTTCTATCCCAACATTTTTTAAATATGGCACATCTTCTCCATCTTCGACAATAAGTAAATCTATTTGATTTTTTTTAATTTGATTCATTATATATTGATTCATTTCAAAATTTTCTTCTTGACATTTATATACTAAGAAATAATGTTGTATTTTTACATTTTTTCTTTTAAAAGATTCTTTAATTCTATTTATTTTTTGAGATATAAAATAATTATCTTCTTTTTCATTTTTTATTATAAGATAAATAGCAGCATTTTTAATAAAATTGTCCATTTACTTTCCTCCTACTATATATCTATGTTTATTTTTTATAAATATTCCTTTCAATCGTCTATTACTTCTTTAATTTTAATATTATTTGCTTTAAAAATCTCTACTATACTATCTGCCTTATTTTTAAAACCAATTGCATAATGATTAACTATGTTATTATCATCTAAATATTCAAATTGTAATGAACGAAATCCCCCTCGAGGGCCTACATGCAACTCCACACATTTAGCAGTTTTTAATTGTTTTACCCATCTTTTATTTGATTCTTCTACCTTTTTCAAATATTCTTCATCTATAATTTCTAATGATTTCCATAATACATCTAAAGTAGCTATCTTAGGAAAGCACACTGTCACAAAATTATCATTTGCTCTACTCCACATTCCTTTACTTCCTACTGTATATCCTTCTGAGCCTTCTACTAATCCCTCTGCATATTTTGTTAAATCAACTAACAATTTTACCTTTATTTGTTCTTCCATTTCTATTTCCCCCTTTTACTTATATGGCTATTTTTATTAGCATTTACTAGAGCAAAAATTTGATTAAATATTAGCACACTTCTTGTTATAGAAGTTGTTATATTCGGTAAAAATATGTAATATTATATCAAAAATATTAGGCTTTGTAAATATTCTACATAAGTTTATCAATTCACATTATAGAAATTTCGCCCTATTGCAATTATGTTGATTTTATAATATAATAATGACGCATAAAAAATTTTTCATCTGGAGGTAAGCTTATGAAACAAAAGGAAAGAATCGAAAAAAGAGTTTTAGAAATATCCCAATTTTTTGTTGACTCAAAATCTACTGTACGGGAAACGGCAAAAAAATTTTGTATGTCGAAAAGTACAGTTTACACTGATTTAACAAAACATCTTCCTTGCTATGATACTATATTAGCAATCGAGGTACGGAAAATATTGGATAAAAATTTGTGTGAAAGATCTTTTAGAGGAGGCGCAGCAACAAAGCAAAAATTTCTTTTGTTAAAAAATGAGCAAAAAAAGGTGTTTAATTAACACCTTTTTTTATAGCAATTTATTATTTTTTAAATATATTGTTTATTTAATGCCTCATTATATTTTGCTCTTATCAACACTTGATAACATGGTAACAAAAAACCATAATGCAAAAATAAGTAAAAACGCATATAAAAATACCATTAAAACCATTGCAACATGCATTGAAACATTAAAAAAGTAACATATCCATTTTATAGTATACATATTAATAGAAGCAAGACCTTGTTCATAGCTATTATTCTTTGCTTGAATTAATTCCTCACTTGGTATCTGATACAATCCAGAAAGTTCATAAATCATATCTAAATCTGGGTATTTTAATCCAATTTCCCATTTTTTTATATCTTTTTCAGTTATTTGTTTATTATTTAATTTTGAAACAACTTCTACACGAGACCAGTTATTTTCTTTTCTTAATCTTGTAAGTAGTTGTTCAATTCCTTCTCCTAATTCTTTTCTATTTTTTCCCATTTTATTTTCCCCATTAACTTTATCAAAATTATTCATTTTCAATTGAACATTATGTTGTATTTTCTTCAGTTATATTTGTATTTGTGTTGTTACTATTAGTGTTGCTATTAGTGTTAGTTGTATCGTTTGCTGTATTAGTTTTTGGTGTATTATTATTAGGTGTGGTGTTTGTTGTATTAGATTGCGAATTATTCGTATTAGTGTTATTGCTATTATTGTTTGTTGTTGTGTTGGTCGTATTAGTTGTGTTTGTTGTATTTTTTGGTGGCTCTTGTTGAGGGTCTACTGCATCTATGTCGTGTGTAATTCCTTCAATTACTTCTTGTAAGTGATTTTGTGTTGTTGTATTTGTATTTTGTTTTAATTCTGTACCAGAGTGTTTGTCACATAGTCCTGGTGTTGTAGATTTTAAGAAATATTCTGTGTAAGTGTTTGGGCATGAAGTTTTTGCCCTCTTCCCTGTTTCTGCGCATATAGTACAACTTACTATTGAGTTTGGCTTTTCAAATCTTGCACTTTTTAATCCTGCGTGTATTCTAGACATTACGTTAGCCCATAATAGCCCTGCTGGGTTTCTTTTGTTAAATTCTATTGTTTCATTTTCGTCAAATCCATACCATGTAACAGCTGTGTAATATGGTGTAAAGCCACAAAGCCATCTGTCGTAATTTTCGTCTGTTGTTCCTGTTTTAGCAGCAACATCTACTCCTGAAATTTTACAATATGTTGCAGTTCCATTAGTTCCTTCTACTGGTTGTGTTAGTATTTGTTTTACTATATAAGCAACTTCTTTTGATACTACTCTTCGTTTTGTTTGTCTCGGTTTAACAATTGTTTTACCAGCTTTGTTATCTATTTTTTCATAAAATGTTGGTTCTATATATTGTCCATCATTTGCAATTGTTGCATAAGCTCCTGCCATTTCTAATGGACTTATTCCTTTTTGCAATCCACCTAATGATAATACTAAAGTTTCATCTTCTTTTGTTAGAGTTGTAATCCCCATTTTTTCTAAATATTTAATTGAATTTCTTGGCTTTAATTCTTCCATTATTTCAACAAAAGGTATGTTTTGAGACGATTCAACAGCCCTTCTTACAGTTACTTTTCCCAATGATGGATTATAATCTGTTGGATGATATCCTTCTGCAAAATCTCTTTCTGTGTCGTCATAAATTGATGATGCTGTAATTATTTTTTTATCTATTGCGGGAATTAAAACAGAAATTGGCTTTATAGATGAGCCTGTTTGTCTAATACTTTGTGTTGCTCTATTTAATGTTCTTGCTTTTGTCTTTTTACCAAGTCCTCCAACACATCCTACTACATGACCTGTTTTGTGGTCTATAATAACCATTGCAGCTTGTGAAGAATTTCCACCATTTTTAGATGCACGAACATATTTGGTTTTTTCAAATTCTGCTTCTGTTTTTTCTTGTACTTTTGTATCTTGTGTACTATGTATTTTTAATCCTGCCATATCAATATAATTCTCAGCAAATGTTTTAGATATATTGTATTTTTTTGCAATATCTTCTGTTATTTCTAATATTAATGCATCTGTATGATAAGAATAAACAGCATCTTCTGATTTTATATTTCCCTTTTTAAAGTTTAATCCGCTATCTACATTGCTTATTGCTGTATTATAGGTTTCATTATTTATATAACCTAATTCTTCCATTTTTGATAAAACAGTTTTTGTTCTTTTTGCAATTTTTTCTTTTTTGTCACTATCTTCGAAGGGATTATACGAATTTGGTGAATGATTTATTCCTGCTAAAAAAGCACATTCTTCTAAGCTTAAATCTTCTACCGGCTTGTTAAAATAATATTGGCTTGCTGTTTCTACACCATACATATTTGGACCAACATAAATAATATTTAAATATGCTTCCAATATTTCGTCTTTAGATAGACATGTTTCTATTTGGAATGCTTTCCACCATTCATTTATTTTTCTTGTTATGCTATCAGTTGAATCACCAGTTAAGTTTTTAACTAATTGTTGCGTAATTGTACTACCACCATAAGATGATTTACCAAAATGTATAATATAAGAAACAATAGCTCCCCCAGTTCTTTTTACATCAATTCCACCATGAGAATAAAAACGCTCATCTTCAATAGCTATATATGCATTTTTTAAGTTACTAGGAATATTATCTAAAGATGTTATTTCATTTTTTCTTTCACAACCAAGTTTAGCAATTTCATTACCATCAATATCTGTTACTACTGAATTTTCATAAACTAACATTTCTTTAGCAAGTTGCTTCCATTTATGTGCAGAAATTCCTAGTTTAACTGCTGTTGTTATAATTAATATTAAACATATAATTATAATTGATTTTTTGAATTTATTTTTTGATTTTTTCTTTTTCTTTTTTCTGGTATTGCTATCTACTTTTGTTTTGCTATTTTTTCTAAAAGCTTTTGGAACATAGTTGTCGTCGTCCATTGCTGTTTTTCTCCTCTTTCCTTTTTGATTAGCCAATTAAATCACTATCCTTTTTTTCTTTTCCCTTATTTTATATCACAAATATGCTATTTTTCATAGTGCTTTAAGAATATTTTTTCAATTTGTCTTTTCATTTTTTCTTAAAAGTGGTATGATAACAATATAGGAAATGGAGAAAGTGTTATGATTAAAAGAGAAGATAATCCAGATTTTTTAAATTCGTTTTTAGATTATTCTGTTACTATTTTAAATAAATCAGCTAATAGTATAAAAGAATACAATTATGATTTAATGATGTTTTTGCGATTTATTAAAATGCATTTTCATATGACAGATAAAACAGATTTAAAAGAAATTAAAATAAATGATATGACTATTGATACTATAAAGAAAATTACTTTAGATGATATTCATGCTTTTATTTCATATTTAACACGTGAATTTCATAGTAAAGCAACAACTAGAGCTAGAAAAGTTTCAACAATTAGAATATTTTTTAAATATTTAAGTAGAAAAGCAAAATTAATTGATGTAAACCCTGCACAAGATTTGGAAACTCCAAAACTAGACAAGAGATTGCCAAAATACCTTTCTTTAGAAGACAGTAAAAAATTATTAGATGTTACTGCAAATGAGGATAATAGAAATTATGAAAGAGATTATGCAATTATTACTTTATTTCTTAATTGTGGTATGCGTCTTTCTGAATTAGTTAGCATTAATATAAATGATATTGATTTTGAAGAATGTAAATTAAATGTTATAGGAAAGGGTAATAAAGAAAGAACTATTTATTTGAATAAAGCATGTATGAAGGCAATTACAGAATACTTAAATGTACGCCCAAAAGAAGGAATTAGACATGATAGTAAATATTCAGAAAAAGCCCTATTCTTAAGTGAAAGAAAATCTAGAATTGGAAATCGTACAGTTGAAAATGTTGTAACAAAACAATTGCAATTGGCTGGTTTAGATACTAAAAAATATTCTGTACATAAACTAAGGCACACTGCTGCTACTTTAATGTATCAATATGGACAAGTAGATATTCGTGCTTTGCAAGAACTTTTAGGTCACGAGAGTATTGCAACTACAGAAATTTATACACATGTAAGTAATGATCAAGTTAGAAATGCTGTAGAAAATAATCCATTAGCAAATATATAAAAGCCTCGAAAACTATGAGGCTTTTACTTTTCAAATATTTTCTTATAATATGGTTGTATATCTGGTAGTAAGCTATCTAGATATACAATATTTTTATTACTATCTTCTACTTTTATATTAGGAAAAGTTCGTATCATTTTTTTGTTATTCCAATAAGTGTCAATAAATTTATTAAGTACTACATTTTCTTTTATCTTTTTGTAATCCTCTTCCCTTCTTTCAATATCTTTTACCTTAATATTATTTTCAACTACCATTCTTGTAATAAATGCGTCTTGGGCAAAACAGGTTACCAAACAATCTATAAATAAAAATACAATTACAAAAATTATTAATACTTTTGAAGTTTTAGTTGGTATATATCTTTTTGCCATTGCTAAAAATTTATCTAAAATTGGGTTGAATTTTTTAATTAAAATTAATGTTAAAATCCCCCAAAATATTGAATATTCTAAACAAATTCTTCCGTTTATATCAAGTAAATTATGGCTATAGTCCCACCATTGTGTATTCAAAAGAGTTTCTACTAAGAAACTAATTACATATTCAGTAAGTGAACCTATAAAAAATCCTCCACAAAATAATGTGAAATTATTTTTATTAAAGTATTGTGAAAACACAATTATACAAACAGCACCTATTCCATATATTCCGCAAAAAAGGTCCATATAAAAAACTTTGTCTACTTTGCCATAATCCTGTTGTTAATATACCAAATATTGTTTCTATTACATATCCTATAAAACTATATAAAATAAAATATGTAAAAATTCTCCATATAGTAATTTTTTCTTTCATAACTATCCCCTATCTTATGATATTAATACTATATCACATATTATAAAAAAATTCAAAATTAATAAGTTACTATTCAGAAGCAATTACATATTTTATAGCTTAGGTTTTAAATAATTATATTTTGAATAACTGCGTAAGCGACCAAACGAGCGAAGCGAGTGCGATTGGAGCAACTTACATACAAGTATTTTTTATTATGGAAGTTGCGACACACAAAGTTATGATAAAATATAATTATTTAAAACCTAAGCTAATATATTAATTTTTTATAATAGTATTGGACTTATTTGTTCTCCATCTAATGCATATTCTATAGTTTTTATTATATATTCAAAATCAAATACAATTGACCTTGGCTTAGTTATAGGATTATCTTGTCTAAATGGTACAAAGTAATAATTTCTCCTGTTGAGTAATTTTCCTAAGTTTTCAGCATTTCCACTTAAACCATTATTAGTAGATGGTGCAATAACAAGTGGTAAGCCGATTTCTTAGATGTGATTTAGCTGCCATTAGTGCAGGAGTATCTATAATATCACAAGCTAATTTTGACATTGTATTTCCAGAACATGGTGCAATAATCATAATATCAGTTAATCTTTTAGGTCCAATTGGTTCAGCGTCTTCAATTGTATGAATTATATTTTTTCCTGTTATGTTCTCTATTTCTTCAATAAAATCTTTTGCTTTTCCAAATTTTGTATCCATTGAATAGCTGTTATATGACATAATTGGTAATATTTCTGCTCCCTTTTGAATTAGTTCTTTCATTTTTGGTATGGTTTTCTTAAAAGTACAAAAGGAACCAGTAAGTGCAAAGCCTATTTTTTTATCTTTTACTTCCAAATTTATATTGTCCCCCTTTCATATTTCTCCTTTATATATAATATGAAATTATGTAAATTTTGAAATCTGTTTTGAATTTTTTATTATCATATTTAATTAAAATTATAAATAGTTATTTAATGGTGATTATTTGAAAAGAACAAAAATATTTTTTATGAATGGTATTATATTAACTATAACATCACTTATAATGAAATCTATAAGTATGTTATTTGGTATATATGTTTCAAATAAAATAGGTTCTGAAGCGCTTGGTGTATTTAATTTAGTTATGTCTGTTTATCTATTTGCTATTACATTAGCTACTTCTGGCTTAAATATAGCTTGTACTTATCTTGTTTCAGAACAGTTTGAAAAAGGAAATGTTTTAGATGGATTAAAAGCTGTAAAAAGCTGTTTAATTTTTTCTTTATTATTAGGTTTAGGAAGCAGTTTACTTGTTTTTTCTTTTTCAAATATAATTTCACAAAATTGGCTAAAGTCAATGGTTTCTTGTATGCCATTATATTTAGTTGCTACTCGGATTACCGTTTATTTCTATTTCAAGCGTTTTAAATGGATATTTTTCTGCACGAAGAAAAGCATATAAAAGTGCAATTTCTCAAGTCTTAGAATTAATTGTAAAAATATTATCAAGTATTATATTGTTAAATTTATATAACATACAAAATGTTGAATCTATTTGTATTTGCTTAATTTTGGCTGACGTTATTTCAGAAATCTTTTCTTGTATACTATTGTTTATTTTATATAAAATAGATAGATATAAAATTAGTAAATATAATATTACCAAATTTACTTTTAAAAAGCGAATTTTAAAGATTACTTTTCCAGTCTCTTTTACTTCCTATATTCGTTCTGCTTTATCTACTTTAAAACAATTTATGATTCCTAGCAGACTTGTGTTATATGGACTACCTTATAGCATTGCTTTATCTGAATATGGTAAAATAGATGGAATGACTATGTCTGTTATTATGTTTCCAAATGTTTTTATATCCTCTTTTAGTGGATTATTAATTCCCGAATTTGCTAGCTTAATGGCAAAAAACTATAAAAAGAGAATACGAGAAATTAGTAAAAAAGTAATTTTTACAACTTCTGTATTCTCTATATCTATTTCTTTTATTATGTATTTTTTTGCAAATGATATTAGCCTTATAGTATTTAAAAATTTAGAGTGTGCAAAATACATCAAAATGCTTTCTCCCTTAATTTTATTTATGTATCTGGATAATATCATAGATAGTATGTTAAAAGGGTTAAATAAACAATCTGAAGTTATGTTTTGTAACATCTTAGATTTGCTACTTACAATTTGTGTGTTGTATTTCTTATTGCCTAGTTTTGGGTTAACAGGTTATATTTTAGCTATTTTTATTAGCGAAATTTTTAATTTTGCAATTAGCTATTTTCAGTTACACAGAGCAATAAAGTTTATTGCATCATAATTTTGCCTTGTATTTCTTTATCTAAATTTTCTATAAAGGTTTCTACATCTTTTTGCTTTCCGACAATACTTCCATAATGAATTGGCACAGCTATTTTAGGTTTTATTATATTAACTAATTTAGAAGCTTCATAACAATCCATTGTATATGTTCCACCAACTGGTACAAATGCAACATCACAATTAACTTTTGTGTTTTCTTCTGTTATATCTGTATCTCCTGCTATATAGTAAATGCAATTATTTAAATTTAATAAATAGCCAACCCAAGCATTTTCTTTTGGATGGAATTTTTTATTTGTATTATATGCAGGAATTGTTTTTACTTCTATTCCTAATATTTGATAAGTATTATTAGGTTGTACTTTTACAATGTTTTCTTTATTAAATCCTAATTCAATTGCTCTTTCATATAAGTCTTCTGTAATGCAAATAATTGTATTTTCTTTTTTTACTTTTCTAATGTCTTCTTCTGAAAAGTGGTCGTAATGTGCATGTGTTATTAGTATGATGTCTGCATCATTATAGTTTTTTGATAAATTAAATGGGTCTGTATATATTGTTTTTTCTAGTTGAAATTTTATGCAACTATGACATAATACTTCTATGTTTTCTAACATGATATCACCTCATGAATAATTCATCATATTTGTAAAAAATTTTCAACTTGAAATCAAGATATTAGGGCAATTTTTAAAGTGTAACTTAAAGTATATAAAGCACAAATCTAAAACCTCTGTTCGCGGCTTTTGGACCGTTTGCCGTCCAGCAGTAGTTCGGAAAGACGCCGGTCGAACGCCAGTAACCCCGCTGCACCCACTCCTTATCGCAGGGTCGTTAGTCTGACTCACCTTATCAACAACTCTCTCAGCAGTATATTCATTTAAATTTCCTTCTAAATCATAAATATTACATACTCTGTCTGCTTCATTTGTTCCTGATGGAGCTGCTAGTATATTAATATGTCTACTTTGTGATGCTTTTTTAATATCATAAATTTGGCCTTTTCCATCTATTTTTCCATCTATAAATGCTAAT
>CANQTU010000011.1 GCA_947626925.1 uncultured Clostridia bacterium | reverse complement strand
AAGCAAAGGTTTTTTCTTATATGTAATATTACAGGAGGTGAAAAAACAATGGCAAACAATTCAAACAGAAAATTAGTTCCAGAAGCTATGTCTGCTTTAGATAAATTCAAATATGAAGTAGCTAGTGAAGTTGGTGTTAACTTAAAAGATGGATACAATGGTGATTTATCTTCTAAAGACGCTGGTAAAATCGGTGGTAACATGGTTAGAAAAATGATCCAACAAGCTGAACAATCTATGAAATAGTTTTATTTTTAGTTACCATTTTATGGTTGGGTAGGAAGTTAAATTTTGTTTTTATTTATTTTATTTAAAATACATAAAGGCAGGATTTGATTTCCTGCCTTTTCTTTTTATAAACAAATTATGCCTCTGGCTCTACTAAACCATAATTTTTTCCATCTTTTAATTTATGTACTGCATTTACTTTACCAGTTTCTACATTGATAAATACTAAAAAATTATGAGTTGGTTTTTCTTTCAATTTTAGAACTGCATCTTCTGGTAACATTGGTTTTATTTCATAGTAAGATGTTTTTATAATTTCGTCTTTAATTTCTGCATTGTCTTCTGTATTTTGTGCTTCCATTGCTTTTATAGATGAATCTTTCATCATTTTTTCTTTTTTAGTTTTTGCTTTTCTTATTTGTCCTTCTAATATGTCTATGTCTTTATCAATAGATGCATACATATCTTTGTTTTCTGTTACTGCTCTATATTTTTCTCCGTTTGCTGTAACATAAATTTCTGCTATTTGTTCATTTTTTTCAGTTCTTAAGGTAACTTCTGCTTCTGCTTCATCAAAATATTTATCAATTCTATCTAATTTTCTTTCAACATAATCATTAATTGCTTCTGTTATCTTTAGTTCCTTTCCTGTTATTTTTATTTTCATAAAAATCACTCCTTACATTTACATTCTATAGGCTTATTATATACATTAATTGCCTTGTTGTCAACCACCGAAAATCCTCTAACTTGTATTCTTTCTCTAGTTTTTCATTAAAATAAAGTTTTGTTAATAATTTAAATTCTTCTAAAGATTCATCTTTTAATTCAAAAGAATAAAGTTTTTTAGCAGGAGCTGTTACAGTATATTTAATAGCACTTAAAGTGCTTTGACTAATTGCAATTGTACTGGTGTCTTGTTTTCCACATGTTTTGCATTTAACTCCATTATCTTTTATACTAAAATATACTAAATTTTCTTTCTCTTTACAATTTACACATTCTGTTATTTTAGGTGTGAAACCTAAAATGCATAATAGACGCAATTTAAATACACCTAGTACCATATCTAAATTTTTATTAGTTTCTGATATGGTATAAAGTGTATTTAAAACTAATTGCAATATTTTATAACAATTTTGGTTTTCGCCTGTTACATCTTGCACAATTTTATTAATATGTACTGCATATTTTAGCTTATCTAAATCTATTCTTAAATTATAGAATACTTCAATTGGCTCTACTGAATTAATATGGTATGTTTGAGAGCCTTTGTAAACTAAATATTCTCCAAAACAAAACATTTGTGTACCTGCCAAAAGAGCACTTTTTGGCCTTCTTGCTCCTTTGGCTACACATGAGATTTTTCCGTACATTTGGTGTTAGTATAGTTAGCATTTTGTCAAAATCTCCCATATTACTTTCAGATAATACAATTCCATTTATTTTTGAATTTGACATTTTTATTTTTCCATTCTTTATTATTTTATTGTTTTATTATAAATCTCGTTTTGTGCTTTCTTCATTTTGTGAATTTTGGTTTAGTTCATAATTTTTAGTTTTGTCTTCCATTTCTTTTTCTATATTTTCAATTTGTTTTAATTCTATAAATGCATTAATATCTCCAGTATTTTTAAAAGTTTCCCATGCTATTTTTTTAATCATTATGCTCACTTCCTATCTTTATAAATAGATGTTCTTTTGTTTTATCTTTTGCTTTTTTAGTATTTTTTATACTATTTATTAATTAAAATTATTTTAACTTAAATTTATCTATAACAGCATCATTAGACTGCCAATCTTCTTTGACTTTTACCCAAGTTTTTAAATTAACTTTCGCGCCAAAATTTTCTTCCATATCTATTCTTGCTGCTCTACCAATTCTTTTTAACATCTCACCATTTTTACCTATAATAATTCCCTTATGCGATTCTTTTATGCAATAAATTGTTGCCTCAATGTCATAGATTTTCTTTTTTTGCTTATTCTTTCTTGACTTCATTTTTTCAACTTCAACATAAATACCATGTGGAACCTCATCTTGCAAAAGTTTAAGAGCTTTCTCTCTAATAGTTTCTTCAGCTAATTGTCTTAAAGTTTGGTCAGTATATTCCTCTATATCATAATATGCTGGACCAGTATTCAAGTTCTTTTCAATTTCATCTAAAATTATTTCTTTATATTTTTTATTTGTTGCAGAAATTGGAATTACTGCTTCGAAGTCATACTCTTTGCGATACAAATCAATTAAGCCTAAAAGCTTTTCCCTTTTAACCAAATCAATTTTATTAATAATAAGAATTGCCTTTCCTTTTGTTTCCTTTAATTTATCTAAAATAATACTATCTCCTTTGCCAATACTATCACTAGTCGCCTCTATTAAAAACAAAACCACATCACTATCTGGAATACTTGCAAAAGACGTTTCTACCATAGTTTCATTCAACTTCGTCTTAGGCTTATGAATACCTGGTGTATCGATAAAAACAATTTGGCTATTTTCTCTATTTACAATTCCTTTTATTGCTGTTCTTGTTGTTTGTACTTTATTTGCTATTGCTGCTACCTTTTCTCCGACTAACAAATTAAGTAATGTTGACTTTCCCACATTAGTTCTTCCAATTAAAGTTACAAAACCAGATTTAAACTCTTCCACTATTAATCTTCTCCTTTTTGTGCCGTTCTGTCCCGTTCTGGGACAGGCACAAGTGTACCCATTTTGTCCCTTTTGGGGACAGGTTACTTTTAATATTATTTCTATTATACACTATTTTTTTGCTAAATTTGTAGAATTTGAAATTTTTTTATTTTTATTTTAAAAAGTAACCTATGTTTTAGGTTACTTTTGTGTTTTTTATTATGCATATGCTTGACGTTTTTTGAAGCTAAGTAGGTTTGTAATTTCGTTTTCAGTATTTTTAGCTTTTTTAGTTTTTCTTGCACGTTCTTGTTCCAATTGTCTTTTTTGTTTTTCTGCCATTGATTGACAAATTGCTTTTTGGTATGTAAAGTGTGTGTCTTGTGCTATTTTACTCCAGTTATATTCATTTCTTACTTTGTTTTTTGCTTTTTTTGTAATGTCACTGCAAAGTTTGTGATCATATAATAATTCTAATATTGAGTCTGCAATTGAATTTGCGTTTCCACAGTATGCTTTCATTCCATTTACTCGGTGTTCTACTATTTCATTTAATCCTCCAATGTCTGAAACTACAACAGGATTTTCTGATAGCATAGCTTCTAATGCTACAATTCCAAATGGTTCATATGTACTTGGAAATACTGATATATCTGCTGCTTTATACATTTTTTGAACGTCTTTCCCACCTAGATATCCTGCAAAGTATACTTTGTTTGATATTCCCATTGCGTCTACTTGCTGTCTTAGTTCATCTAACATACCACCTTTTCCACAAATTACTAATTTTGTGTCATGATATCCAGATAATATTTTTGGCATTGCTGCAATAAGATGCTGTATTCCTTTTTCGTATACTAATCTACCCATAAATAATATGATTTTTTCATTGTCCATTGCATATTTTCTTCTAAAATTATAATCTCTTTCGACATTATTAAATAAGTTTAAGTTTACACCATTTGGTACAACATTAATTTTTTCATAAGGTAAACCAAATAATCTTTGTAATTCATTTTTCATATAATTACTATTAACAATTACTTCTGCTGATTCATAAGTTAGCATCCATTCTGTATCATTTATATATCTTTGTTGCTCATCATGAATTCCACTATTTCTTCCGGCTTCTGTTGCATGTATAGTAGAAACTATAGGCATATTATAAGAATTTTTTAAAGTTTTTGCACAGTATGCTACTAACCAATCGTGTGCATGTATAACATCAAAAGTTCCTTGTTCTGCTATAATTTCATTTGCTTTTGCTATCATATTAAAGTTCATTTGCATAACCCAATCAACAAAATTATTTGGGTTTATCATGTAATTATCTACTCTATATACTTTTACTCCTTTGTCATCTTCAAAATAAGGAGCATCTCCGTCTCGATAAGTAATAACTGTTACATCATGACCATCTTTTAATAGGGTTTTTGATAAATCATAGACTACTCTAGCAATTCCTCCTACTATTCTTGGCGGATATTCCCATGTTAACATCAATATTTTCATGGATTTACTTCCTTCCCTTCCATTCTCTTTTGTTTCTTAATACATTGTATACAACTTTCAAAAAAAAGTAAATGCTTTTTTCGATTTTTTTCTTCTTTTTTTGACCAATTGATTTTAAAGCCTGTTTTTACATATGTTTCAGGTGTTTTAAAATTGCAAAAAAGATTTAGAAATAAATTCTAAATCTTTTTTTATATTATTCATTTTCCTCTGTTATGTTGCTATTTGCATCATCATTTTCAACAATAGAATTGTTGTTAGTTGAATTATTATTACTATTTTTAGTTTGATTATTAGAGTCATTTGTAATACCATTTTTCTTTAGCCAGTCTTCTGCATCCATTTTTTCATCATTAACTCCAATATAGTAATGCTTCTCTCCTCCACTAATTTCCATATAGATATCATCAGCTACTGTTCCAAATAATTCAGCTCCTGATGAATTAATTAATGCATATTTTTCATCTTTGCATGCTACTAATACATTATAATTAGGAATTACAAGTAAGTTTATAGCATCTCTATTATTTGATGCAATATATCCAAAACTATCATATTTGAACTCTGTTAATTGTTTTCCATTTTTATCATATAATGCCCATAGTTCTCCTTTTTGTACAGGTATTAAATTTTCAGCTAATATATATTTATTTTTTATATTATTTGCCAAAAAGTTCGTAACGTCCATTCCTACTTCGTCATTTTCTATATATATTTTTATATTACCTTTACTGTCTATAACTCCATATTTTTCATCCTTTTCAGCAACATATAATCCAGTATCACTATCCATTAGTTCAATGCTATCATACATAATTTGCACTTTTGTTTCACCTGTTGGAGATAAAATTCCAAATTTTTCGTTTGTTTCTACTAAATAATCACCTGTATTTGTAAGATACATAATACTATCATATTTTGGCTCTAATAATGTTGTTCCATCAGTTTTTATTACACCATACTGATTATTTTTTTCTACAATTAATTGTTCTTTTAATATACTTTTTTGATTTACAAATTCATCATTTAACTCTGTGTATCCATGGTCTAAAACAACGCTAGAATAATACTCATATAAATATGGCATTGTAAAAATGTTAATTACATTTTTCTCTTGATCATACTCAAAACTTATATTAAAAGCTTTTTCAAGACCTTCTGTTGAAACATATAATACACCATTAATTGCCTTTACAGGATTTTTTATATAAACATATTCATAATTTTCATCATCTTCTGCTAAATCTAATTTATAAATTTTATTTTGACCTAATTCAAAATTTGCAACTTCATTTTCACTTTCTACATAGCATTTACTTTGTATCTCTGATTTTTCACTATATTCACCATTATAGCTATCATAACCAAAGTAAGGTGCAATTTCTTTTATTGGTGCATATATAATTCCATTTTCTTCAAAGACTAACAATTCTTTCATTTTTTCATTAGACTGGCCATCTATTGTCAAGCGCAATATTGTGCTTTTTATATACATTAGATACCCTATTATTGCAATAATAATAACTATTACTAAAATAATTGCTGCTAATATAATTCCAGTTGTTCTTCTTTTTTTCTTTTCTTGTTTGTCTAAAAAGCTTTCTTCAATTAAATTCATACGTATACCTCCATTATTTGATATATCCATATTTTCGGTAAAATTCTTCTCGAAAATTTCCTAAATTATTATGCTCTATTTCTATTTTAACCTTTTCCATTAAATTAGTCAAGAACCTTAAGTTATGAATTGATAATAATCTAACTCCTAAAATCTCATTTGCTTTTATTAAATGTCTTATATATGCTCTTGTATAATTTTTGCAAGTATAACAATCACATTCTGGATCTAATGGAGTCCAATCTCTTTCATAAGTTGCATTTCTGACTACAACTTTTCCGTGGGATGTCATAGCTGTTCCATTTCTTGCAATTCTTGTAGGTAATACACAGTCACACATATCTATTCCTGCCATAACTGCCTCAATTAAATAATCTGGTGTTCCTACTCCCATCAAATATCTTGGTTTATTGTTTGGCATAAGAGGAGTTGTGTAATTTAAAATTTCTAAAAATTCTTCTTTAGACTCTCCAACACTAATTCCTCCAATAGCATATCCAGGTAAATCTAAATTTATTAAATCTTCTGCACTTTTTTTTCTTAAATCCTTGTAAAATCCTCCTTGGATAATTCCAAATAAAGCTTGTTTATCTGTGGTAGTATGTGCATCTTTGCACCTTTTAGCCCATCTTGTTGTCCTTTCCATAGATTGTTTTGTATATTCATAACTTGCTCCGATGTTCTACACATTCATCTAAAGCCATTATAATATCACTACCTAAATCTTCTTCGATTTCCATAACAGATTCAGGAGAAAAGAAATGTTTACTACCATCTAAATGTGATTTGAATTCTACACCTTCTTCAGTAATTGTTCGTAATTCTCCTAAGCTAAATACTTGAAATCCACCACTATCAGTTAAAATGGGCCTATCCCAATTCATAAACTGATGCAAACCACCGGCTTCTTTTACTATTTTATTGCCAGGTCTTAAATATAAATGATATGTATTGGCTAATATAATTTCTGCTTTAACATCTTCTTTTAATTCTTCTGGAGTCATAGACTTAACAGTCGCTTGAGTCCCAACAGGCATAAATACCGGTGTTTGTATATCTCCATGTGGAGTATGAATAACACCTCTTCTTGCTCCTGTTTGCTTACATTCGTGTAATAATTCATAAGTTACTGCTGGTTTCATAATAAATATCTCCTCCTTTAGTGTATAAACATTGCATCTCCAAAGCTGAAAAATCGATATTTTTCTTTTATTGCTTCATCATAGGCTTTTAGTATGTACTCCCTTCCACAAAAGGCTGAAACTAACATTAGTAATGTTGATTGTGGTAAGTGGAAGTTTGTTATTAGTCCATCTATGCATTTAAAGGTGTAGCCTGGGTAAATAAATATTTGTGTGTCTCCTTCTGTTGCTTTTACATTTCCTTTTTCATCTGCAATGCTTTCTAAAACTCTACAAGATGTTGTTCCGAATGGCTATTATTTTTTTTCCGTTTTTCTTTGCTTTGTTAATTTTTTCAGCATCTTCTTGTTTTATATAAAAATGTTCTGAGTGCATTTTGTGTGCTTCTACTGTTTCTTCTTTTACTGGGCGAAATGTTCCTATTCCTACATGTAAAGTTACATTTGCTATATTTATACCTTTTTGTTCGATTTTTTCAAGTAATCCTTTAGTAAAATGCAGTCCTGCTGTTGGTGCTGCTGCTGAGCCATTGTACTTGGCATATACTGTTTGATATCTATCTTTTTGTTTTAACTCTTCGTGAATATATGGTGGTAATGGCATTAATCCAATTTCATCTAATATTTCATTAAAAATTCCTTTATAATGAAATTGTACTTTTCTTGTTCCACCTTCCATTACTTCTAACACTTCTGCTGTTAATATTCCTTCTCCAAATATTACTTTTGTTCCAATATGAAGCTTGTTTCCAGGTCTAACAATACATTCCCAAATGTCTTGTTCTATGTTGTTTAGCAATAAGAATTCTACATTTGCACCAGTCTCTTTTTTACCATATAATCTTGCTGGTAATACTTTTGTGTTGTTTCTTACTAGCACATCACCTGGTTCTAAATAATCTATAATATCTTTAAATATTTTGTGCTCAATAGTTTGTTTTTCTTTGTTTAATACCATTAATCTAGATTCATCTCTATTTTTTATTGGTGTTTGTGCTATTAATTTTTCTGGTAATTCATAATTAAAATCTGATACCTTCACTTTTTGTTCTTACCTTTCTTTACTACTTATTTTATATGTTTACAATAAGTTTAGCTTTATTTGTTATATTTGATATAATTTCTCTAATTTCTTCTATTATGTTTTCTGGTTGTTTAAATGTATCTTTTATTTCATAAGTATATTGAAAATTACTATTTTTAGCTGGTTTTAAATTATATATCTCTTGTGGTAATCCTATTTTTCCTTCTGATGTATTTATATCTTTATTCATATAATCTGTGTACCATTTCTTTTGTCCTATTAATCTTTCGTTCTCATAGCCATATTTTTGATAGTCATGTAATTCTGGTCTTTCATATCCATATTCTTGCGCGTTTCTTTCTAAAGAATGTAAAAATTCATGTAAAAAAACTTCTTCTGGAAATGTATTTATATTTGTATTATACTTGTAAACATATTTTTCTTTTTCACTTGGTAGTCTTATGTTTGAAAAGCCAATTCCATAATAATCCATTGAACCCAATCCTATCCAATCATTAATTATAATGTCATTTTTAGTTTGTTCATTTCCGAAGATCTACTATTGCAAATATATGGTCATAATCTGATGATGCAACTTTGTCTTTTATTTGATTTTCTATATCTTCTGCTGAGGCAAAATATCCAAATTGATTATCATAAGATAGTTTAGACAATGGTGTATCAATTTGATATATATCGCATTTTGCTGTCATTTTGTTTTCCGATAATTCTTTACATGCTGTTTCAAATCTATGAATTGTATTTGTAATATCATTTATATCGTTTTGATTAACTTGCAATTTAATTTGCTTTCCATTTATATTTACATCTGTAGTTTTGAAAATAAAGCACGCAAATTTCCAATTATTATCTTGTTCTGCTATGCCTTCTTCAATTGTAAAATCAGAAAACCACGCTTCTCCTTTTACTTCTCCTAAATATCCTCCTAATCTAAATCCTATATTTACCTCTTCTCTATCTTTGCTATTAAAAATCAGTTCTATTTTTTGCCAGTCTTGTGTTCCAGATACAGCAACAGATCTTTCTGTTGTTCCTTCAATTGATATTTGTGCCCCTGTTCCATAATTATTTTCATCTTCAGGTTCTACTTCATTTGTTTTTACCATACATGTTACTTTGTATGGTTGATTTTTGTTTACTTTTACTTTTTTATAGAACATTGCATCATTGTATTCTTCTGATATTATTTTATAACTTTTATTTTTGCTATATTTTATTTTGCTATCTCTTATAAATTTTGAAGTATATATATTTGTTTCACTTCTTACAAAATCATTAAAATTATTAAGTTGATAATATTGATATGCAGAATATAAAATAATAATTAAAATTGCCAATAGAATAATACGACTAATTTTATAATTTTTCTTGTTTTTGTCCATAATATAACTCCATTCATACAATATGAATAAAAACCCTCTCATTTGAGGGTTTTATTTTTTCTAGTTTTCTTCTTCTTTTGCGTCACTAAAATCTTTCATACTCAAATTAATCCTATCTTGATCATCTATACTTATTACTTTTACTGTTATTTTATCTCCTACATGTAAAACATCTTCTATGTTTTTAATTCTTTCTTTAGATATTTTAGAAATGTGTAATAATCCTTCTTTTCCTCCACATCCTAAATCTACAAATGCTCCAAAATTCATTAGACGGATTACTTCACCATAATAAATTCCACCAACTTCTACATCTCTTACAATGTCTTCCACCATTTCTAATGCTTGAATTGCTTTTTCGTTATCATTTGAATAAATAAATACTTGTCCATCTTCTTCAATGTCAATTTTTACACCAGTTTCTTCTATTATTTTGTTAATCATTTTTCCACCTGGTCCAATAACGTCTTTTATTTTATCCACTTTAATTTGTGTACTTACAATTCTTGGTGCATATTTTGAAATATCTTCTCTTGGCTTACTAATTACAGGAGCCATAACATCATCTAAAATATGTTGTCTTGCTATTCTTGTTTTTTCAAATGCTTCTTTTATGATGTCATATGTTAATCCATCACATTTAATATCTACTTGAATTGCTGTTATTCCTTTTGATGTTCCACCAACTTTAAAGTCCATATCTCCAAAGAAGTCTTCTAAGCCTTGTATATCTACCATCATAACATAATCTTCATCATTATCTGGATTTGTTACTAATCCTGTAGAAATACCAGCAACTGGTCTTTTTATTGGTACACCTGCATCCATTAAACTTAATGTACTTCCACAAATACTTGCTTGAGATGTTGAACCATTAGAAGATAATACTTCAGATACTACCCTAATTGCATAAGGAAATTCTTCTTTTGATGGCAATACTGGAACTAAGGCTTTTTCTGCTAAAGCTCCATGTCCAATTTCTCTTCTTCCTGGTCCTCTTGATGGTCTTGCTTCTCCAACAGAATAACTCGGGAAATTATAATGGTGCATGTATCTTTTAGATTCTTCTGTGTCTATTCCATCTAAAACTTGTTCTTCACTTACCATTCCTAAAGTTGCAATAGACATTACTTGAGTTTGTCCTCTAGTAAATAGTGCACTTCCATGTACTCTTGGAAGTAACCCAACTTCACAAGATAGTGGTCTAATTTCATCTAATGCTCTTCCATCTACTCTTTTATGTTCAACAAAAATCATTTCTCTAACACATTTTTTCTCTAATTTATATATTGCTTCTGAGATATCTGATTTATGTTCTTCAAATGCTTCTTCTCCAAATTTTTCTGTATAAGTTTCTTCTATTTTATTTGTTAATTCATCTATATTTTTATCTCTAGTTTCTTTATCTGCTTCTTGAACTTTTTCTTTCATTTCGTCTTTAAAAGTTGTTTCAATAAATTCATATACATCATGGTCTACTTCAAAAGATTGATATTCAAATTTTGGTTTTCCAATTTCTTTTTGAATATCTTTAATGAATTTACAAATTTTCTTTATTTCTTTATGAGCTTCTTGAATTGCCTTTAACATTACATCATCTGGTACTTCATTAGCACCTGCTTCTATCATTGTAATTTTATTTTCAGTAGCAGCAACAGTTAATGTTAAGTCACTTTTTTC
The DNA here is from genome assembly GCA_947626925.1 of uncultured Clostridia bacterium. Lineage (GTDB taxonomy): Bacteria > Bacillota > Clostridia > TANB77 > CAG-508 > CAG-269. Next base: position 9,904 of record CANQTU010000011.1, on the reverse strand, counting down.
CCTTTCTTCTTCAGTTGGGTTAATTATTATTTTACCGTCAATTAATCCAACTGCTACAGCTGCTGTTGGTCCACCAAATGGAATATCTGAAATTGCTAAAGCAGTTGCTGCTCCTATCATTGCTGCAACTTCTGGTGAATTGTCTTGGTCTACGCAAAGTACAGTTCCTACTACTACTACATCATTTCTAAAATCTTTTGGGAATAATGGTCTTAGGGGTCTATCAATTGCTCTTGATGTTAAAATTGCTTTATCGCTTGGCTTTCCTTCTCTTTTTAAAAATCCTCCTGGGATTTTTCCTACTGAATATAGTTTTTCTTCAAAATCTACTGATAAAGGGAAGAAATCAATTCCTTCTCTTGGCTCTTTTGATGCTGTTACATTAACTAATACACAAGTGTCTCCATAGCGTACTAATACGCTTCCATTTGCTAAACCTGCCATTTTTCCTGTTTCAATTACAAGCTTTCTGCCTGCTAATTCTGTTTCATAAGTTTTAAACATAAATTTTCCTTCCTTACTTACCTAATTAATTCGTTAAAAAGCCCATGCCAAAAAAGCATTGGGCTTTGTTTTTTATTATTTTCTTAATCCTAATTTTTCAACTATTTCTCTGTATCTGTTTATATCTTTTTTAGCTAAATAGTTTAATAGGTTTCTTCTTTTTCCTACCATTTTTAAAAGACCTCTTCTTGAGTGATTGTCTTTTTTATGGATTTTTAGATGTTCTGTTAATTCATTAATTCTTTGTGTTAAAAGAGCTATTTGTACTTCTGGTGAGCCAGTATCGTTTTCATCTCTTTTATAAGTATTAATGACTTCTTGTTTTGTTTCCTTTGTCATTATTTACACCTCCTAAATTTTGTTTTCCCTTAAACTGAGCTTAAAGTTTTAGGTGTTTTTTCTTAAAGCTAAGTAAAAGGTATGTCTTTTTGACATACCTATTATACTATATGTTTTATTAAATTTCAAGATGTTTTTTATGTATTTTTTTGCAAATTTATGAAAAATTATTGTATATTTAAAATTTTATGGTATAATATTATGGTAAATAACATAGATGGGAGTGTATGTATAAAGATGAAAAGAAAAATTTTTATGGGATTATTTTTAATTTTTATTTTAATTAGCAATCTTTCTTTTGCTTCTTATAATTCAGTTACTATGAGTGTAGTAGAAGAACCAGTTTGCACAATCGAATTAGGCGAAAATTCAAAATTTGAGAAAAAATTGATTCAAAAAGATTTAACTAATAAAGAAGTAACCTTACAATTACAAGTTTCTAACGAAGAACTTTCTCAAAAGGCTACTGGAGAAATTATGTTAGTAGTAGATACTTCTGTAAGTATGAATGAAAAAGTTCCAAATGGTCAAACAAGAAAAGAGGCAGTTTTTGAATCTGCTAAAATTTTAGTTGATAAACTTTTACAAGGTAATGACCAATTAGATATAGGAATTGTTAGTTTTTCTAGTAATAGTGATGTAGCAAAAGAAGGAACTTTAGAAGATGCTACTGTTGTTTCTACTTTAACTAAAGATGCATCTGCTTTATCTAGTGCTATCTCTGGAATAGAAGCAACTGGTGTAAGAACAGCTTTACAATCTGGGTTAGAACTTGCTAGCCAACAATTTACTAATAAAGAAAATGATAAATATATAATTGTTTTAACAGACGGTTTACCAAATATATCACTTGGTTTTGATGGTGTATACTATTCAGATAATGTATATAATGATACAAAACAAGAATTGCAAAAATTAGACAATCAAGGAATTCATATAATTACTATGTTAACTCAAATTACTAATCCAGATGAAGTTCCTGGTGGTTTACCACGGTTCTTCAACTAAAACCAATAGAGAAGCTATTGAATATATATTTGGAACACAAACAAATCCAACTGCTGGAGATTTCTATTATATACCAGATGATGAAATTGGAGATACTATAACAGAAGCTATTTATAATTTATTAGTACCAGTTCAAAAGACTTTAAAAGATATTACAATTGTGGATTACTTCCCACAAGAAATTATAGACAACTTTGATTTTGCTTATGTATCAAAGGCTAATATCGGAAATATTTCTGCTGAAATTGATAAAACAAATAATTCAATTACTTGGACTATTCCAGAATTGGCAAGTGGTCAAATTGCAACTGTACAATACAAATTAAAATTAAAAGAAAATTATAATGTTACAATTTTGGAAAAAGTATTAAATACTAATGAAAAAGTTGATACTAGCTATACAGATTTCAATGGTCAAAAACAAACAAAAACATCTGATGTTTCACCTAAGATTAAATTATCTGAACCAGAACCAGCTGTTACACCAAAAGAATTACCAAAAGCTGGTGGTATAACTTTAATTAGTTTTGGTATAGCATCTATTGGGATATTAATATTCTCTATTATTAGATTAATAGTTATTAACCAAAAAATGAAATAATAAATATAAAAATTAAGAAAGGTTACTTTGCAAAAGTAATCTTTCTTTTATTTTTATACATATTTTTCTACAACAACTACTGTTCTTCCGCTTCTAGTTGTGCCATCAAAAGCTTTAATTACAAACCTACCTTTTCCTCTAATAGTAATAATGTCATTTATTTTTACTTGTTTAGAGGCTTTTGTTTCATTTTGACCATTTATAAATACTCTTTCTTGTTCTATAATTTGGTTTGCTTTACTCCTAGATGTTTTTGCTAAGTCTGATACAAAATTATCTAATCTTAAAGATGGCACTATAATTTTTACTTCTTCAATTTTTAATTCTTGTTTTTGTAAATTTTGTATTTCTTCAATTATTATTTTGCTATTTTTAAATCTAGTTAAAGATGGCAATTGTTCCTTTAGAATATCTGCAAATTCAGCTAATGCGATTATGTCTGCACCATTTTCATTTACAATTATATCTCCTACTTTTTCTCGCTTAAAACCTAATTTTACAATTCCACCTAAGTAATTTCTGTGTGAATATTTTCCTTTTTCTTCTGGTAGTAATACTCTTACTACTTTTAATATTTTTGAATAATTTTTCTCTAGCATTTTTTCATTATATTTTTCTGGATAAATTATTGCTACTTTTCTTTCTGCCTCGTTGTATCCTCCATATAATTTATAATTCGTAATTTTATTTTTTCGCATAAAATTTTCTACTAATGCAACTTGATACATATCTAAAAAATCTGTATGTTCTATTTTATCTCTATTTTTTGAAAATTCTATTTTATCTAATACTTGTGATAAACACATTTTATCTTCTTGTTTTTTATAGTCTTTTAATAGTTGCTGTTTATCCATATTTTATACTAACATCTCCTCTGACAGAAAATCTTTTAAGTCATTTTCAATAGTTTCTTCGTCAACATGATAAATTTTTTCTAATTCTTCAACACTTCCATGTTCAATGTAATTATCAGGATAAGCATAATTTTTTACTTTAACGCCTTCTATTTGTTCTTCTGTAATTACTTCTTGCACTGCTGTTGCTAATCCATTTATTATAGTTCCATCTTCTATTGTTATTACATGCTTTGTTTTTTCTATTGACTGTTTTATTGTTTGACTATCAATTGGTTTTAAGAAACGGCAATTTATTACTTCTACTGTTGTTCCTTCTTTTTCTTGTTCTAGTTTTTTGGCTACTTTCATTGCTCTTGCTACTGTTTTACCAATAGCTATAATTGTTAAGTCTTTTCCCTCTTTTAAAATTTCTGCTTTTCCTAACTCTAGTTTTTCTTGTTTTTCTATTTTATATTCGTCTTCTCCACCTCTTGGATATCTAATTACTACTGGTTTATTTAGGTTTACAGCAAATTCTAACATATCTTCTAATTCTTTAAAATTCTTTGGAGCCATTATTGTTAGGTTGGGAACTAAACGGAAAAAAGCCATATCTAAAGTACCTTGGTGTGTTTCGCCATCTGCTCCTACTACACCTGCTCTATCTACACACATAACTACTGGTAAATTTTGCATAGCAACATCATGTATTACTTGGTCATATGCTCTTTGATAAAATGATGCATATATTGGTACAACTGGAATACTGCCACCTTTTGCCATACCTGCTGCAACTCCTATAGCATGTTGTTCTGCAATTCCTATATCAAAAAACCTTTTTGGAAATTCTTTGGCAAATTGGGTTAAACCTGTTCCGTCTTTCATAGATGCTGTTATTGCTACAATTTTTTCGTTTTTATGTGCTAACTCTACTAACTTTTCTCCCATTACTTTTGAATAATCTTTTTTCTTCTTCTTTTTTCCTTCTCCTGTTTCTAAATTAAAAGGTCCTGTTGCATGGAATTTGTCTGGATTTTTTTCTGCTATTTCATACCCTTTTCCTTTTTTAGTTAATACATGAATTAATACTGGGCCTTTTAATTCTTTACTGATTTTTAACATTCTTTCTAGTGCTTCAATGTCATGTCCATCTACTGGTCCTAAGTATTTAAAACCAATGTCTTCAAAAAACATTGTTGGTATAATTAATTGTTTTATACTTCTTTTTATTCTTTGAATTATTTTAACAATAGGCATACCTATACCTGGTATTTTAACAATTACTCTTTTTACTGCATCACTTGAATTATTATAAGTTTTTTTGGTTCTTAATTTGCTAAGTAACATATTAACTCCACCAATATTTTTTGAGATGCTCATTTCATTGTCATTTAAAATTACCGTCATTTTTGTTTGACTCCAACCTACATCATTTAATGCTTCTAGAGCCATTCCCCCTGTTAAAGCTCCATCTCCAATTACTGCTAGTACAGAATTGCTTTCACCTTTTAAGTCCCTTGCTCTAGCCATACCAAGTGCTGCCGAAATAGATGTACTACTATGTCCTGTGTTAAAACAGTCTGTTTCAGATTCTTTTGTTTTTGGAAAACCTGCAATACCATTTAGTTTTCTTAAAGTTTTTAATTCTTCTCTTCTTCCTGTTATTATTTTGTGTATATATGTTTGATGTCCTACGTCCCATACAATTTTATCTGTTGGTAAGTCAAACACACTATGTAAGGCTATTGTTAATTCTACAACTCCTAAATTAGATGCTAAATGTCCCCCATTTTCTGAAACTATTTCTAATATGTATTTCCTTATTTCTTCTGCTAGTTCTTTTTTTTCTTCTATATTTAATTTTTTTACGTCTTCTGGCGAGTTTATTTTTTCTAACATTTTTATCACCTATTTTTATTTTTTGTGGTTTTATTATATCTCATTTTTTTGTAAATTTCAAGGAAATTTTTTTCTTGACTTTATGTAAAATATTTGATATAATATTTTTACTTTAGTAAATACTTAAGTGCTAAAGAAAGGAGAATTTGTTTAGCTCCATTGTATAAAAATGCCAATTATCTTAAAACTTGCTGCCGCTACAATTTGGCAGTATAGCGTTCTCCTTAAAAGCCACCAACTTTTATAGTTGGTGGCTCCTTTATTTATTTTTTAATTACTACTTTTTCATTTTCTACGCCAATTTTTGATAATTTATTTTTCTTTAAGTTTCCATCTAAAATTTCTTCAGCTAATGTATCTTCTAGCACATTTTGAATTGTTCTTCTAAGTGGTCTTGCTCCAAAGTTTTTGTCAATTCCTTTACTTGCTATAAGTTCTTTTACTTCTGGTTCTATTTCGATTTTTATTTTTTGCAATGCTAATCTGTTTGTAACTTCTTTTAGCATTATATCTATAATTTGACTAATTTCATTATCAGTTAATTTATGGAATACAATAATTTCATCAATACGGTTAATAAATTCTGGTCTTAATTCTTTTTTTAATGCTTCCATAACTTCTTTTTTAGTTTCTTCGTATTCTTTTTTTGCATCTTCATTTGAATTTGTATTTTGACTAAATCCTAATGCTTTTTTATCTGTAATTAATCTAGCCCCTATATTAGATGTCATTATTACAACTGTATTTTTAAAGTTTACTGTTCTTCCTTGACTATCTGTTAAACGTCCATCTTCAAGTATTTGAAGTAACATATTCATTACATCTGGGTGTGCTTTTTCTATTTCATCAAATAGGATAACAGAATATGGCTTTCTTCTTATTTTTTCTGTTAATTGACCACCTTCGTCAAATCCAACATATCCTGGAGGAGAACCAATTAATTTAGAAACAGAATGTGGTTCCATAAATTCTGACATATCAATTCTTATCATAGCATTTTCATCACCAAATAATGCTTCTGCTAAAGCCTTAGATAATTCAGTTTTTCCAACTCCAGTTGGTCCTAAAAATAAGAATGAACCTATAGGTCTTTTTGGATCTTTTAAACCTACTCTACCTCTACGAATTGCTTTTGCTACTGCTTCTACTGCTTCATTTTGACCAATAACTCTTTCATGCAAACTACTTTCTAATTTTTTTAGTCTAACATTTTCGTCCTCTGTTATTTTTTTAGCTGGTATTCCAGTCCAATTACTAATAATTTCTGCAATGTTTTCTTCTGTAATGTTAGTTACTTCTTTTGTGTTTTTATTTTTCCATTTCTTTTGCTCTTTTTCGTATTTTTCTTTTAATTCTTTTTCTTTATCTCTTAATGTTGCTGCTTTTTCAAATTTTTGAGTTCTAACTGCTTCTTCTTTATCTTTTTGTGCTTCCTCTATTTTTTCTTCTAATTCTTTTAAATCTTCTGGCTCTGTATAAGTTTGCAATTTTGCTCTAGAAGCCGCTTCATCAATTAAATCAATAGCTTTATCAGGTAAAAATCTATCATTAATATACCTAACAGAAAGTGCTACAGCTGCTTCTATTGCTTCATCACTAATTTTTACTCCATGATGTGCTTCATACTTATCACGAATACCATTTAAAATTTTTACAGTATCTTTTTCAGTTGGCTCATTAACATTAACTGGGCTAAACCTTCTTTCTAATGCACTATCTTTTTCAATATATTTTCTATATTCATTCAAAGTAGTTGCACCAACTAACTGGATTTCTCCTCTTGCTAATAATGGTTTAAGTATATTAGCCGCATCAATAGCTCCTTCAGCTGCTCCAGCACCTACAATTGTGTGTAATTCATCTATAAATAAAATTACATCTCCTGCTTTTTTAACTTCTGATAAAGCCTTTTTTATTCTTTCTTCAAAGTCACCTCTATATTTTGCACCAGCAACCATTCCAGAAATATCAATACTTACAACTCTTTTATCTTTCAAAATTTCTGGCACATCACCAGACACAATTTTTTGTGCTAAACCTTCTACAACAGCTGTTTTACCAACTCCTGGTTCACCTATTAAACAAGGATTATTTTTAGTCCTACGTGATAAAATTTGAATAACTCTTTCAATTTCCTCTTTTCTTCCAATTATAGGATCTAACTTTCCCTCAATTGCCTTTTTAGTCAAATCTTCACCGAATTGGTTTAAAGTAGTAGTTTGATTATAGCTTCCGTTTTTCCTTTCTGAATTTCCACTTTTCTCTTCGCCTTGTAAATCCTCTCCTTCATTAATAATTTTAATAATTTCATTATACAATTTTGGAATATTTACACCAAGTTCAAGTAAAATTCTAGCAGCAATACAATCTCCCTCTCTTAAAACACCAATCAAAATATGTTCTGTACCAATATAATTATAGCCAAACTTTCTAGCCTCAATAAAAGCATTTTCAACAACCCTCTTAGTCCTTGGTGTAAAGCCCAAAGTCTCAGTAATAGGCTCTTCTTGTCCAATAAGTTCAACCATCTTATCCAAAACAACCTCAGGAGTAACCTCTTGACTTCCAAGCACCTTAGAAGCCACGCCACTACCCTCTTTAGTTAAACCATAAAGAACATGCTCTGTTCCTACATAATTATGTCCTAACTCAATAGCCGCTTCATTAGCTAACTCAATTGCCTTCTTAGCCCTATTTGTAAACTTATATGTCATAAATATCTACTCTCCTTTCCAAAGTGTCCCGTTCTGGGACAGGCACCAGTGTACCCACTTTGTCCCTTTTTGGGACAGGTCTTCTTTTATTTTTCTTCTATTATTTGTTTTATTATTTCTGCTCTTTTTATGTCTCTTTCAATTGCTTCGTATTGATTACCTACATATTTTTGTAGATTTGCAGGTTTTGTGTAAAGATATAGTTTTTGCACTTTTAAGTCTGTTAATTCTTTTAAAATTCCTAAGTCTGTACCTAATTTAATGTTTGATAGCAATTCTCTTGTTTCTTCTGAAGATATTTTTTTGCAGTTTTTTAGAATTCCATAGCTCCTGTAAATTAAATCTTCTAAGCTGATATCGTCTTTTGCTAGTATTTTTCTAGCTTGTCTTTCTTGTTTGATTATTTTTTCTACAATTACTTTTAAGTTTTCAATGATTTCTTTTTCTGATATTCCTAATGTTTGCTTGTTAGATATTTGATACATATCGCCTGTGCTTTCTGTGTTTTCGCCATATACACCTCTAATGTTAATTCCAAAGCTATTTATTGCTTCTAATACTTTTTTGGTGTTTCTTGTTTTTGAAAGTGCAGGCAAATGAAGCATTACAGAGGCTCTTAGCCCTGTACCTACATTATTTGGGCATGCTGTTAAATATCCATATTTTTTACTAATTGAATATCCTAATGCTTTTTCTATTTTTTCGTCTAATTCAATTGCTAAATTAAGTGTATTTTCTAAATCTAACCCACAATTAAATACTTGTATTTCTAAATGGTCTTCATTGCATATCATAATACAAATATTTTCTTCATCATTTATTAAAATACTACCAGTTTCATTCTTTTTTAAAACAAAGTCTGGACTAATTAAGTTTTTTTCGACTAAACTCATTTTTGTGATATCGTCCATATCTTTTAATTTTAAAAATTTTAATCCATATCCTATTTGATATAAATTTTCTTTTATTTTGTTTTCTAAAGCTTCTATGTCTTCTTTTTTACTTAAATTAAATTTAAAATCTTTTAAGTTTCTAGCTAAGCGAATTCTTGTACTTTTTGCTACATCAGAATTTTCGCTACTTTGTAAATACCAGTTCATACCTGTTCCTCCTTATTTTTTATAAATTATTTAAAATTATCTTTTTTCTTGATTTCGTCTCTAATTTTAGCTGCGTCTTCATATCTTTCTTCTTTTATAGCTTGTTTTAATTGTTCTTCTAGTTTTTCTATTTCAGTTTCCTTTTTTATTTCTTTTTCTGGTTTTTGTTCGCTTTTTTCTGATGCTTTATTTTCCATTTTTTGTTCTATTTTATTATCTAAGACCTTTCCAATTCTTCCTACATGACGATTTGCTCCTTGAATTCTTTTTATAATAGGGTCTAACCTTGATTCAAATACGTCATAACAATTTCCACATCCTAATTTACCAGTATTTACAATATCATCAAATGTGTACCCACATTGGTCACATTGTAATTCTTTAATTTCATTGAACAATGGCATAAATTCTGGTGTTGCAAAATCTTCCATAAATTCTCCAAAAAAGCTAGAGAAATCAATTGGCATACTAAAATCCATTCTACTATTTATGCCTAATTTTCTACTACATTCCTCACATAAATTTAATTCTTTTTTTCTTCCATTAATATTTTCTGAATATCTCACATTGGCTTGTCTTTTTCCACAATTATCACATAACATTTTAAATTCCTCCTTATAAATTTATTCTAAATTAAGTAACATATTTTTAAAAATTCTTGCTCTTACCTTATCTTTTGTGTTTTTGTCTAATTGTAAAACATTGTCACTAGTTGCAACTTTAAGTAATTTTGCTTCTTTTGGCTCTATTATGTTATAGGTTAGGAAATCACTAAGTAAAATATCTACTTCATTAGATGTTATTTCGTTTTCTATATTATTTATAATATGCATGATGTAATCTGATTTTGAGTTATTTACTTTTTTTATTGTGATATGCCCACCGCCTCCTCTTCTGCTTTCT
>CANQTU010000010.1 GCA_947626925.1 uncultured Clostridia bacterium | reverse complement strand
ACAGTGCCAAGAATATGATATAGTATTAGTAGCTTATGAAAACGAAAAAGAAAATAAATTAAAGCAAGAAATAGAAAAACTTAAACGAACAAACAGAAAAGATTTTAAAATTGCTATTTTAATTGGACCAGAAGGCGGAATTGACGAAACAGAAATAAAGCTATTAAGTGAAAATAATGCTAAAATTGTGACATTAGGAAACAGAATTTTAAGAACAGAAACGGTAGCATTATATATGTTAAGTGTGATTATGTATGAACTTGAAAGCTAATTAAAAAAGAGGGGAGCTTAAAATGTCAGGGAAACATGCAGTAAAAAAAGAAAAAAACGAGAAAAAAGACAATAATAAGAAAGAAAAAAAAGAAAAAAAAGAAAAAAAACCAACCAAAGTAGAAGAAAATGTTAAAGAAAAAAACAATAAATTATTTAAGCCAAAAACACAACTAAAATTACCACAAGATGTTTCGCAAGAAATTTTAAAAAAGATGTTCAAAAGCTTATTATATGCAGTTTGCATTACATTATATTTCATAATATTAAATTTAGCTTATTTAAATATGAATTTAGAAAGATTGACAAATGATATTCAAGTATTTTCAGCTGCATTTTTAGTTGTAGCAATTGTGTGCTTTGAAAGAGCATATAAAAATGATAATGGCAGTATAGCAATTAATGGTATAGAATTCCTAGTTTTGTCTTTACATAGTTTATCAATAATGCATGTAATTACTTTATTTCAGTATAATTTTAGATTTTATTTATTAACTTCATCATATGTATTTTCAATTTACTATGTAATGAAAGCAATTATACTATATACAAAAGATAGAAGAGACTATTTAAAGAGTTTAAGCGACATTTCTGAAATTGTAAAAAAAGAAAAACCAGTAAAAAAAGAAGCAAAAAAAAGAAAGAAGAAAAAAGAGGTAAATAAAAATGATTAAAAGTATGACAGGATACGGAAAAGCTTATCAAACAATAAATGAAAGAGAATATCAAGTAGAAATAAAAAGTGTTAATCACAGATATTTAGATGTTAGTGTAAAAATGCCAAGAATATTAAGCTTTTTGGAAGAAGATATAAAAAGGGCGATTTCTAGTAAAATAAAAAGAGGAAAAATTGATGTATTTATTACATTTATTAATAATTCAGCAGAAGGTAAAGAAATAAAAATAAACACAGAAATTGCAAAAGCATATATTACAGAATTAAAAAAATTAGCAGAAGAAGAAAATATTTTATCTAATATAGAAGTAACAGAAATTTCTAAATTACCAGATGTTTTGAACATCCAAAACAATCAAGAAGATGAAACTATAAAAAATGAATTATTAACTACAGTAGAACAAGCAACAGAACAACTAGTAAAAATGCGAGCAACAGAAGGCGAAAAAATTGCAGAAGATTTACTTATAAGAATACAAAAAATTCAAGAAAAAGTAAAACAAATATCTTCACTTTCTACTGGACTTATTGAAGAATATGTAGTAAAATTAGAAGGAAGAATAAAGGAAATACTTAAAAACCAAGAAATTGATGAAGCAAGGTTAGCACAAGAAGTAGTTATTTATGCTGATAAATGTTCAGTAGAAGAAGAAATTACAAGGCTAGGTAGTCATATAGCACAATTTGAAGAATTTTTAAAAGCAGAAGGAGCTATTGGAAAAAAACTAGACTTCATCATTCAAGAAATGAACCGTGAAACAAATACAATAGGATCTAAAGCAAATAATTTAGAAATTACTAACTTAGTTATAGACATAAAAACAGAATTAGAAAACATAAGAGAACAAATACAAAATATAGAATAGAAAGGAAGGAAAAAATATGCAATTAGTAAATATAGGTTTTGGAAACATTGTTTCCGCAGAAAGAATTGTAGCAATTGTAAGCCCAGAATCTGCACCAATAAAAAGAATGGTGCAAGAAGCAAAAGATAATAAAACAGCAGTAGATGCAACTTATGGTAGAAGAACAAGAGCAGTTTTAATTATGGACTCAGGTCACATTATATTATCTGCTGTTCAACCAGAAACAGTAGGAGGAAGAATTGATAAAACAATTTCTCAGGAAGATTAATTTTTAAAAGAAAGGAAGGAAAGACAAAATGATAGTAAAGCCTACAGTGGGAGAATTATTAACAAAAGCAAATAATAGATATGAATTAGTTATAGCAACTGCAAGAAGAGCAAGACAAATTGCAGCAGGTGATGAAACCAAAACAAAAGCAAAAGGTGAATCATGTGTAACTTTAGCTGCTAATGAAATAGCAGAAGGGAAGGTAACAATATGCTAGTAATATTATCTGGAGTAGCAGGAGCTGGAAAAGATACTATAAAAAAAGAATTAATAAAAAGGATGGAAAATGTGGAATCACTTCCATCTTTTACTTCTAGACCAATGCGCGAAGGAGATGTAGAAGGACAAACTTACAATTTTGTAAGTAAAGAAGAATTTGAAAACATGATAAAAAAAGATGAATTCTATGAATATGATATTCATCATAATGAATATTATGGCACATCAAAAAAATTATTAAATGAAAAAATAAAAAGTGGAAAAATAATTGTAAAAGATATTGACGTTAACGGTACAGAGCATTTAAAAGAATTATTAAAACAAGACACAGAAGTTATTACTATATTTTTAAGAGTGCCAAAAGAAGAATTAAGAAAAAGATTAGAAAATAGGGTAGACAAGCCTAAAGAAGAAGAAATTATATTAAGATTAAATAGATTTGATTACGAAGAATCAAAAATTAATTTGTATGATTATGTCTTGAAAAATAATGATTTAGAGAAAACAGTACAAATAATTCAAACAATTATTGAAAATGAGAAAAGAATAATTAATTGTAAAGCTTAATGAATAAGGAGTAATAACAAACAATGCAAAATGATAAATTCAATACCTTAATACAAAAATTATGTGAAGAACTAGATATAAAAACAGAAAAGCTATCATATGGATGGATATTACAACTAACTAAAAATGGAAAAGTTAGGCATATTGTAAGAAACCATTTTGATTTAAATTCTCAATCAGCAGGGGATATTGCAGATGATAAATATGCTACTTATGAGGTACTGAACTCACAAAAAATACCAGTAATAAAGCACTATATGTTATTTAATCCAAAAATAAGAAAAGAATATACCTCAGATGAGCAAATTCAATCCAATATAATTTCTTTATGTGAAAAATACAACACATTAGTTGTTAAACCAAATAATGAATATGAAGGTATAGGAGTTTCGCTTTGTCATACAATGCACGAGGTAAAAGATGCTGTAGAAAAACTTTTTAAAACACATAATTCAGTTAGTATATGTCCTTTTTACTCAATTTCAACAGAATACAGAGCATTTTTATTAAATGGAAAAGTGCATTTAATTTATGGAAAAACAAAGCCATTTGTAATTGGAGATGGAAAATCCAATATTAGAGAACTAATAAAAAAATTGGATTTTCCACAAAATGGTATTGTAGAAAATAATATAGGTAAAATCAATTTAAAATACGTTCCACAACAAAATGAAAAAGTTGAAATTTCATGGAAGCACAATTTAAGTGGAGGAGCTACTCCTAAAATATTAGAAAAAGGAGAATTATATACAAAAATTGAAAATTTAGCAATTCAAGCAGGAAAAGCCTTGAATATAAATTTTGCTACAATAGATATTATTCAAACAACAGATAATGAATTATTAGTATTAGAAATTAATGCTGGAGTAGGTTCTACAATTTTTATGGAAAAAGTAGATAACGGTTATGAAATTATAAAGGAGATTTACAAACAGGCATTAGAAGCTTTATTTTAAGGAGCAAAAAATGATAGCAGAAGTAATTATAAATCGTACAGCAAAAAAATTAAATAAGACTTTTGATTATCATATCCCATGTAAATTAGATGGGATTATTTTTGTTGGAAGCAAAGTTTTAGTGCCATTTGGAAAAGGTGGAAAATTAGAAGAAGCTTTTGTTGTAGGATTAAAAGAAACCACAAATTATCAAAATGAAATTAAGGAAATAGCCAAATTAGAAGAACAATTAAAAGATGAACAAATTAGACTTGCTAAATGGATGGCAAAAAAATATTTTTGTAATGTTTCAGACTGTATTAAATTGATGTTAACACCAGGTACAAGAACAAAAAATAAAGAAAACAGAATTCAAGACAAAACTATTAATTGTGTATATTTAGCAAAAAACAAAGAAGAAATTGAATTTGATATTGAAACAGGAAAAATTAAGACAGAAAAGCAAAAAAAAGTATTACAGTTTTTACAAAATAACGAGGGTGCTACTGTTCCAGAAATAGAAGCATTTACAGATGCAGCAAGAACTACAGTAAATACCCTTGTAAAAAATGGATATTTAGAAATTATAGAAGAAAAAGTAGAAAGAAATCCATTAAATTTAAAAAATATTGAAACAATCAAACAAAAAGAAGAAACTAAAAATCTAAAATTAACTGATGAACAAGAAAATGCTTATAATAAAGTAGCAGAAAAGATAAAAAATAATAAATATCAATCATTTCTATTATATGGAGTTACTGGCTCAGGAAAAACTGAAATATATTTGCAGTTAATACAAGAAGTATTAAAACAAGAAAAAACAGCTATTTTGCTAGTGCCAGAAATATCACTAACACCACAAATGTTAGACAGATTTATTGCTCGTTTTGGAAAAGAAGAAATTGCTGTTTTACATAGTAAATTATCAATTGGAGAAAGACATGATGAATGGATGCGAATTAAAGAAAAAAAAGCCCACATTGTTATAGGAGCAAGGTCTGCAATATTTGCACCAGTAGAAAATATTGGAATAATAATAATTGATGAGGAACATGACAGTTCTTATAAATCTGAAGCAAATCCAAAATATGATGCAAAAGAAGTCGCAAAAGAAATAGCGAAACAAAATAACTGTCCATTATTATTAGGTAGTGCTACACCAGACCTAAGAACTTATTACAAAGCAAATAAAGAAATACAAAAATTAGTATTAACAAAAAGAGCAAATAAATCATCTTTGCCAACAGTAAAAGTAATAGATTTAAAACAAGAATTAGTAAATGGAAACCGATCTATGCTAAGTATGGACTTATATGAAGCCATTGAAAAAAACTTAAAAGAAAAAAGGCAAACTATATTATTTTTAAATCGCCGAGGTTATTCAACATTTATAATGTGCAGAAATTGTGGCTATACTGTAACATGTAAAAACTGCAATATTAGTATGACTTACCATAGTTATGAAAAAAAACTAAAATGTCATTACTGTGGATATGAAGAAAACATAGTAACTATATGCCCAGAATGTCATAGTGACAAAATACGTTACTTTGGAACAGGAACACAAAAATTAGAGCAAGAAATACAAAAACAATTTCCAACAGCAAAAACAATTAGAATGGATATTGACACAGTAACAAAGAAAAATTCACACGAAAAAATATTAGAAAAATTCAAAAACGAAAACATAGACATACTAATAGGAACACAAATGGTAGTAAAAGGACATCATTTTCCAAATGTCACATTAGTTGGAGTAATTTCAGCAGACAGTTCATTAAATATAGACGATTACAGAGCAAATGAAAGAACATTCCAAATACTAACACAAGTAGCACGGACGAGCAGGAAGAGAAAACTTACCAGGAAACGTCATAATACAAAGCTACAACCCAGAAAACTTTAGTATACAATGTGCAAAAGAGCAAAACTATGAAAAATTTTACGAAACAGAAATAGCATTACGTAAACAGTTGAAATATCCACCATTTTGCGATATAATAGTGGTGAATTTTAACAGCTTATCAGAAAAAGAAATACAAGAAACAAGTAGATGGTTTTATGAAAAACTAAAAAATCAATTAAACACAGAAAAATTTAAAATCTTTCAACCAATGCCATCACCAATAGACAAAATACAAAACAGGTACCGTTGGAGAATAATAATAAAAGGAAATATGACGGAAAATATATATCTTATATTAAACAAAATACTAAAGGAATTTTATGAGAGAAAAGAAAAATCAATTAGAGTAACAATTGATGTGAATCCTAATAATATGATTTAGAAAAAGAGGTAAGAAATGGAAAATAACACAGTAAATTTAGTATCAGGATATATTATGATTTTTATAATAATAGCATTTTGGATTTTTAATTTATATATAATGGCAAAAAACTGGAAAAAATATAAAAATGTAAAAAAGCCTAAAAAAGATAATGAATTAAAACAGGCAATTTATTATAGAGAAATTCCCAACAATGAAAACACAGCAGCGGGAGTAGCTTTTCTAACGAAAAAATTAACAAATTTAACATATAGAGATGGTACGAATACTTTAAATAAAGTAATTCAGGCTACTCTTTTAGAACTAGCTCTAAAAGGGTATATAGATATTGGTAAGACAGCTAATGGAGAAACAATATTAAGAATGTTAGAAAAAGATACAAATAATTTAAAAAAATCTCAAATAATAATATTAGAATTTATAAAAAGATTTGTAAAGGTTAATGATGAAATAACAATATCAGAATTAAAAAAAGCAATAAGAGAAAATAAAAATTTATATAGAGATACATTCAAACAAGAATTCTTATATGAGGTAATAAGTGAACAAGAACAGCTTGGTAATTGCACAACAGATATAAAAGAATACAAAAAATCTTATCATGATTTAATATCAACATTTATAACAATTGGTATTACAGGGTTTATAGCAATGCTGTTTTTAATTATTACAATCGGAAAAATATCCGTAAAAAAACAAACTAATATTCCAATAGAAAAAATTGAAATAATTTATTTAGGAATAGGAAGTATTTTAACAATAATAACAATTTTTGCCATTATATTAGCATGTAAAATAATTAAACAATTAATAACAAACAGAAAAATTGTATATAAAGATGATAAATACTATAACTATAATCAACATTCTGTAATAAATAATGAAAAGAAAATTGTTTTTTATCAAGATGTAATAGCTTTTCTTACAGAAAAAGGAAAAGAGGAAGGACAAAATTGGTTATTATTTAAAAAGTACCTAGAAGATTATACTCTAATAAAAGATTATCAAGTACAATCTTTAGAAATAAATCAAGAATATTTAGTATATGCAACTCTATTTGGTGTTGCAAATGAAGCACAAGACAAACTTGGAAAATATGGTTCTATTGTTATGTATTGGGATGAACTTTAATGTCCCGTTCTGGGACAGGCACAAGTGTACCCATTTTGTCCCTTTTTGGGACAGGTGTGCGTTTACATTTTGAAGGGAGAAAGGAAAATCAAAATGGCAATTAGAAATTTAAGATTAGAAGGCGACGAAATATTAAAAAAGCAATCTAGGGAAATAAATGTTATTGATGACAAACTACAAACGTTAATTGATGATATGATAGAAACTATGCATAAATATAATGGCGTAGGCTTAGCAGCAGTACAAGTGGGAGTTTTAAAAAGAGTTATTGTAATTGATTTATATGATGACAATGGACCAATTGTACTTATTAATCCTATCATCTTGGAAACAAAAGGAGAACATGAAGTAGATGAAGGATGTTTAAGCTTTCCAAATCAATTTGCTAAAGTTTTAAGACCAGAAGAAGTTGTTGCCGAATATACTGATAGAGAAGGAAAAAGAATGCGTGTTAAGGCAAAAGAATTATTAGCACAAGCTATTTGCCATGAAGTTGACCATCTAAATGGAGAAGTTTTTGTAGATAAAATTATACCTGGAACTTTAGAATATGTTGAACCAGATAAAGAATAGTTTAAATTAGAATAAGATGGAGGGAAATAATGAATATTATTTTTATGGGAACTCCAGACTTTGCAAGAGAAAGTCTGCAAGCAATTGAAAAAGCTGGACATTCTATTATAGGAGTAGTAACTAACCCAGATAGACCAAAAGGTAGAGGAATGAAATTACAGCCATCAGAAGTAAAACAATTTGCTTTAGAAAAAGGATTTGAAATATATCAACCAACTAAAGTAAAGCATAATGAAGAATTTATTGAACAAATGAAAAGTTTAAAACCAGATGTTATTTGTGTTGTAGCTTATGGAAAAATATTACCAAATGAAATTTTAGAAATACCTAAATATGGATGCATTAACTTACATGCTTCTTTATTACCAAAATATAGAGGAGCAGCACCAATCCAATGGGCTGTTTTAAATGGAGATAAGACAACAGGTGTTACAACTATGTATATGGATACAAATATGGATACAGGTGATATTATTTTAACCGAAGAAGTGGAAATAGGTGAAAATGAAACAACAGGTGAATTATGGGATAGATTATCAAAAATTGGAGCTAATTTATTAGTAAAAACATTAGAACAAATACAAAATAATACTGCACCACGAAAAAAACAAACAGGAGAATTTTCTTTAGCACCAATGCTTTCAAAAGAAATGGCAAAAATTGATTGGGAAAACAAAACAGCAGTAGAAATTAAAAATTTAGTTAGAGGCCTAAACCCTATAATGGGTGCTTATACATTTCTAAACGGAAAAAAAATAAAATTTTGGAAAATAGAACTCGCACAAGAAAATGAAATAATGGTAGAAAATTTAGAAACTCTTGTAAATGGAACTGTTTTAATTTCTGATGAGCGAAACGGATTATTTGTTAAGGCAAAAAAAGGAATTATAAAAGTGTTAGAAATACAAGGAGAAAATTCACGCAAAATGTCAATACAAGATTATTTAAGAGGAAACAGAATTGAAGAATTTGATGTATTTGAATAAAAAAAATCTTCCAAAAGTGTTGTAAAAATTTAAATTATTGATATAATAATATGGATTAACAACAAATGGAAGATTTTTTATTTAGAAAGGAAGAGAAAAGAAGATGTTAAAAAAAGTAGGAATTTTAGCAAATGGTGGAGACGTATCAGGTTTTAATGCAGTTATTAGAGCTATAGTAAAAACTGCAGAAAATCATAATGTAGAATGTTATGGTATTATTGACGGATATAATGGTTTGCTAAAAAAAGATTTTGAATTATTGTCAACAGCAGCAAATGGAGAAGCTATGGGGATTCTACCAAAAGGAGGCTCAATAATAGGATCATCTACAAATGCTAATTTATTTCATTACAAAATAGTAGATGAAAATGGCAATGTAGAATATAAAGACATGTCAGAACAAGCAATTGCAAACATAAAAGAATTTGGATTTGATTGTATATTTACATTAGGAGGAGATGGAACACAAAAATCTGCAAGAGACTTTTCAACAAAAGGTGTTAATGTAATAGGAGTTCCAAAAACTATAGATAATGATGTAGCTTGTACAGAAATTACATTTGGATATAATACAGCTGTATCTGTTGCAATGGAAGCATTAGACAGACTACACACAACAGGTGCTACTCATCATAGAATAATGGTGTTAGAAGTAATGGGTAGATATGCTGGTTGGATAGCTCTAGAAGCAGCTATAGCAGGAGGAGCAGACGTTGCATTAATCCCAGAAATACCTTATGATATTAACAGAGTTGTAGACAAAATTGAAAACAGAAAGAAAAGAGGAAAAAACTTTAGTGTAGTTGTTGTAGCAGAAGGAGCTATGCCAAAAGGTGGAAAAATTACAATAATGGGAAAAAGAGATAATGGCGTAGGAGTTGATAATACTAAATTAGGTGGAATTGGTCAGGTAGTAGCACAACAATTACAAGAATTAACAGGATTAGAAGCAAGAAATACTACTTTAGGCTATATGCAAAGAGGAGGAACACCAACAGCTTTTGATAGAGTTCTTTCTACAAAATATGGAACAAAAGCTATGGAACTTGCCTTAGAAGGAAAATTTGGAACATTAACAATTATAAAAGATGGCAAGCTAGATAGTGTATCTTTAGAAGAGGTTGTAGGCAAAAACACAAAAATAGGAGCTGTATCTGGAAATACAGAAGAAAGTAATTTAAGAAAAGTATCTATGGATGATGATTTAATTAAAACAGCAAGAAATATAGGTATTAATTTAGGAGATTGATAAAAAATGGAAAATATATTTAAAGAAAAATTAACAGAGGCTTTTTCAGATGAACAAAAAAGAAGAAATGAAATTTCAGAATTTATTCTTTTACCAACAAAAAGACAATTAACAGAAGAAGAAGAAAAAAGATACTTATCATTAGATAAAAGTTTAATTCCTAATAATATATTATATGCTATGTATGAAATGATAAAAAATTATATAGAAACAGGCGAAATTGCTAGCCTAGAAGCTTTTAAGAAATGCATAAAAACAGAACCAAAAAAAGTAACATTAGAAGCAATAAGTGAAGAGCAACAAAAGGATCCAAGACAAATAGCAAACAAGGAGGAAGACGATGCTAGATAAATATAATCCGAAAGACTTTGAAGAAAAATTATATCAACATTGGGAAAAAAGCGGTTATTTTAAGCCAAGCGGTGATAAAACTAAAAAAAGTTATTGCATTATGATGCCACCACCAAATGTAACAGGAAAACTACATATGGGTCATGCATTAGACGATACTCTTCAAGATATATTAATTCGTTTCAAAAGAATGCAAGGTTACAATACTTTATGGGTACCAGGTTCTGACCATTCTTCAATTTCAACAGAAATGAAAGTAGTCCAAAAACTGAAAGAAGAAGGGAAAACTAAACAAGATGTAGGCAGAGAAAAATTTATTGAAGAAGCATGGGACTGGACTAACCTTTATGGAGGAACTATACAAGAACAACAAAGAAAATTAGGATGTTCTTGTGACTGGGAAAGAAGAAGATTTACCCTAGACGAAGGCTTATCTAATGCCGTTTTAGAGCAATTTGTTAACTTATATAACAAAGGATTAATTTATAAAGGAAAAAGAATGGTAAACTGGTGTACAAACTGTAACACCTCTATTTCTGATGCAGAAGTAGAATATCATGAAGAAAATTCTCATTTATGGCACATTAGATATCAAGTAAAAGGTACAGACAATTATATAATTGTAGCTACTACTAGACCAGAAACAATGCTTGGAGATACAGCAGTAGCAGTACATCCAGATGATGAAAGATATAAAAGTTTAATAGGAAAAACTTGTATTTTACCTATTATGAATAAAGAAATTCCAATTATTGCAGACAATTTTGTAGAAAAAGAATTTGGAACAGGTGCAGTAAAAATTACACCAGCACATGATATGAATGACTATCAAGCAGGCTTAAGACATAATTTAGAAATAATAGAAGTATTTGACGAAAACTTTAAAATGGGAAATCTTGTTCCAGAATACAAAGGAATGGATTTACTAGAAGCAAGAAAGAAAATAGTTGAAAAACTAAAAGAAATTGGTACATTAGTAAAAGAAGAAGAATACACTCATAATGTTGGAAAATGTGAAAGATGTAAAAGTACAATCGAACCTAAAATTTCAGAGCAATGGTTTGTAAAAATGAAAGAATTGGCAGAACCAGCAATACAAGCAGTTAGAAATGATGAAATTAGATTTATTCCAAAAAGATATGAAAAAACATATTTTAACTGGTTAGAAAATATCCAAGACTGGTGCATATCTAGGCAATTATGGTGGGGACACCAAATACCAGCTTACTATTGTCAAGAATGTGGAAATATCCATGTAGCAAAATTAAAACCGGAAAAATGCCAAAAATGTGGCTCAACAAAATTAGAACAAGATTCAGATACATTAGACACATGGTTTAGTTCCGCACTATGGCCATTTTCGACATTAGGTTGGCCAAATACAGAATCAGAAGATTTAAAAACATTTTATCCAACTAATGTTTTAGTAACTGGATATGATATTATATTCTTTTGGGTAGCAAGAATGGTATTTTCAGGGCTAGAAGTTATGAAAGAAAAACCATTTAGTGATGTATTAATACATGGAATTGTTAGAGATAGTCAAGGCAGAAAAATGTCAAAAACATTGGGAAATGGAATTGACCCAATCGAAGTTATAGAAAAATATGGTGCAGACAGCTTAAGATTTTCTGTATTATCAGGAACAACTATGGGAAATGATATTCGCTATATGCCAGAAAAATTGGAGCAAGCATCTAACTTTGCTAATAAAATATGGAATGCAGCTAAATTTGTGATAAACAATATCTCAACAACTGATATTAGTGTAGCTGCTCCAAAAACACTAGCCTTAGAAGATAAATGGATACTTAACAAATTACATAAATTAATAGCAGAGATAACTCAAAATATGGAAAACTACGATTTAGGAATAGCCCTAGATAAAATATACAACTTTATTTGGAACGAATTTTGCGACTGGTATATTGAAATGGTAAAACCAAGAATTTATAGCGAAAATCAAGAAATAAAATCAACAGTAGGATATGTTTTAAGTGAAGTTTTAAAAGATTCTATGAAATTATTACATCCATTTATGCCTTTTGTAACATCTGAAATTTACAGTAATTTGGTAAAAAATAGTGATGATGAATTAATGGTTTCAAGTTGGCCAGAAGTAAAAACAGAATTTATATTTGACAAAGAAGAACAGTTAATTGAAAAATTAAAAGAAATTATAGTAGAAATACGAAATGTAAGGGCAAATAAAAATATTCATCCATCAAAAAAAGCAGATTTAATATTTGTAACAAAAGAATATAAACAAGAATTATTACAGGCAAAAGATTTTATATTAAAATTAGGCTTTGGAAAAGATATGAAAATTCAAGAAGAAAAAGCAGATATTCCAGAAGATAGTATTCAAATTTTAATTGATGGAATTGAATTGTATATGCCACTAGAGGGCTTAATTGATAAAGAGGAGGAACAAAAAAGAAAAGCAGAAGAAAGAAAAAGATTAGAACAAGAAGTTTTAAGATGTGAAAAAATGCTTTCTAATCCTGGATTTATTAATAAAGCACCACAAGCAAAAATTGATGAAGAGAAAGCAAAATTAGAAAAATATAAAGATATGCTTGAAAAATTATAAAAACAATTTCATAATGTTTTATTCCAATAGAGTCATAAATTTATGGCTCTATTATTTTGTCGAAAAGTTCTTACAAATCGACAAAACTTCTTATTTTTCACTCTTGGAAAATAATGGAAATAGTATTATAATACAAAAAGCAAAAGAGAGGGAGGAATGATGTCAATATGGAATCAAAATTTTATGAAGAGGACAAGCTCCTGATTTTTAAAATCACAGATGAAATTGATGATTGTAGTGTACAAAAGATAAGGAGGAGAGCAGATTATGAAATTGAAAGATATATGCCTAAAAGAATTATATTTGATTTTAATAGTGTCACTTTCATGGATAGTGCAGGAATAGGCATGATAATAGGAAGATACAAATTTGCCAACATGGTAGGTGCAAAATTAGAAATGAGTAATCTAACAGAAAGTGTAAAACGAATATTTGAAATGAGCGGAATCTTAAAACTAATTCCAATTGCACAAAAAATCTAAACTTGAACCTGTCCCAAAAAGGGACAAAATGGGTACACTGGTGCCTGTCCCAGAACGGGACAATCACACAAACAGAAAGGATTGAAACAATGAAAGATGTTTTTGATAATGAAATGAAATTAGAGTTTGTTAGCAAAGCTAGCAATGAAGCGTTTGCAAGGGTTGCAGTTGCAGCTTTTGCTTCGCAGCTAGACCCAACAATTGAAGAGTTAGCAGATATAAAAACAGCGGTTTCTGAGGCTGTTACAAATTGTATTATTCATGGTTATGAAAATAAGAAGGGTATAGTTAAAATAGTAGGGCATTTGAAGGAAAACGAGGTTATTCTTGAAATTTCTGATAATGGCAAAGGTATTGAAAATATTGAAGTTGCGAAAGAACCACTATTTACTACTAAGCCAAATTTGGAAAGGTCTGGAATGGGCTTTACTATTATGGAGAATTTTATGGATAGCATGGAAGTTGAGTCTATTATGGGCTTAGGCACTAAAGTTACCATGAGTAAAAAAATAAAACCCAATCTTGAAAACGAGGAAAAAGAGTTTCAAATGAGTATTTAAATAAGAATAATTAGAAATGAGGGTTTTGTAATGGACAAAAAAGATATAGAAGCAATTAAAAAAGCCCAACACGGAGATAAATTTGAAATGGAGGAATTAATAAAGCAAAATAATGGACTTATATGGAGTATAGTAAAAAGATTTCAAGGACGAGGATATGAAGTAGAAGATTTATACCAAATAGGTTGTATGGGATTTATAAAATCAATAAAAAAATTTGATTTGAATTATGATGTAAAACTATCAACATATGCAGTGCCATATATGATAGGCGAAATCAAAAGATATATTAGAGATGATGGACCTGTTAAAGTCAGCAGAAGCATTAAAGAGTTAAACATAAAAATTAGAGATTTACAAAGAGAATATTTTTATAAAAAAGGTGAAGAATTAAGCATTAACCAAATTGCAAAAGAATTAAAAACATCAAAAGAAGACATTATTTTAGCAATGGAATCTAGCAATAATGTAGAATCTATCGAAAATAGCACTTACAAAAACCAAAAAGATGGTAATTCTATTAGTTTACTAGAAACTTTATCAAACAATAAAAATGAAGAAGAAATAATTACAAATAAATTAACTATAAACCAATTAATTGAAGGGCTAGAAGCTAGAGACAAACAAGTTATTTTATTAAGATTTTTTAAAGAAAAAACACAAGCACAAGTAGCAAAAATTTTAGGAATTACTCAAGTACAAGTATCGAGAATTGAGCGAAGAATATTAGGTAGTTTAAAAAGCAAACTAATTGAAGCTTAAATTTTGCTTAAGGAGGGAGGAAAGTAATTCGTGAAAAAAGTTTTGTTATATTTTTTTGCCTTTATTTTTATTTGTTTTTTATTACCAGCTTTATTAACTAAAAGAGATATTATAACTAGTACAGAAAATGAGCAAAATATTACAGAGCAACAGCCTGACACAGCACAAATAGAAAATAATTATAATTATGAAGATTATTCAACAATTAAATTACTACATAAGGAAACAGGAGAAGTTGAAGAAGTTGCTATTGATGAATACTTATGCAATGTGGTATCTGCAGAAATGCCAGCAGATTATGAAAAAGAGGCATTAAAAGCGCAAGCCATTGTAGCTAGAACTTATACAATATATAAAGCCAAAAACAAAAAACATGAAAACGCAGACATTTGTGATGATTCTACTTGCTGTCAGGCTTGGGTTTCTAAGGAAGATAGGCTAGCAAGATGGGAAGAAAGTAAAAGAGAAGCTAACTGGTCAAAAATAGTACAATGTGTAAACGAAACACAAGGAAAAATAATAACATATCAAAATGAGCCTATAAATGCATTTTTTCATGCAAATAGTGGTGGAACAACAGAACTTCCAGTAAATGTTTGGGGTGGAAGTGGAATGCCGTATTTGCAAGTAGTGGAAACAGCAGGAGAAGAAGGATATAGCCAATATGCATCAGAGGTAGAACTTTCTAATGACGAAATATTAGAAAAATTGAAAAGCAAATATGAAGATATACAAATTGATTTTGCAAATGCAGAAGAAATAAAAATATTAGAATATACTGATAGTAATCGTGTAAAAACAGTAAAATTTGGAAACCATAATATATCTGGTGTAGAAGCTAGAAGTATTTTTGGATTAAAATCTACTAATTTTGAAATTACAAAAGAAGCAGATAAAATCAAATTTTCAGTAAAAGGATATGGTCACGGAGTTGGAATGAGCCAAACTGGTGCAGATAGCATGGCAAAACAGGGCAGCAATTACGAAGATATTATTCATCATTTTTATAAAGATGTCGAAATTAAAGAAATAAATGATTTATAAAAATGTATAATCTTCTAAAAATAGGAAATACTTGTATTAATAAACTATTTAAGGAGGATTATATGAGAAGA
Organism: uncultured Clostridia bacterium; assembly: GCA_947626925.1. Lineage (GTDB taxonomy): Bacteria > Bacillota > Clostridia > TANB77 > CAG-508 > CAG-269. Next base: position 7,208 of record CANQTU010000010.1, on the reverse strand, counting down.
GAAAATAGAAGAAAAAATTTGCAAACAAAAACAACATCTGACAAAATTGTTTTATATGCTGGGATAGGGGTAGCTATTTTGGCAGTAATTGTGTTTAGTTTATTTATGTATAGCAAAAGTTTAAGTGATGATGTTAAAAATAGTACAATGAGTTTAGAGCAAATGGCAGGTTTAGGTAATAATACGCAAAACACGGAAAGTGCTAGTACAGAAATTGGAAAAACAGTAGAAGATGCAGAAAAAGAAATGAATACAACAAATGATACAAACACAACAAACGAAACTAACACAACTAACACTACAAATAGTGTAACCAACACAACTAAAACAAATACAACAAAAATAAATAACAACACAGCAGTATCAACAAGTACAGCAAAGGAAACAAAACAAGAAGCAAAGAAAGAATTAAATTTTGAAAGACCAGTAGAAGGTGAAATTGTTAAAGAATATGCAAAAGATAATTTGTTATATTCAGAAACATTACAAGAATGGGTTACACACATGGGAATTGACATTAAAGCTAACAAAACAACAGTAGTTAAATCATCAGAAGCAGGTACGGTTAAATCTATTAAAAATGACCCAAGATATGGCTTAACAATTGTTATTGAGCATGATGATAATTTCCAAACTATATATTCAAATTTATTAACATCAGAATTTGTTGTTGAGGGCGAAAAGGTAGAAAAAGGACAATCTATAGGAACAGTTGGAAATACTGCTGTATTTGAAATTGCTGACGAGCCACATCTTCATTTTGAGATTTTAAAGGATTCTTTACCAGTTGATCCAACTATTTATATAAAGTAATAAATAAAGCACCAATTTTGGTGTTTTATTTATGGAAATAAATTTTTGTTAAGTTAAATCAAAAATTTTGTATTAATACTTGTCAAAAGAAAAAACATAAGGTATAATAAAAATGTAAAAACAAAGAAAGAGGAAGAAACAAATGAAAAAAGTAGAAGCTAGAACCCTTGAGGCTGTACACACACACACACACACACACCTTATGTTTACTAAATAAGAAAATAAATAAAATAGAAAAGATAGTAGATAATACCTAGAAATAGGTGTTATTTGCTATCTTTTTTGCGTTCAAAAAGTTTTTGAATTTAAAAATATAAAAATTAAAATAAGAAGGAGGCATGAGAAATCATGAAATTAAAACACAAAAAAGGAAGTAAATTACAAAAAGGTATAACATTAATTGCCTTAGTAATAACAATTATTGTTTTACTTATACTTGCAGGAGTAAGTATAGCAACATTAACAGGAGATAATGGAATACTAACAAAAGCACAAACAGCAAAAACAGAAACAGAGAAAGCAAGCGAAGAAGAACAAGTACAACTAGCAGCTATGAATGCAGCAATGAATACAGAAAAATATGATTATGAAACAGGAGAGAAAGACGAAGAAGGAAAATCAATAAAAGTACCAATCCCAGCAGGATTTGCACCAACCCAAATAGAAGGACAAAATTCAATAAAAGATGGAGTAGTAGTTGTAGATGAAAACGGAAATGAGTTTGTTTGGATACCATGTACATTAGACGAATTTAACAAGCAAAGAAATACTGAAGATGGTTGGGAAACAAAACAATATAAATATAACGGAGGAACATGGGGAGATGGACAACCTAACAAAAAAGATATACAAGATAGTATAAAAAACAATGGAGGATTTTATATAGGAAGATATGAAGCAGGAGTACCAAAAGAAGCAACAGAATTTTATGCTAATTCAGACGGAGCAGAATATAAACAACAAGCAGAAAAGAATACAGATAAATATATCCCAGTAAGTAAAAAGGGAGTACAAGTATGGAATTATATAGATCAAATACATGCTAAAAATGTAGCAGGAAATATGATAAAAAATAATGGAGTACAAAGTTATTTAATAGATTCACATGCATGGGATACAACATGTAGAATAATAAAAAAATATGATGATACTAAAAATTTATTAGATTCAACAACATGGGGAAACTATTATAATAATAGAACAATAAAATTCGAAAATCTAAATACCTTATATGCAGTACACACTTATGAAGGTACAACTTTGAATACTGCAAAGACATATAGCAAAGGACAAGTAACAGGAGCGCCAAAAGATGGGGAAGGGGGAAAATATTATTATTTAGAATTATCAACAGGAGCAAGTGAAAATTTCAAATCATATAACATATATGATTTGGCTGGAAATGTGTGGGAATGGACAACAGAAAATGGAAATGCAGCAAGTGAAGATAAACCTTCAGAGTCAATGCCAAATTTGCAAACTGGCGATATAGTAGGAGCTAAAAACTGCGTTATCCGTGGTAGTGCCTATGCTTACCCTAACAATAAAGGTCGGAGTGGTTTCACTTGAGCGGTGGCACTGTGGCAAACTGGTGCTACCTCCTTAATGGGTTTCGTGTTGTGCTTTATATAGAATAACAGGGAAAAGAATGTTATAAATTTTGAGTATAAACTCTTGCCAAAAGAAAAAACATAAGGTATAATAAAAATGTAAAAACAAGGAAAGAGGAATAAAACAAATGAAAAAAATAGAAGCTAAAACCCTTGAGGCTGTACACACACACACACACACACCTTATGTTTACTAAATAAAGAAAACGTTGAAAAAATAAATAAAATAGAAATAAAAAAGATAGTAGATAGGACCTAAAGTATAGGTGTTATTTGCTATCTTTTTTGTGTTCAAAAAGTTTTTAAATTTTAAAATATAAAAAAATTAAAATACAAGGAGGCATGAAAAATCATGAAAATAAAATACAAAAAAGAAAGGGAATTAAAACAAAAAACTAAAAAACAAAATTTTCAAAGGCAAAAAGGTATAACATTAATAGCATTAGTAATAACAATTATTGTTTTATTAATCTTAGCAGGAGTAAGTATAGCAACATTAACAGGGGATAATGGAATACTAACAAAAGCACAAACAGCAAAAACAGAAACAGAGAAAGCAAGTGAAGAAGAACAAATAAAGTTAGCGGCTATGAATGCAGCAATGAATAAAGAACAATATTATTATGAAACAGGAGAGAAAGACGAAGATGGAAACCCAATAAAAGTGCCAATCCCAGCAGGATTTGCACCAACCCAAATAGAAGGACAAAATTCAATAAAAGATGGAGTAGTAGTTGTAGACGAAAAAAGAAATGAATTTGTATGGATACCAGTAGACAAAAATTTAAAAGTAAAAGGAACTGAAAAGCTGATGGCAAAAGAATCAACAGTTAAGCAAAGTACAGATGGAAAAATAAATTATGAAGGGGTATTATATGATTTTAAAAATACTGAATCAACAGTAAAGTCTAATTATGGTCAATCTACTATAGAATACAGAGAACCAGCATATTTAACGGATTCAAACCACAATGGAGATAATAGTAATTATAATAAAGATACTAATGGAAACGAAATAGTAACTGAAGAATCTTTACAAAAAGAATATAATGAAATGATAGAAAGTGTAAAAATAAACGAAGGGTTTTATATTGGAAGATACGAAATGGGAATAGATAAAGCGACAAATACAGCTGTATCAAAAGCAGGACCAGCAACAGATGCATTACAAGATGATACAAAAATGTGGTATGGATTATATACAATGGCAAAGACATACAAAAACGAATACAACTCCATAAAATCAAGTATGATATGGGGAAGTCAATATGATGCAATGTTAAATTATGCATTAACAAATAAATCAGAGGCAAAAAAAGTTACAGAGACAGGAAGAGGTTATGTAGGAAAGACTGCGATAAATACGGGAGCAACTCAAGATGACATACTACTAAACGTTTATGACTTAGCAGGGAATCATTATGAATGGACATTAGAGGCCAATACTACTTGGAGTCGAGTTTCCAGAGGAGCGTCTTGGAATTGGTCTGGCTCTCCTAGTGTCTATAGTGGATATAATTATCCATATGGTAAACCAGATGAAAAAAAATTTATTGCATTTTTTTCTACTCGCCTTACCTTTTATATAACAAACATTTAGAAAGAAAAATTATTTCACAAAAAATCAAAAATATGTTTGACATTTTTTTGTTTGTATGATATGATGTGTACAAATATAAGAAATGGAGTGATAAATATGCCTAGAAAAAAGCCAGAATTAAATAGAAGAGAAAAATCAATATTAAAATTCATTGAAAAACAAATAATGACACAAGGATATCCACCATCAGTAAGAGAAATAGGAAAAGCAGTAGGATTAAGTTCAACAGCAACAGTACACGGATACCTAGCAAAACTAGAAGAAAAAGGATACATCAAAAAACAAGACAAAAAAGGTAGAACACTAAGACTATTAAAAGGTGGTTCCGGAGAAGCAAAAAACACATCAAGCAAAGACTTCTACACCCAAAAAGAATTAGTAGAAGTTCCAATTGTTGGTAGAATAACAGCAGGAGAACCAATATTAGCAGTAGAAAACATAACAGACACATTTCCAATTCCAATAGATTTTGTTGGAAATTCTGAAAGTTTTATGCTTACAGTTAGAGGCGAAAGTATGATAGAAGCTGGAATTCTAGACGGAGACTACATATTAGTAAAAAAACAAAACACTGCAAACAATGGAGAAATAGTTGTTGCACTAATTGGAGATGAAGCAACAGTAAAAACATTTTACAAAGAAAAAGACCACATCAGACTACAACCAGAAAATTCTACCATGGACCCAATTATTGTTCCAACATGTGAAATACTAGGAAAAGTAGGCGGAGTATTTAGAAAAATGTAAAATGAAGTGCTATGTAGTGCTTCATTTTTTTAGAAAAATCTCTACAAGGAGGTAATTTATGGAAAATGATTTGCCAGAAAGCAATATAATAATTTATACAACAGATGATGGACAAGTTGATATCGAAGTGCGATTAGAAGATGAAAATGTATGGCTAACACAAAAATCAATGGCGGAATTATTTGATACCACTAAGCAAAACATAAGCCTACATATAAAAAATATTTTTGAAGAAGAAGAACTAAATTACAATGCAGTTGTCAAGGAAAACTTGACAACTGCCCAAGACGGAAAAAAATATAAAACAAAATTTTATAATTTAGATTTAATTATATCAGTTGGATATCGTGTAAAATCAATAAGAGGCACACAATTTAGAATTTGGGCAAACAAACTAATCAAAGAATATCTAATTAAAGGTTACAACTTAAACGTAAAACGCTTTAAAAACAATGGTAAAGATGCATATTTTGAAGAAGTATTAGAAAAAATTAGAGATATCCGTTCTTCAGAAAAAGTTTTTTGGAGGAAAATTTTAGATATATATGCAACAAGTGTAGATTATAACGCTAAAAGTGATGAAACAAAGCAATTCTTTAAAACAGTTCAAAATAAAATGCATTATGCTGTTCATAAAAATACTGCAGCAGAAGTCATATATAACAGAGTTGACAGTAATAAAGAAAACTTAGGATTAACAAGTTTTCAAGGAAACATTCCAACAAGGGCCGAAACTGAAGTTGCAAAAAATTACTTAACTAGTGAAGAATTAGATTTATTAAATAGAATGGTTTCTGCATATTTAGACGTTGCTGAAATTAATGCTTTAAATTTTCATGCAATGACAATGAAAGAATGGATACAAGAATTAGATGGTTTCTTAACTATGACACATAAAGATATATTACAAAATGCAGGAAAAATTTCGCACGAAAAAGCTTTAAAAAAAGCACATGAAGAATATGACAAATACATGAAAACTCATTTAACACAGGCAGAAAAAGATTATCTTGAAATTATGGGAGAAGATATAAAAAAATTAAAATAAAGTAAATATTTCATACAAAATTCACAATTAAAACATTGACAATAAGCACTGTGTCACATATAATGATACAGTGCTTATATATATACAAAAAGAAAGGAGAAAATATGCTAAAAGTATTAAAAAACCTAAAAAAATCATTTTGGAAAGTAGTAGTAATAGTAGCATTATTATGCTTACAGGCGGCAACAGACTTAGCATTGCCAGACTACACATCAAAAATAGTAAACACTGGTATACAAGCAGGAGGTATTGAAAGCGCTGTACCAGAAATAATATCAAAAGAAGAAATAGAAATTCTCCTTACTTTTACAAACAATGGTGAAAAAATTCTAAATAATTATACGCTAGTAGGAACAAACAAAACCAAGCAAGAAGAAAAAATTATTAACAAATATTTAGGAAAAGATGCAAAAATAGATGCAAATGAAATATATGTTATCAAAGAAATAGAAAAAGAACAAAAAGACGAATTAACAAAAATAATAACTACACCACTTTTACAAATAGCATCAATACAAAACGAACAATTGGCTAATTTACCTGCAGAACAAAAACAACAAATGATGGCACAATTAAGCACACAAATAGAACAAATGCAAGACACAATAAAAGAACAAGCTGCGGTAACTTCAGTAAAACAAATTTATAAAAATATAGGAGTAGATTTAGATAAAATCCAAAACAATTACATATTCTTTACAGGACTTCAAATGCTAGGAGTAGCAGGAATAACAATGGTATCAGCAGTTATAATTATGCTTTTATCATCTAAAGTGGCAGCACAATTAGGAAAAACATTACGTGAAAAAGTATTTAAAAGAGTTATAAGTTTTTCTAATAAAGAATTATCCGAATTTTCAACAGCATCACTTATAACACGTAGTACAAACGATATACAGCAAATACAACAACTAATAACAATGTTATTTAGAGTAGTTGTTTATGCACCAATTATAGGTATAGGTGGATTTGTAAAAGTACTAACAAATAGCGATAATCAAATGGCATGGATTATTGGTGTTGCCATTTTAGCTATTTTATTTATAGTAGGCACATTATTCATTATTGTTATGCCTAAATTTAAAATATTGCAAGATTTAATAGATAAATTGAACCAAGTATCTAGAGAAATTTTAACAGGTTTACCAGTTATTAGAGCATTTAACAAAGAGAAAAAAGAAGAAGCAAGGTTTGAAACTGCAAATAAAGATTTAATGAAAACAAACATATTTGTAAACCGTGCAATGTCAATGATGATGCCATTATTAATGTTAATTATGAACTCAATTGCCGTTTTAATTGTATGGGTAGGAGGTCACAATGTAGACCAAGGATTAACACAAGTTGGAGATATGATGGCATTTATCCAATATATGATGCAAATTGTTAT